>JAZKBJ010000054.1:0-1292 GCA_040388685.1 Pseudomonadota bacterium
CTGATCCTGTTCCTCGTCACCGCTTCGGCGCTGGCGCAGGCCAGCCAAAGCAGACCGGTGGTGCAGCCAGCAGCGCCGCCCATTGCCGCGGCCATCGGCAGCGAGCCGGTCGCGGTGTGGAGCGCCAGTCCTCAGGCGCCGCCGCTCGCCCGGTGGCTGGGCAGTGTGGGAGCCGACCCGCGTCTCGAAGTGCAGGTCGTCGTTCGCTATGCCAGCGGCGGGCGCGCGGCGGCCATCGCGCAGGCGAACGAGATTGCCGTGGCGGGCGGTCCCCGCGCCGCTGCCGCCCGCATTCTGGTCGAGCCCGGCCCACGCTCGGGTGCGAGCGTTTCGTTTGTCTATGCCAGCGAAACCCAATCAGCCCCACTGCCTTTGGCACAATGATTGCGAGACATCCTCCCAAGCGCTCACACAGCCTTGGGAAAACACGATGAAGTCTGCATCCGTTCTTGCCGTGCTGCTTGCAGGGACAGTGGCATCAGCCGCACTGGCCCAGTCTGGCGGTTTTTACGATCTTGCCAGCATCGACCGCGCGGTTGCTGCGTTTACCGGCGCAGGCACAGGCCAGCCGGGCGGCGCAGCGCTGCCTGTGGACCGCCGGATGCGGCTTGCGCCGTGCTTCGGCGCGCTTGTCACCACCTGGTACGGCACGCGGCAGGACAACGTGGTGGTGCAATGCCCCGATCCCGGCGGCTGGCGGCTGTTCGTTGCCGTTTCCGGCAATGGGCGGCAAGATGCGGCCTCGGCCCTGCCGCCTGCGGTGGCGCGCGGCGAGGCGCTGACCATTTCGGCCGAGGGTGAAGGCTTCACTGTGTCGCAATCGGGCGAGGCGATGGAAGCCGGGCCAGTCGGCGCGTGGATTCGCGTGCGTACCGGCATCAAGGCCACGCCGATCCGCGCCCGCATCGCGCGCCCCGGTCTGGTGATCGTGCCGCTGGATTGATGCCGCTTGCCGGTTCGTTTCCCCGCCCGGCAAAATTTTTCCGTATTCGCCCTTAAAGCTCCCTTCAGACCGCCGTTCTTGGATGCATGAAACGCTAGGAGCGTCACCATGTCGCCAATTGATATCGGAGCACCGCGCCCGGTCGGGCCGGTGCAGGTCAAGACTGCCACCACCGCCAAATCGGCGCCCACGACGGTCGATGCGCAGACGTCTGCGCCCGCCGATGCCGGTACTGCTACGCAGGTCCAGCGCTCGTCCGCGCTCGACGCCGGAAGCGTCGCCCCCGTCGATGTCGAACGGGTGAAGGATATCCGTCAGGCCATTGAGAAGGGCAATTATCCGCTGGTTC
>JAZKBJ010000054.1:1302-9196 GCA_040388685.1 Pseudomonadota bacterium
TGGAACTGGAAAGCTGGGACCAGCTGCCGCGTGCCGACGCCATGATCGCTGCCGGAATGCTGCTGAGGACTGCCTCCTGATGACGATCCAGAACGCTGCTCGCCCACAGGCCGGGCAACCTGCCGATTCTGCTGCTCCCATGCGCGAAATGCTTCGGCAGATGCTTGCCGTGCTGCAGGAGGAACGGCACGCGCTTGCCGGGCTGGACCTTGATCTGATCATGGGCTGCGCCGCGAACAAGTCGGCGCTGTGCGGGACGCTGGCCGAAGCCGGAAACGACAATATCGACGAGG
This sequence comes from Pseudomonadota bacterium, assembly GCA_040388685.1. Classification (GTDB taxonomy): domain Bacteria; phylum Pseudomonadota; class Alphaproteobacteria; order Sphingomonadales; family Sphingomonadaceae; genus Novosphingobium. Next base: position 1,596 of record JAZKBJ010000054.1, read on the forward strand.
AATGCCGCGGGCTGCTCGATGCGGCACGCCGCTTGAACGAGGCGAACCGCCGCGTCCGCAACTTGATAGCCGCCAACGTGTCCTCGCGCCTCGATGCACTGACCGGCACCACGCCGCTCTACCGTGCAGGCCCTCAGGCCCACCGTCTGCGCACCGCCTGAGTCGTTTGGCAGGGTTTTTGTCAATTTGGCACAGGCCTTGCTGAACCCCTTCCGTGATGCCGCCCCTGTGCGGCCGGAAGGGATGAAGCGTGAGTTCATACGACCTCTCAGGTTTTCCGAATGCCCCGGCTGCCACTGGCGGTTCCGGGGTATCTGGCGCTGCTTCGGGCGTGCGCACCGCCATTGCCGGTGCGGCACAGGCAACCGGCGCCGATTTCGGCTACCTGATGGCACAGGCAAAGCTTGAATCCAGCCTTGATCCCACCGCCCGCGCCCGCACCTCAAGCGCGAGCGGCCTTTATCAGTTCACCGGCGACACCTGGCTGCGCACGCTCGACAAGCATGGCGCCGATCATGGCCTCGGCTGGGCGAGCGACATGATCGAAGGCGGTTCGGTGCGCGATCCCGCCGCGCGTGCACAACTGCTGGCCATGCGCTTCGATCCGCAAGTCGCAGCGCTGATGGCGGGCGAGCTTGCCAATGACAATAGCGCCTATCTTTCGGGTGTGCTGGGCCGCCAGCCCGACCATGCCGAACTCTATCTCGCGCACTTTTTCGGCGCGGACGGCGCGGGCAAGTTCCTTACCGCGCTCGGCAGCGATCCCTCGCAAAGCGCCGCGTCGATCCTCCCGGCCGCCGCCGCGTCCAACCGCTCCACGTTTTACGGCGCAGGTGGCGCGGCGCGCTCGGTGGGGGAGGTCATGAGCCTGATCCGCACGCGCATGGCGGGCGCGGCCGATGGCGGTACGGGCGAGGAAGCCCTGCAATGGGCTGCCTCGATGGGAGTCACGCCGGCCACCGCGCAGGCGCAGTTCACCGGCGGTCCGATCGCGCGCGAATTCCAGAGCGCGGGGGCAGGCACCGGCAATCCCGTACCGGTCGCTGCCGCATCGATGGCCGATACCTTGCGCCAGACATTTTCCTTGAACGATGGCGGATCGGCCCCGGCGCATGTCCGCCAGGCCTATGGCCGCCTTTCGGCGCTGGGGCTTTAAGCCATGTTCAAGCGCTTCGGTTCGCCCGCCGCATTCGCCCTGCCGACCGGCATCCTCACGCTCATCATTCTGATGGTCGTGCCGATCCCGACCTTCATGCTCGACGTGTTCTTCGTCCTCAATATCGCGCTGTCGATCGCGATCCTGATGGCGGCGATGAACGCGGAAAAGCCGCTCGATTTCTCGTCGTTTCCCTCCGTCCTGCTCTTCGCCACGCTGCTGCGCCTCGCGCTCAACGTGGCGTCTACCCGCATCGTTCTGGTCAACGGCCACGGAGGCGGCGCGGCGGCGGGTCATGTGATCGAAGCGTTCGGCGAGTTCCTGATCGGCGGCAATTTCGCGGTCGGGCTGTTCGTGTTCATGATCCTGATGATCATCAATATGGTGGTCGTCACCAAGGGCGCGGGCCGCGTGTCCGAAGTCTCCGCGCGCTTCACGCTCGACGCTTTGCCGGGCAAGCAGATGGCGATCGACGCCGATCTTGCCGCTGGCCTGATGACTGGCGACGAAGCCAAGGCCCGCCGCCGTGAAGTTGCCACCGAGGCCGATTTCTACGGTTCGATGGACGGTTCGTCCAAGTTCGTGAAGGGCGATGCGGTTGCCGCGTTGCTGATCCTTGGCGTCAATATCGTCGCAGGTTTCTGCCTCGGCATGATCAGCCACGGACTGACCGCCGCGCAGTCCGCGCAGTTTTACGTGACGCTCGCGGTGGGCGATGCGCTCGTTGCGCAAGTGCCGTCGCTGCTCCTGTCCATCGCAGCCGCCGTGATCGTCACCCGCGTGTCCGACAGCCGTGACCTTACCGGCCAGATCAGCGGGCAGTTTGCCAATCCGGCAATCTGGCTGCCGGTCGCCATCGTGATGGGCGCGGTCGGCGTGATTCCGGCTATGCCGCAGTTCATCTTCCTGCCTGCCGCCGGTCTGGCCGGATGGCTGTGGTGGTCGCTGAAGAAGCGTGCGGCGCGCCCGGTGCCGGTCGTGGTCGAGGAGGCCCCTGCCGTCGATCCGGGCCGGATCACGCTCGACGAAGTCAGCGATCACACGCTGGTCACGGTCGAGATGGGTTACGGCCTGATCCATCTGGTCGATGAACGGCACGGCTCGCCGCTGGTGGCGCGGATTACCGGGGTGCGCAAGCAGCTCAGCCAGACCTTCGGCTTCATCGTGCCGCAGTTCCGCGTGCGTGATTCGCTCGAACTCGGCCCCAATTCCTACCGTATCCTGCTCGGCGGCGTGCCCGTGGGCCTTGGCGACATGCGCCCGGACAAGGTGCTCGCCATCGACGCGGGCGAGGCCAATCCCGATCACGGGTTGTGCGGCGAGAGGACCACGGACCCCAGTTTCGGTTGCCCCGCGATCTGGATCGAACCCGCACAGCGCGATCTGGCCATTGCCGAGGGGTTCCTTACGGTCGACGCCAGCACGGTCATTGCCACGCACCTCAACCAGGCGCTGGGCGACCGCCCCTCCGCACTGCTCGGCCCGGACGAGGTCAAGGCGATCCTCGACGGTGTGAAGGAGCGTTCCGCCGGGTTGGTCGAGACGATTCATCCGCAGCCGATGTCGCTGGGCGCGCTCACCCGGCTGTTCCACGCCTTGCTAGACGACGGCATATCCATCGCCCATCCGCTGCCGATCCTTTCGGCGCTCAGTCAGGCGCTGCAGCAGACCGCCGACCACGACCGGCTGGTCGATCTCCTGCGCGCGGCGCTGGGCGAGATGGTCGTGGGGCGCATCTGCGGGCCGAACGACCGCCTGCCCGTGGTCACCCTCGAAGCGGGGCTGGAGCAGATGATCGTATCGGGGATGCACGACCCGGCGACCGGACAGCCGGTGATCGAACCCGATCTGGCGCGCGGCATTGGTGAGCGCATCACCGCGATCATTTCCGAGCGTGGCCCCGGTGCACCGCCCATCGCGCTGATCGTCCAGCCCCGCGCCCGCCGTCCGCTTGCCAGCCTGCTGCGCCTGCGCGCGCCGCAGTGCCTGGTGCTGTCGATTTCCGAACTCCCCCCGTCGCAGCCGATCGAGGTCATCTCGGTCATCGGCGGCGATGAGCAACCACAGCCGGTCCAGCCGATGCCCACCCTTGAGGGACTAGCCGCATGAAACACGATCCACGCGGCTTTGCCGCCGCACAGGCCTACAAGAAGGACGAGGCCGCAGACCGCATCCGCCGCTTTCTGCCCATGGTCAAACGCCTTGCCTGGCACGTCCACGGCTCGGGCCGGGCCGGGATGGAAATGGAAGACCTGATCCAGGCGGGTTTGGTAGCGCTGACCGAATGTTCGCAGCGCCACTCCGGGCCGACCGAGGACGGCTTTGCCGCCTATGCCAAGTTGCGCGTGCGCGGCGCGATGGTCGATCTCGTCCGGCGTTCCACCCCGCTGTCGCGCTCGGCCACCGAACGCAGGCGGGCCTTGCGGGAGAAGACCGCACTGCTTTCGACAGAGCTTGGCCGTCCTCCCGGCGAAGCGGAACTCGCCGCGGCGATGGGCCTGACCGAGCGCGAACTGGGCGACCAGCGTTCGGCGGACGAACCGCTGCGCTTCGAGCACATCGACGATGCCTATTCCGACAGCAATGCGGCCTTCGCCGACGATCGCCCGGACAGCTTCGCCATGCTCGCCGATCAGGAAATGCGCGAGGCGGTCACCGAAGCCATCGGCGATCTGCCCGAACGGTTGCAGATGATCATCCAGCTCTATTTCGTCGAGGAACTCAACCTTGCTGAAATCGCCGAAGTCCTCGGCGTCAGCATTCCGCGCATCCACCAGTTGAAAGCCCAAGCGCTCGAAAAGCTAAAGGGCGCGCTGGGTGACGGGTATGAGGTGCTGTGATCAGCTCGCGTGTTCGCCGGACAGGATCGGATCGCCGATGGTCATCTTCTTGCCGTCGGTGATGATGACCTTGTCGCCCAGCTTGGCGAGCTTGAACAGGTTCTTCGCAAATTCGTCCGGCACGCCTACGCAGCCGTTGGTGGCATAGCCCGCCTCGACCTTGCTGCCGTGGATCGACACGCCATCATTGGTCAGGCGCAGCATGTGCGGCATCGGCGCGTCATAGATGTTCGAGACGTGATCGGCGTCCTTTTCGGTGATCGGGAACACGCCGGTCGGCGTCGGCTTCTCGCCATAGCCTTTGAGGATCGCGGCTGCGCCGATCTCATGCCCGTCGCGGAACACGCTGATGACGCGCGCGGTGAGGTCCACGGTCACCACCAGCGGGCCGGTGGCAGGGGCGTGGGTTTCGTCCCAGTAGAACTTGCCGAACTTGATGGGTTCACCAATCGGCAGGATGGACTTGACCACGAACGGGCCGTCGGCGGGCTTGGGGGCAGGGGCAGCAGGCTTTGGCGCTGCGATCAACATGGGAGCAGCTTCTGCCGTGCCGTTACCGAACGCGACCTCGGCAATATCCTGCCCGGCATGGAACGCGAGGAGCGAGGCGAGCGAGGTCGCGATGAAGCCCAGCGGCATGCGCACCCAGCGCTTGCTCCAGAGGTTCTGCTGCTTGCCCATGACCACGCCGTTCCTTTCACGTTAGGAAATAGGCGTTAACGCGTGGCCTTGCGAGTCCCCATAAGGCCGCGTCCCGCGCCGGGACGGCGGGGCTTTGAACCCTTTACGGGCGTGGTTAACGGCGGGGCAGGGCCAGCCTGCGCCAGAGCCCTTCGAGCGGCCCCTGTCCGAACCGCGCCAGCCACCATCCCGGCCAGACCAGCATCGCCGTCCACCCGAGCAGCACGAAGGCGGGCAGCAAGCCACGCGGGATTTCCGGGCCAAGCCCCAGCCCCCAGCCGCAGAAAATCGCACCCATCAGAAGGCTTGTGCCAAGGTAGTTGGTAAAGGCACAGCGGCCCGCCGCGACCAGCGCGCGCCCGATCACACCATCGCGCACATGCGGGAAGACGAGCACGAGCGCGGCGGCATAGCCCAGCGCCATCAGCAGATGCGGCAGCGCCATGCCGTCTTCGATTGCCAAAAACATGGCGCGAGGCGGCCAGTCATGTCCGGCGAGCCACTGCACCGCCAGCAGCGAGGCCGCGCCGCCTGACACGATGCCGCCAGCCGCCACCACCGCAAGCCGCGCCCGCGACCAGTCGGTGAAGAACCCGCCGCGCACCATCGCCATGCCGATCAGCATGAGCGGGATCGTCTCGGTGAAGGTCGCCAGTGTCACGGTGAGCGGCTGGAGCGCGGCGCTGCCCAGCTTCAACTGGATCGCCTCGACAAAATCTGCCTGCAGAACGGACACATCCGCCGCGACGGATTCGCCGATTCGGATCATCATGTCCGCCTGCTCGGCGACGTCGGCGGGGCTGGCCATTCCCGCCAGCACGGCCTGTTCGGTGAAGATGCCGGGGAGAGCAAGCAGCGCCTCGACACTCTGTGACAGGGCGTAGAAGGGCACCGCGATGCCCACCAGTTGCCACGGCGAAAGCCGCCTGAGCGCCAGCGCGCCAAGCCCGCACAGCGCATAGGTGAACAGAATGTCGCCCCACCACAGCAGCGCGAAGTGAAGATACCCGAACAGCGCCAGCCACAGCAGTCGCCGGATCTGGGCGATGTCCGGGTCGGCGCCCTGCCGCTCGGCACTGTGCGCGAACAGCACCATGCTTGCGCCGAACAGTAGGCTGAACAGCGCGCGCATCTTGCCCTCGAACACCACGAAGGCAAAGCCCAACCATGCCGCGCCGCCCGGCTCCATGCGCGGAATGGCGGGAGAAAACGTCGCCAGCGACGGCCCCCAGAAGCCGGTCACGTTGATCGCCAGAATCCCCAGCACGGCCACGCCGCGCAGGAAATCGACCGCCTCTATGCGGCTGCGGGGGAGGTCCGTGTCCAAGCCATCAGGGCTTTACCACCAGGCAGGTGAACCCGCCAGACCTGAGCGCGGCGCAGGCCTTGTCAGCCTCGGCCTGTCCGGCAAACCCGCCTGCCAGCAGGCGCGTCACGCTGCCCGAGGCAAGATCGATGCGGGTATGTCCGGCAAGCTCCGGGCGTCCGCGCAGCTTGGTCCAGAGGCCATCGGCATTGGCCTTCACACCGAACGCGCCCAACTGCACTCTCCAGTTGCCCTTTGCAGCAGGCGTCGTCACCGCAGGCTTGGGCGCAACCGGCTTCGGGGCAGGAGCAACAGGCTTGATCGCCGCCGCAACAGGTTTGGCGGGCAGGCTTTTCGCTACCGAGATATGCTTGGGTCCGGGCATCGTCACAGGATTGGCGAAATCGGCCCCGGCGGTGACCGGACCGCTGGGCGCAGGGACCGACGGCGGAATATCCGCACGTTGCAGCGCGCCGCCGGGAATGACCGTGCGCAAGGGCGCGGTCGGGGCAGTTGACACGCCGAGATCTGCCGCAGCAAACTGACGCGACCGGTTTTCCTGCGCTTTCTGCTCAAGCTCGGAACTCAGGGACATGGCAAGCTGGCGCTGCTCCAGCGGCACGATCCCGTCCATCGTCGCAAGGCTTCGCGTCGCCTGTTCGAGACCCGCCGAAGCCGCGCGGCTCATCAGAGCGTAGGCGCGCACCCAGTCCTTGCCGACGATGTCGCCGTTGAAATGGGCAATGCCCAGAATGTACTGCGCGCGCGGCTCGCCGCGCTCTGCCGAGGCCTGCAGGAAGGGCAGGGCATCAGCCTTGCGCCCATCCTGGAACATCAATAGGCCGAGCGTATCGGCGGCCTTGATATGGCCTTGGCTTGCGGCCTTGCGATACCATGCTTCGGCGCGCTTGGTGTCCTGCGGCACACCCTTGCCCAGCTTGAACGCCTGGCCCATGTTGAACTGCGCATCGGCATCGCCCTTGGCCGCCGGGCCAAGCCATTCCTTGACCGCGCCCGCGAACTCCCCGCGCGACCATGCGTCCACGCCGGCCTTGACGTCTGCCAGTGCCGGAGCGGTCGTCAGCATCAGCAGAGCCGGTGCCAGCGCCAATCCGGACCGTCGTGTGGCGGTATGCTTGCGGTGAGCCATTGTATCAAAGTCCGTCCATGTTCGTCTTGCCCTGCTTCTAAGCGGGCAGTGATCCGGTGAATTGCCGACCCTGAATCGCCGGACATGACGCCGGTCTTTACCGCCGCACCATATAGTCAACGAGGCGTTAGCGAAGTCTTAGCGCGCATTCCCGACGGTCCGGCACAGGCAAATTCAAGACTTGCGCGCAAACCTGAATGCGGTGGCCTGTGCATCTTAACCAAAATTTCAATCCAATCTGCGAATCCTATCGGTGAAGTTTACGACTTTCGGGGGAATTGGTTTTGCGCGTACTGGCATTGGCATCGCAAAAGGGTGGTTCGGGGAAGACGACCTTGTCCGGTCATCTCGCCGTTCAGGCCCAGCGCGCGGGCGCAGGCCCGGTCGTGCTGATCGATATCGATCCGCAAGGTTCGCTGTCCGATTGGTGGAACGAGCGCGAGGCTGAATTCCCGGCATTTGCCCAGA
>JAZKBJ010000054.1:9270-10618 GCA_040388685.1 Pseudomonadota bacterium
CTTGCCAGCGACCTGGCAATCCTGCGCCAGCAGGGCTTCAAGCTGGCCGTGATCGACACCCCCCCTGCGATTACCATGGCCATCCAGTCGGTCATCTCGGTTGCCGAACTGATTGTTGTGCCCACCCGTCCCAGCCCGCACGATCTGCGCGCCGTCGGCGCCACGGTCGATCTGTGCGACCGCGCCGGAAAGCCGCTGATCTTTGTCGTCAACGCTGCCACCCCCAAGGCGCGAATCACGTCGGAAGCCGCTGTCGCGCTGTCGCAGCACGGCACTGTCGCTCCCGTAACGCTGCACCAGCGCACCGATTTTGCCGCCTCGATGATCGATGGCCGCACGGTCATGGAATGCGATCCGGGCGGCAAGTCCGCCGCCGAAGTGACCGCGCTGTGGACCTATATTTCCGAACGCCTCGAAAAGAACTTTCGCCGCACCGTCTTTTCCGTGCCGCAGCCCGCTGCCACCATGCCGATGGCAGGTAGTGCACAGCGACCAATGGGTGGCTTCGGTCGCCGCGTAGCCGGTTCGTGAGCAGGGGAGGGCTTATGAGCGTCGCCAAACCTCTCGCCTCGCTGTCCTCGGGACTGCTCGCCCGCAAGGGTGCCGCGCGTCCCGCCATGCGCCCGCAGCTTGCCATGACCATGGAAGAGCAGCGCCGAGTGCTGGTCAGCATGGGCGAAGCCGCACCTGCGGTGGAACCTGACGATCTTGGCTGGAACGACATGGGTGAAGACGCGCCTCAACGCGCGCAATTGCCCGAAGATCTGCCCGCCCCTGCAGCGCTGCCCGCCGAAGTACCGTCGATTGTCCAGCAGATCGAAGCGCTGACTGCCGCCGTTGCCGAAATGCCGCCCGTTACGGGTCCGGCACGCCGGACGAAGGGCGGCAAGGTCGTGCGCTCGGCGCTCAGCGAGGGCCGCAAGGCCGCCTTTACGCTGCGGCTCGACCAATATCGCCATTTGCGCCTGCGCCTTGCCTGCATGCTCGATCAACGCAGTGCACAGGCTGTCGTGATCGAGGCGCTTGACCGTTTTCTCGCCGATCAACCCGGGATCGAAGATCTCGCCCGGCGCGCGACGCGCAACTGATTGACCGAAGGACTATCCGGACCATGACCAGCCTTCTCTCTGCTTTCGTCCCCTCCCGCACTGCGCGGCTGGTCATTTCGACCGCACTTGCCGCTGGCGTGCTCACCGGTTGCGCCGCGGGCGGCACTCACCCGGGCAAGTTCGCGGCTTCTGCGCAGACGGCACTGGCAAAGGGCAGCACCAAGGCGGCGGTCGACAATGCCGAACAGGCCGTGCTCGCCGATCCGCGCAACGCGGCCTACCGCGTGCTGCTCGGCAAC
>JAZKBJ010000054.1:10628-16447 GCA_040388685.1 Pseudomonadota bacterium
TATCTCAAGGCCGGACGCTTTGAATCCGCGCGTCAGGCTTATGACGAAGCGATGGAACTGGGCGAAGATAGCAACCGCACAGCGCTCAGCCTCGCGCTGGCCGACGTGGCGCTGGGCCGCTACGCCGAAGCTGTCGATACGCTCAATTCCTACCGTGATACGATCGCACCTGCCGATTATGGTCTTGCGCTCGCGCTGGCGGGGCAGGCGCGCCAGGGCGTTGCCGTCCTGTCGGACACGCTGCGTGGCGGCGAGAACACCGTCAAGGTGCGCCAGAACCTCGCGCTGGCTTATGCCCTGTCCGGGCAATGGCGCGAATCGCGCATGATGGCCGCGCAGGACTTGCCCGCCGACCAGTTGGGCGAGCGGATGGAACAGTGGGCGATGATGGGCCAGCCCGAACTTACCCGCGAACGCGTTGCCAACCTGCTGGCGGTGCCGCTGCGTGGTGACGCTGGACAGCCGACCGCGCTTGCATTGGCCAACTTCCCGGCCACCGAACAGATGGCAGCAGAGGCCGCAACCCGAGCCGAACCGCTGGCGCAGGCTGCGGTTGCGGAACTTCCCGCTGCCGACACGGCCGCCGCACCGCAGCCCGCGCTTGCCGATGCCTCGTCGCAGAGCAAGTCCGATCAGCTTGCGATGATAGACCTGCCGCCTTCCACGCCCGTGCAGCAGGTGTCGCAGCTGGCTCCCGAACCGCAGCCGGTTCAGCGCGTCCAGCGCGTCGTCGCGCCCCGGATCGTGCAGTCTCCGCGCGGCGAAGCCCCTGCGCGCAAGCCGATCGCCGCCGTCACCACCGCCAAGGGCACGCACCTCGTCCAGCTCGGCTCCTTCGGCAGCGCTGAAGGCGCGCGCCGTGCTTGGCGGCACTTTGCCACGCGCAACCCGGCGCTCGCCGGCTATCGCAATGTCACCACGCAAGTCACGGTGAATGGCCGCCAGTTCTGGCGCGTTCAGGCCGCGGGCTTTGCCGGATATGCTGCCGCCAACTCCCTGTGCGGCTCGGTCAAGGCGCGCGGCGGGGTCTGCCTCGTCCTGCGCGGTACGGCTGATGCACTGCCCGGCCAGCGCGCTGTCGAGACGCGGATGGCCCGCCGCTAAACAGCAATTTCAGTTCGGGACGGAAGGGCGCGGCAGGCCGAAAGGCTTCCCGCGCCCTTTCCTTTTCCATTAATCGACCTTGGTGCCGCCCTTGAACAGCGCGGCCACGCGGCCTTCCACCGGCCTGCGATCGAACGGCGTATTGCCCGCCGCTGCTGCCATCTTGTCGGAATTGACCACCCACGGGCGCGCGGGATCGACGATGGCGATGTCGGCCTCGGCGCCGACGTGCAGCCTGCCCGCGTTTACGCCCAGCAATTGCGCCGGATTGGCGCTGAGCAGTTCGAAGGCGCGCGCCATGGGGATCACCCCGTCGCGCACCAGCGTCAGCGTCAGCGGCAGCAGTGTTTCGGCCCCGGCCATGCCCGGTTCGGCATCGGCGAAGGGCAGGCGCTTGTCCTCCGGCCCGCGCGGATCGTGTCCGGACGAGATCACGTCGATCGTGCCGTCGCCAATCGCGGCAATCACGGCTTTGCGGTCGTCGTCGCTGCGCAGCGGGGGCGAGAGGCGGCAGAATGTGCGGAAGCCGACCAGTTCGAGATCGGACAGGATGAAGTGCGCGGGCGTCACACCCGCCGTGACGCGAATGCCGCGCGCCTTTGCCTCGCGCACAAGATCGAGTGCCCGCGCGGTTGTCACCTGCCGGAAATGGACATGCGCGCCGGAAAGTTCGGCCAGCGCGATGTCGCGCGCCACGGCCAGCGCCTCGGCTTCTGCGGGCGCAGACGGCAGGCCCAGCCGGGTCGCCACTTCGCCCGCCGTCGCCACCGCGCTGCCGGTGATAGCCGCATCCTCGGCATGGGTCACCACGACAAGCCCGAGCATCGCGCAATAGCGCAGCAGCCGTAGCATCACACCCGAATCGCCGACCCAGCCGCGCCCGGTGGCTACGGCCTTGGCGCCCGCATCGCGCATCAGCGCCAGTTCGGCGAGTTCGCTGCCCTCCAGCCCGCGCGTTGCGGCGGCAAGCGGATGGACCCACAAATCAGGCTTGCCCGATTGTGCCGCGAACCGCACCCGCGCCGGGTGATCGAGCGGCGGGCCCTGATCGGGCATCAGGCCTGCACGCGTGATTCCGCCGAAGTGGAAGGCAGGCTTGTCGATGGCAAACACGCCCAGATCGACCAGCCCCGGCGCGACCAGCGCGCCTTTGGCTTCGAACACCGCGTCGCCGTCCTGCGGCGCAATATCGCCCAGCGCGACGATCCGTCCGCCCTCGCAGCGTACCGCGCCCATCTGCGGTTCGCCCGACGCCAGCACCAGCCGCCCGCCGGTGATCGTGAGAGGCCGCGCGATCATGCTGCCGCTCCCTTTTCGGCTTCCCAGCCCGGCACGCCGCGCGTTCTGCGCGTAAGCACCTCAAGGCAGGCCATGCGGATCGCCACGCCCATTTCCACCTGCCGGGTGATAAGGCTGCGCGTCGGATGATCGGCCACGGTCGAATCGATCTCGATTCCCCGGTTCATCGGCCCCGGATGCATCACGAAGGCGTCGGGTTCCGCGCGCGCCAGCCGTTCGGGCGTGAGGCCGTAGAGGTGCCGGTATTCGCGCGGGGAGGGGATGAACTGCCCGGACATGCGCTCCTGCTGGAGCCGCAGCATCATCACCACGTTCGCGCCTTTCAGCGCCGCGTCGAAGTCATGAACCGGCGTCACGCCCATCGCCTCGACCGCATCGGGCATCAGCGCGGGCGGCGCGCAGACGCGCACGTCTGCCCCCAGCGCGGTCAGGCACAGGATGTTCGACCGCGCCACGCGGCTGTGCAGGATGTCGCCGCAGATGGTGACCTTCAGCCCGTTGAGGTCTGCGCCCACCGGCAGGGCCAGCGCGTGGCGCATGGTCAGTGCATCCAATAGCGCCTGGGTGGGATGCTCGTGCTGCCCGTCGCCCGCGTTGAGCACAGGGCAGTCCACCTTCTCCGCGATCAGCCGCACCGCGCCCGAACTCGCGTGGCGGATGACGATGGCATCGGCGCGCATGGCGTTGAGTGTCATCGCCGTGTCGATCAGCGTTTCGCCCTTTTTCACGCTGCTGGTGGCGGCATGCATGTTGACCACGTCCGCGCCCAGCCGCTTGCCCGCGATCTCGAAAGACAGCAGCGTGCGGGTGGAGTTTTCGAAGAAGGCGTTGATGATGGTCAGACCGTTCAGAAGATCGGTTTTCTTCTGGCTCTGCCGGTTCAGGTCCACCCACTGCTCCGCCTCGTCGAGCAGATAGAGGATCTCATGCCGGGCAAGCTGGCCGATGCCGGTCAGGTCGCGGTGCGGGTAGGCAAGACCGCCCGCTGGGTAGCGGCCTGCCTGCGGGGAGTTCGGGCTTTGCATTGAAACCAGTTCCCTAGTGGGCAGGCGGGATCGGCTCAAGCGGTTTCCCGCTGGCAAAGATGGGTCGTCCACAATAGAGTCCGCGCCCATGAGCTTTGCCCGTTCGGTCTGGAAGATCCTCGTCGCCATCAAGGATGGCTTGGTCCTGCTGCTTTTGCTGCTGTTTTTCGCAGCACTTTATGCCGCGCTGTCCTCGCGGCCCAGCCCCGGCATGGTCCGCGATGGCGCGCTCTACCTCAAGCTGGACGGCGGCATCGTCGAAGAGGCGAGCGAAGTTTCGCCCGCGAGCCTGCTGATGTCGGGCGATGCGCCCCAGCCCGAATATGTCGAACGCGATCTCGTTCGCGCGATCGAGGCTGCGGCGACTGACACCCGAATCAAGGCGGTGGTGCTCGATCTCGAACAGTTTACCGGCGGATCGGGCGTGCAGGTCGCCAGCGTCGGCGCTGCGCTCGACAAGGTCCGCGCCGCGAAGAAGCCGGTTCTTGTCCGCGCACTGATCTACAATGACGATACCGTGCAGCTTGCCGCGCACGCGACTGAGGCATGGGTCGATCCGATGGGCGGCGTGGCGATCACCGGCCCGGGCGGCACCATGCTGTTCTACAAGGGATTGCTCGACAAGCTCAAGGTCAACGCCCACGTGTTCAAGGTCGGCACCTACAAAAGCGCGGTCGAGCCGTTCATCCGCAGCGAATCCTCGCCCGAATCGCGCGAGGCGCTGAACGCCGTGCTCGGCGCGGTCTGGCAGAACTGGCAGGACGACGTGAAGCGCGCCCGTCCCAAGGCCGATCTGCGGCCTGCGCTGACCGATCCGGTCAAATGGGTGGCCGATGCAGGCGGCGACGCCGCACAGGCTGCGGTCAAATCCGGCTTGGTCGACCGTGTCGGCGACCGCGTCGCCTTCGGTCAGCGCGTTGCCGAAATCGTCGGTGCGGACAGCGACGGCCCGCTGGGCGCGTTCAAGGCCACCGAGCTTGACACTTATCTGGCAGACAAGTCGCTACCCTCGGCGGGCAAGGCCATCGCGGTCGTCACCGTCGCGGGCGAAATCGTCGATGGCGATGCAGGGCCCGGCACCGCAGGCGGCGACCGCATTGCCGATCTGGTCGATAGCGTCACGCAGAGCGACGATTACGCAGGGCTTGTCCTGCGTGTCGATTCGCCGGGCGGTTCGGTCATGGCGTCGGAGCGCATCCGCGCGGCTGTCGAACGGGTTCGCGCCAAGGGCCTGCCGGTTGCCGTCTCGATGGGCAGCGTGGCAGCCAGCGGCGGCTATTGGGTCTCCACGCCCGCCCAGCGCATTTTTGCCGAACCCAGCACGATCACCGGCTCGATCGGCGTCTTTGCGATCATGCCCAGCTTCGAAGCCACGCTCCCGGCCTATGGCGTGACCACCGAACAGGTCCGCACAACGCCGCTTTCGGGCCAGCCCGATCTGATCGGCGGTCTTAGTCCGCAAGTCAGCGCGCTGCTGCAGGGACAGGTCGAACAGACTTATGGCCGCTTTATCGGCTATGTCGCCAAGTCGCGCGGCAAAACCCCGGCGGAAATCGACAAGATCGGGCAGGGCCGCATCTGGGACGGCGGCACCGCGCGCCAGCTTGGCCTTGTCGACGAATTCGGCAATCTTGATGCCGCCGTGGCGTGGACCGCAAAGAAGGCGGGCGCGACCGAATGGCACGCCGAATTCGTCCAGACCCAGCCCAGCCCGTTTGTCGCGTTGCTCAAGCAGATGGAAAGCGAAAAGGACACCGAAGCGCGCGCGCAGGATCTGGCCGGAGCCCTGTCCGCCCGTCAGCAAGGCCTGTTCATGCGGGTGCAGTCGGACGTCACCCGGTTGATCGAAGGTGGCGGGATGCGGGCCTATTGCCTCGAATGCGCGAGCGACGACCGGGCGGCCCCTTCGCGTGGCGCGAGCGAGAAGCTCGGGATACTCCAACTTCTCGCCAAACTGTTGAGCTGACGTATCCGAATCAATTAGTCCCCGAGTCAGTCAGGCCCCGAGTCACTCAGGCGCAGTCGGCACCACTTCGGGTGGACTGATCGGCTCGACCTGATCCGGCTCCACCACCGGCGTTTCGTCAGGCTGGATAGCGGGCGGCATTTCGTCGGGCTGGGTCACCGGCGGGCTTTCGGGGGGCGATTGCGGTTCGATTCGGTCGGGCTGGGGGGAATCGGGGGTCGTGGCCATGCTCGTGGTCCTCAAATGGGGCTTCGGCTGATCAACTCGCCGCCTTCATACCCGGTTCCACCGCTAGTCGCAGGTGGCAAATCCAAGGTGCTTGCCCTTTCCCGGCCACTGCGATAGGGGCACCGCTCGCTTTTCGCCGGATGCGGGCGTGGCGGAACTGGTAGACGCAGCAGGTTTAGGTCCTGCCATCGCAAGAT
>JAZKBJ010000055.1:0-1458 GCA_040388685.1 Pseudomonadota bacterium
AGCAAGTCAGAAAGGGCAGATTTGCATTAAGTCCCGTGCTTCATGGGTTATTGTCCGTGTGCGCGCTTCGCAGCATCTGCGAAATAACCTCCACATCCGTGCCGAATCGGAGCGAATCGAAAGGCCGTCGAAGCCTCCAGAATCGCACGCCCGCACAGAACTGCAGCAGGAACTGTTCATGCGCAGCGCGGTCACCGCGCGCCACATGAACGAAACCGCGGTAAAGCGCCCCCGGCAACAGCGCGAGTTTTGCAGCGCCCGTAACCGGTTCGAGCGACACTTCATCGCCTCGCTCCAGAAATACCAGATCGGTCAGCGGCAGCGGCGCCTCTGCCTTGCACGCTGCTGCTGCGTAATGCTTGCCCGGCATCGACGGAACCGGCCGCCCCGCTTCGATCGCCGTCATCTGCAAAGCATCGCCCCACCGTTTCAACGACTTGCTGTCTGGCAAAGCAAAGACGCCGCCGGGCTGGAGAGAAAGCACCAGAGTATCGTCACAGACATGGGGATGGCCGTAAGCGGCCATTGCTGCGGCCAGCGTCGATTTGCCGCCACCCGAATCAGCCGTAAAAGCCACAACGTGACCACCGATATCGACGGCGCTGGCGTGAAGCGGCACAAGCCCGTTCAACCAGGCGACGGCCCCGAACACGGTGCCCCACAAGAACAACTCGAAGTCTGTCTCGCCGTCACCATCGGGCATTCGCACCGTCAGGCCTTCTCCGCGCCGATAATGAAAGCGCACATCATCCCAAGTCGTGAACAGGATTTCATCGTTCGAAATCGAGAATCCCTCTCCATCGTCGAAGAAGGCGCCCTCTATTCGCGCCGGCACAATTCCCCGAGCGACTCGCATTTCGTGCTGCATGAGCGAAAGATCTGCGCGGGCCTGTGATTCCCCGTTCAGGGCATGATCATTTTGCATAAAACGCAAATCCATGCGTGCGCTGCAAAATGCAACCATATTGCGCGCACAATGCCTCCAAAAAGCTGCAGAATCTGCCGTTTTCTTTCTGATTTTGAGGGAAAAAACGCGGAAAACCGACAGTTTCTGAATCTTCCAGTTCGGCGTAATCAAGACGCCAAATCGGTGCAGTTAGTGTCTTATCAGGGTTAACACGTAGTTTTGGTTGCGAATCATTTTGCATTGCGGTATTCCCGGCAGGGAGAGGGCGGTACACGGAAGCGATACTGCTTAGGAGATTAGTCATGAAGTTTACCCGCGTTGCTACGGCGCTTGTTGCGACAGCCATGCTGACCGCACCTATCGCTGCCCAAGCCGGCACTCGTGCCAACTCTGCTGCGGTGTATCCGTCGGCAACCTACTCGGCCAACCGCGCTTCGGCAAAGGTTGAAGACGAGAACGGTCTGAAGCCGGCGATCTGGGTGATCGTTCTGCTTTCGGGCGGCGCTGCTGCCTACGGTAACTTCCCTGCTGTGCCGCCCGGCGGCGCCCCA
>JAZKBJ010000055.1:1468-2239 GCA_040388685.1 Pseudomonadota bacterium
ACTGATCCAGCACTGAAGATTACAGGAACCCGGCTCCCCTGCAAGGGTGGCCGGGTTCTTTGTGTCTGGACCACGCAGCCGGTGCTTCCTGCTGCAAAATGGCCGGACCGGCGTGCAGCCCCCCGTCATGCAGCTTTGCCCAAACCCTCAGGGTCGCGTTCACTAACGCTTGACCCGGCAGCCTATCCGGTTGATCAGTCCCCATGCTCAAGAACCGGGCCGACCAGCTCACCGCATTCGTTGTAGTGGCCGCATTGTTCGGCGGCGGCGGCGTCGCCTATGGGCTTTCCAACCTCGTCATCCAGCTGGCAGCGCTGGCGCTTCTCGCGCTGCACTATCCGGCCGTCCGGCAGTTCGTTGCCAAGGCACCGCGCACGCTGATTGCGCTGCTGCTGGCAACCTTGCTCCTTCCCCTTCTGCAACTCGCACCATTGCCCCCGGCCATCTGGACCGCCATGCCGGGCCGGGAGATGGTGCACGAAGCACTTGTCGCCGCAGGCGGCGAGGGCTGGTTCGCCACAACCGTCAACAGTGCCCGGACCTTTGTCGCATTCCTCGGTCTCCTCGCACCGTTCACCGTGATCGTTCTCGGCTGGCGCTCACCAGACAATGCCGTCGGCAGGATGACGCTGACTTTCATTGTATTGGGGGTCGCAAATGTCCTGCTGGGAGCCGTGCAGTTGCTCGGACCGGGCCAGTTCGGCGTCCTTTACGTTGAAAACGACATGTCCGGCGTCATGTTCGGGCTTTTTGCCAATCGCAATTCGACCG
>JAZKBJ010000055.1:2249-8309 GCA_040388685.1 Pseudomonadota bacterium
TCGTGTTGCTGTTGGTTCCGCTGGTCTTTGCCGCCATTCGGCAGATTTCGTCCCGGTTCGAGCGGAGCGGCAGTTCTGGCGCAAACGCAGCCTCAGCGCCGCGGCTGGCACTGGGCAGCCTGATCGCGCTCGCCGCTCTGAGCGCAATTCTCGTGCCGCTGACCGGCGGGTCACGCATCGATAGCGTCCTTGCCCGTTTCGAACAGAAGCAGGAACAGCGCCCGATGATCTGGGAAGATGCCCGCTACTCGGTTTCGCGCTACTGGCCGGTCGGTGCCGGCATGGCCACATTCGACGAGGTCTTTCAGGCGGACGAATCGCTCGAATACGTGTCACAGCGCCGGGCCGGTCGTGCGCACAACGATTACCTGGAAATCGCTATCGAGGCCGGGGCATTTGGATTGGCCCTCGTCGCTGCCTGGGCCTTGTGGGCTTTCGTTTCGGCATGGCAGGCAATCGCGGCGCCGCAACGCTGGCCAGCCCTCGGTGGCTTCGCCATCCTGCTGACGATCGGACTGCAGTCCGTCCTCGACTATCCTTTGCGCAATCAGACCATGCTCTGTCTCGCAGGCTTGGCCGTGCTCCTGCTTGCGCCAGTCGCAAGTCGCGGAACCCGGCGATCGGGCGATGCGGAGAATATGCAATGATTCGCGCTCTGTGGATCACGCTCATGGCGAGCATCGCGGTGTGTGCCGTAGGTGCCGAGCTTGACCGCGCCTCACGGCGCGAGCCGGCATTGTCGGCGGTCGTGCCCGGGCCCTTTCGCAGTTTCGCACAGGAACGGCTGACCACCACCGTCGTGCGCTCCGGCACGCCTGCGGTTGCGATGGACACAGCCAGAACACTGGTCCGCCGCCGCCCTCTGCCTTCGGAGCATCTTTCGCTGCTCGCCATCGCCGAGGAGCGTAATGGCGACCGCGCAGGCAGCGGCTTGTTGATCCAGGCCGCCGCGCGGCGCGGATGGCGCGATTCGATTGCGCAACAAGCGATGTTCGACATTGCTCTGGGCGCGGGCGATCCGGCAGAGGCGTCACGCCGCCTAGCCGCGCTCTGGTCCCAGAACGAGGATCAGGTTCCGCTCGGCGACCTGACCACGCGGTTGCTGGCTACGCCGCAGGGACGCAAGGCCATGGCCGAAACGCTCAAGACGCCGGGGCGCTGGCAGAAGGCGTTTCTCTCGCCTTCGTCCGAAAACATGTCGAAGGAGCTGGCTGAGACGATCGCAGAAGCGGACCGGGCCGGTGCACGGCTCGACTGTACGTCGCTTGGGCGGCTCGGACAGTTCTATGCCGGGCAGAAGCGCACCGATGAAGAGGCGCTCGTCACAGGCGCAATCAAGAACTGCACAAAAGCGGACTGACCGGCAGCGCGGAACTTCGGAGGTCAGTTCTTCTTGACGTTGAACGTCCCGGATACGCGCCCGCCTCCGGCCGAACCAGCCCCGCCCGAACGACCGTCCACGCTGGACAAACCTGAATCCAGATCGATTACCAGCCGCCCGCCATTGAGCGTATCACCATTGCGCCGAAGCGCGACATTGCCCGTCATGGTGATGACATTGCGGCCGAAATCATAGACCGCCACATCGCCCCGCGCGCTTTCGCCGCCGCGCGTGACCTGCACGCCGCCAGTGGCATCAATCCGGTCGATGCTGATCTCGCCCGGATTGCTGTAGGCAACGGTCGTGCGGGCGGCGCGCAGGCGCAGATCGGACTGGGCAATATCGACGTTGCCCGAAAGAACCACGCGCTTGGCCTTGTCCTGCACTTCGATACGGTCCGCCGCGTAGTTGACCGGTGCCTTGCTGTCATGCCCCGCGATGCCTTGCGCGAACAAGGCGTTCGCTCCGGCGACAAGCGCAGTCGCCCCGGCAAAACCGATGGCGGCCATGCGCAGCGGACGGGCGGAACGGATGATCTCGGTCGTGGTCATGGCATTTTCATCCTGCCCGGCACCATGCGGAGGCGGGCGTTTCCATCAAGCGTTACGGAGCGTTCCGACAGATTTGCGCTTATCGCGTCGGCGGAAAATGTGCCAGCCGGAATGCGCCCTTCGACCGGCCCCCTGCTCTTGAGCAACTTGCCGCCAAGATCGATGTCGACGTTCGTCGCGGTCATGCGGTAACCGTCCGACGTCTGGAAATTGATCGGCCCTTTGATGTCGACGATCTCGTTGCCGAAATTGTAGTCGCCGTTGCCCGCGGTCAGCAGGGCTGGGCCATCGTCGAGCATGATCCGCGCGGTTAACTGGTCCAGCTGGATCAACGGATTGACCTTGGTCCGTTGGATCGCCGATCCCGCCGTGATCGAAAAGCTGCGCCCTTCGTCATCCTGTCCACGATACATCGCGCTCGAAACCTGCATCCGGTCGTCAACCACGGCAACCTTGCGCCGGTCGAGCAGGAAGCTGATCTCGCCGCGCGGAGAGATCGGTGCGATGATCATCACGGCAAGCAGCGCGCCAACGGCAGCTGGCAGCGCGCGCGCGAGAAAATGCACGAGCCGGTCGTGAAATCCGCCGGGTGCAGCAAAACTGCGCCTGCGCGTCCGCATCATGTCGGCTTGCACGGTCATTGCGGCAACCTTGCTCCCCGCACCTTACTCGTGGCTGAAGATGTCGCGCTCTGCCCAACCACCAAGGTCAAGCCGTGCACGCATCGGCAAGAAGTCGAAGCAGGCCTGCGCCATTTCCGTGCGATGTTCACGCGCCAGCCGCTCGACCAGAATCGCATGCATCGCGTGGAGAAAGCGCACATCCGAGGCGGCATACTCCTGTTGCGCA
This sequence comes from Pseudomonadota bacterium, assembly GCA_040388685.1. Taxonomy (GTDB): domain Bacteria; phylum Pseudomonadota; class Alphaproteobacteria; order Sphingomonadales; family Sphingomonadaceae; genus Novosphingobium. The sequence continues at coordinate 5,031 of JAZKBJ010000055.1, forward strand.
TCGGTGAGTGTCGGCGCACCCCAGTCGCTCGACTGCTGTTGCTTGGAAATCTCCTTGCCGAGCAGTTCGCGCACCAAATCCTTCAGGCCGTGGCGGTCCGTGTAAGTGCGGACCAGCTTGGACGCGATCTTGGTGCAGAACACCGGCGCGGCGACCACACCCAGATAGTGTTCGATTGCGGCAAGATCGAAGCGCGCGAAGTGATAGAGCTTGATCCGCGCCGGATCGGCCAGAACCGCCTTGAGATTCGGCGCAGCAAAGCTGCTTCCGGGTGCGAAACGCACCAGATGCTCATCGCCCTTGCCGTCCGAAATCTGAACGAGGCACAGGCGGTCGCGCGGGGTGATCAGCCCCATTGTCTCGGTATCGACAGCAACGGGGCCGGGTGCAAGCACGCCCTCGGGCAGATCTTCTTCGTGGAGATATACAGCCATTGCTAGCGCTTAGGCGGTTGGCACCATGCCCGCAAGCCTTGTCGGCGGCAGATGTGTCCGATCAAAGTCCCGCTTGCACGGACTAAAGACATGGCACTCTGCGTGCTCCCAAATGGGAGTATCTGCAAATTGGCCCCACCGCCATCCCGGCTCCAACGCAATATCGGAGCGAAAGCCGAAGCGATGATCAGTTCAAACCTCACTCACCTGCAGCGTCTCGAAGCCGAGGCGATTCATATCATGCGCGAGGTTGTGGCCGAGTCCGAGAACCCGGTCATGCTCTACTCGGTGGGCAAGGACAGCGCGGTAATGCTGCATCTTGCGCGCAAGGCGTTCTACCCTTCGCCGCCGCCTTTCCCGCTGCTCCATGTCGATACGACCTGGAAATTCCAGGAAATGTACAAGCTGCGCGACCGCATGGCGCAGGAGAGCGGCATGGAACTGCTGGTCTACCAGAACCCCGAAGCGGCGGAACGCGGGATCAACCCGTTCGACCATGGCGCGCTCCACACCGACATGTGGAAGACCGAAGGGCTGAAGCAAGCGCTCGACAAGTATGGCTTCGACGCGGCCTTTGGTGGCGCGCGGCGCGACGAGGAAAAGAGCCGCGCCAAGGAGCGCATCTTCTCGTTCCGCACCGCCAGCCACGGCTGGGACCCCAAGAACCAGCGTCCCGAGCTATGGAACCTCTACAACGCCCGCAAGAACAAGGGTGAATCGATCCGCGTCTTCCCGATCTCGAACTGGACCGAGCTCGACATCTGGCAGTACATCCATCTCAACGACGTGCCGATCGTCCCGCTCTATTTCGCGGACGAGCGCCCTACCGTGGAGCGCGACGGCATGCTGCTGATGGTCGATGACGATCGCTTCCCGCTGCAACCGGGCGAGACACCGGTGATGCGCTCGATCCGCTTCCGCACGCTGGGCTGCTACCCGCTGACCGGCGCGGTAGAAAGCACGGCCAAGACGCTGCCAGAAGTGATCCAGGAAACCCTGCTCACCACCACCAGCGAGCGCCAAGGCCGCGCGATCGACAAGGACGCTGGCGGCGCCGGCATGGAAGTCAAGAAGCAGCAGGGGTACTTCTGATGTCGGACACCACCACCGCAGATCCGATCTACGTCACCGAAGCGCTCATCGCCGAGGACATCGACGCCTATCTCGACCAGCACCAGCACAAGACCATGCTGCGCTTCATCACCTGCGGGTCGGTGGACGATGGCAAGTCCACGCTGATCGGCCGCCTGCTCTATGATTCGAAGATGATCTTCGAGGACCAGTTGGCCGCGCTCGAAAGCGATTCGAAGAAGGTCGGCACCCAAGGGCAGGACATCGACTTCGCGCTGCTGGTGGATGGCCTTGCAGCCGAACGCGAACAGGGCATCACCATCGACGTCGCCTACCGCTTCTTCAATACTGAGAAGCGCAAGTTCATCGTCGCCGATTGCCCCGGCCACGAACAGTATACCCGCAACATGGTGACGGGCGCTTCAACCGCAGACCTTGCGGTGATCCTGATCGATGCGCGCAAGGGCGTGCTGGTGCAGACGCGCCGCCATTCGTACTTGTGCCACCTGATCGGCATCAGGAACATCGTCCTTGCCGTCAACAAGATGGACCTCGTCGATTACGATCAGGCCACCTTCGACGCCATCGTCAAGGACTACACCGCGTTCGCCCGCTCCATCGGGATCGACACCTTCACCGCTATGCCGATTTCGGGCTTCAAGGGTGATAACATCACCACGCGCTCGACTAACACCCCGTGGTACAGCGGTCCGACGCTGATCGATCACCTTGAGACGGTCGAAGTGCTCTCGGCGCTCGATGCCGACAAGCCGTTCCGCATGCCGGTGCAGTGGGTCAACCGCCCCAATCTCGATTTCCGCGGGTTTTCCGGCCTGATCGCCACCGGCAGCGTCAAGCCCGGCGATGCCGTCCGCGTCCTGCCCTCGGGCAAGACCAGCACGGTTACGCGTGTCGTCACGATGGGCGGCGATCTGGATGAAGCCGTCGCGGGCCAATCGGTCACGGTGTGCTTTGCCGACGAGGTCGATTGTTCGCGCGGCGACGTGATCGCGCTGGCTGACAATCCGCCCGAGGCCGCCGACCAGTTCGAAGCCACGCTTGTCTGGCTGAACGACGAAGCGATGATCCCGGGCCGCGCCTACTGGCTCAAGCTCGCCACACAGACCGTCTCGGCCACGGTGCAGGCTCCGAAATACGTCGTGAACGTCAACACGATGGAACAACTCGCCGCCAAGACGCTCGAACTCAACGCCATCGGTGTGGCGGAACTCGCCACCGACAAGTCCATCGTGTTCGAAGCCTATGCGCAGAGCCGCACGCTCGGCGGGTTCGTGCTGGTCGACAAGATCACCAATGCGACGGTCGCCGCAGGGATGCTCAACTTCAGCCTGCGCCGCGCCCAGAACGTGCACTGGCAGGCGCTCGACATCAGCCGCGAGGCGCATGCCGCCGCCAAGAACCAGCGCCCGGCCGTGCTTTGGTTCACCGGCCTGTCGGGGTCAGGCAAGTCGACCATTGCCAATCTCGTCGAGAAGAAGCTGCACGCCCTTGGCAAGCACACCTTCCTGCTCGACGGCGACAACGTGCGCCACGGCCTCAACAAGGACCTTGGCTTCACCGAGGCTGACCGCATCGAGAACATTCGCCGCGTGGGCGAAGTCGCGCGCCTGATGACCGATGCCGGCCTGATCGTCCTCACCGCCTTCATCAGCCCGTTCCGCGCCGAACGCGAAATGGTGCGGGGCCTGCTGGCGCAGGGCGAAGTCCTCGAAGTGTTCATCGACACGCCGCTCGAGGAAGCCGAGCGCCGCGA
>JAZKBJ010000055.1:8319-9944 GCA_040388685.1 Pseudomonadota bacterium
ACGTGAAGGGCCTCTACAAGAAGGCCCGCGCAGGCCAGCTCAAGAACTTCACCGGGATCGACAGCCCCTACGAAGCGCCGCAGTCCCCTGAAATCAGGGTAGACACCACGCGCGAAACACCCGAAGCAGCAGCCGAACGCATCGTCGACCATCTGCTCGGCTGGGCGCCTGCGATCTGAAGAACCCGCGCGACCGGTCGCGCGGGCAGGAGAATGTCTGAATGATCCTGTTTCATGGCCATGAAGCCCACGCTCGCTCGGTCGTCAAGGCGATCAGCTGGCGCATGCTCGGCAGCATCGATACGTTCCTGCTGAGCTGGCTGTTCACCGGAAGCGCCAAGGCAGCGGGCGCGATCGCCGGCACCGAGGTGATCACGAAAATCGCGCTATATTACTTCCACGAGCGCATCTGGAGTTCAATCCACTGGGGCACGAAGCGCGCGGCAGCGGAAGAAGAAGCCCCTGCGCCGGTGCCCGAGCCCGGATTGGCCTGAGGCGCATCGCCCGGCCTGTCCCTCCAACAATTCAGGGCCTGCCAATACTGCTATAGGCAAACCCGGCGGCCCGCAGCTCGTCCGGATCATAGACGTTGCGAAGGTCGATCATGACCGGCGCATTTGCCAACTGTTTCACCCGGCCCAGATCGATGGCGCGGAAAGCGTCCCATTCGGTCACGAGGACGATGGCGTCCGCCCCCTTGATCGCGGCATATGTGTTCGCCGCCATTTCCACATCCGGCATGATTTCCGCAGCGGCGGCCATACCTTCGGGGTCATAGGCGACGACATCGGCACCTGCGTCGAGCAGGGTCTGCGCGATTGCAATCGAAGGCGCATCGCGCATGTCGTCGGTGTTGGGCTTGAAGGTCAGGCCCAATAGCGCCACGCGCTTGCCCCGCGCCTCGCCGCCCAGCGCCTCGATCACCTTGCGGCCCATCGCGCGCTTGCGGCTGTCGTTGACCTTGACCACCGCTTCGACCAGCCGGACCGGGCTGCTGAAATCCTCAGCGGTCTTGAGCAACGCCAGCGTGTCCTTGGGGAAGCACGATCCCCCGTAACCTGGCCCTGCATGGAGAAACTTCGAGCCGATGCGGCCATCCAGACCGATCCCGCGCGAAACGTCCTGCACGTCGGCGCCGACCTTCTCGCACAGGTCCGCCATTTCGTTGATGAAGGTGATCTTGGTCGCAAGGAACGCGTTTGCTGCATACTTGATCAGCTCGCTGCTGCGGCGCGAAGTGAACAGGATCGGCGCGCGGTTGAGGAACAGCGGGCGATAGACCTCGCGCATCACGCCCCGCGCCCACTCATCCTCCGCGCCGATCACGATGCGGTCGGGCCGCTTGAAATCGCCGATGGCGGCGCCTTCGCGCAGGAATTCCGGGTTGGACACAACCGAGAACTTCACCGCAGTGCCGCTTTCGCTGATGATCCGCTCGACCGCGTCGCCAGTGCCGACCGGCACGGTCGACTTGGTGACGATGACCGCCGGGGTCCGGAGGTGCTCGCCCAGTTCCTGCGCCACAGCGTTGACATAGCTGAGATCGGCATGGCCATCGCCCCGCCGCGACGGCGTGCCCACCGCGATGAAGATCGCCTGCGCGCCTTCGATGGCGCCGGCAAGATC
>JAZKBJ010000056.1:0-12068 GCA_040388685.1 Pseudomonadota bacterium
GCGCTACACCTTCGGGTCGCCGCCGCCCCCGCCGCCCCCGCCGCCTCCCCCGCCCCCGCCGCCGGCTCCGGTCTGCAACAAGGGTCCGTACATCGTGTTCTTCGACTGGGATAAGTCGGACATCACGCCGGAAGCAGCGACCATTCTCGACAACGCGGTTACCGCTTACGGCAACTGCATGAGCGTTCCGATCATGCTGGCTGGCTATGCTGACCGTTCGGGCACGGTGAAGTACAACCAGGCACTGTCCGAGCGTCGCAACGTCTCGGTCCGTTCGTACCTGTCGACCCACGGCATCCCCGATGGTTCGATCACGAGCCAGGCCTTCGGCGAAACCAACCCGCGCGTTCCGACCGCGGACGGCGTTCGCGAACTCCAGAACCGCCGTGTGGAAATCACGTACGGTCCGGGTTCGGGCATGTAATTTCGGTCAAAGCCGAATTTCGGAAAGGGGCTGGAGCAATCCGGCCCCTTTTTCGTTATAGACTCCGCAGAACTGATTTGCGGAGACATAAGGCATGACCATCAAGATCGCGCTCGTCGCGCTTTCGTGCACGGCGCTACTCGCGGGATGCTCGACCATGACTCCCGAGGCTGCGTCGGTGAAAACACTGGCACAGGCAACCTTGACGAATGGAAGCGGTGTCGCGGTCGGGAAAGCCACGATCGAAAGCGTCGGCGCGTCAGTGTATCTGGTCGCAAGCGTATCCGGCCAGACACCCGGCGTTCACGGCATTCATTTGCATTCGGCAGGCAAATGTGAAGGCCCCGGATTTTCAACGGCCGGTGGCCACCTCAACCCGAACGCGCATCAGCACGGCACGCTCAATCCCTCAGGTCCGCACCTTGGTGATTTGCCAAACATCGAAATTTCGGCCGATGGCGCGGGAACAGTTGCTTGGTGCCGTGTTTGACGCAGATGGAGCAGCAGTGGTCCTGCACGCCGGTCCGGATGACTACAAGACGGATCCAAGCGGCAACAGCGGTGGCCGCATTGCCTGCGGCGTACTATCCGCCACCTCCCAATAAGCGATCAAATACGTTCACCTGCTGCTTTGGCGCGAGCTTCCAGTCCAGTTTGCGCCTGCGGGACGCGGCGAATAGCTATTACCAACAGCACAAGTCCAATTGGCACCGAAACTAGCGTGGACAAAACGCCAATTGCCAGATCGCTGTCGTTCGCTGCCGAAACATAGCCCGCCATGAATGGCCCCAGCGCGAGGCCGACCAATGTGGTGGCCAAGAAAAAGGTCGCCGTTGCGGTGCCCCGCATACGCGGAAGCACCAAGGATTGGCTGGTCGCGGCAGCGCCACCCAGCGCGCTGCTCGACAAGGCTTGGGCAGCAAACGAACATATCGCAAATGTCGAGAAACTGTCGGTGCCATACGCTGTGATCAAGGGAAAAATGGGAGCGAGCAGGCCAAAGAGCGTGACATACACTCGCCCACTCGGCAGCTTGCCATGGAGGTAGTCGGCGATCCGGCCGCCCGATATCACACCAATGAAGCCGGCGACTGCGCCTGGGGCCCCTATGAACCAGCCCAGTTCACCCTTGCCTATGTCAAAGACCCTCTCGGCGTAGGGCGCTGCCCAATACGAAGACGCATAAGCCGTAAAGGCAACCATCCCGTAGCCAAGTGTCGTGCACAGGAATGCAGGCGAGCACCAGATCAACCGGAATGTCGGTAAGTCGGTCGCTCTCAGGGAGCAGGCCCAACTGAACACTGCGTAGACGCCAACTCCTACGAATGCCCACTGCTGAAACGTCGAACGTCCAAGGATGTGAGTCACGCCCAGGACGAGCCCTGCAATGGTCACTGCGATGGCGAGATTTATCGCGAGCGCAGCGGCACCCCGGCGAGCAGCACCGACCAGAGTAAATGGCGGCACGACGTTGGCAAGATCAGCCAGAAAGTCCAGAAATGGCCTCGCCGATCCCAACGAAGGCAGTCCGTCGATGGCGCCACGCACCGGCTCGCGAAGAAACGAAACCCAGATAGCCAGCAGCAGGCCAGGCAGTCCCACCACCATGAATGCTGCCTGCCAGCCCGCCAGACCCAATGGGGCCGCGTCGGGGTAGGCAGCGTTCCAACGCTCGACGATCAACCCTCCCAGAAGTAGCGACAGCCCGCCGCCGATATAAAGTCCCGACGAGTAGATAGCCAAAGCCGTCGCGCGGAGGCACTGGGGAAAATAATCTGATATCAAAGAATAGGCAGCTGGGCTGGCCGTGGCTTCCCCGACGCCTACGCCAATGCGGGCGAGAGCCAATTGCGCCCCGGTGCGTGAAAAGCCTGAAATCGCCGTCATCGCCGACCACAGCGCAAGTCCTGCGCTCATCAAGCGGACGCGGTGCCAGTTGTCTGCCAAGCGCCCCAACGGGATACCGAAAAGCGAATAGAAAACGGCAAAAGCCGTTCCGTAGAGAAACCCAAGATCGGCATCGCTGAGCGCGAGATCCCGTTTTATATCGTTGGCGAGGATGGAAAGGATCTGTCGGTCAACGAAATTGAGCACGTATACGAGAACCAGCACGCCGAGAGCATACCAGCTGTAAGCCGAGACCTCGCCTTGTTGCCCATTCTCCATGCTGTCAGCCGTTGGCGTACCGGGTTCCGTCATAAAGGCCTGCCTCTGCAAATCCTGCGCGCCTGAGCCGACAACTGTCGCACTCGCCGCAAGCTCTCCCGTCAGGCAGGGGGTCGTAGCAAGACCAGCTTTGTCCTGCTTCGAGGCCGAGCCGCGCCGCCTCTTGGGCGATCTGTGATTTTCTGAGATGTTGCAGGGGCGCGTGAACGGTCACAGTGCCGCCGTCGCTACCGATCTTGGTGGCAATGCGCCCAATCGCCTCGAATCCTGAGATAAATTCCGGGCGGCAATCTGGATACCCGGAATAATCGAGCGCATTTACCCCGATAAACAGGTCATTTGCGCCAGCCGCTTCTGCCCACGCGAGCGCCAGCGACAGGAAGACAAGGTTTCGTGCAGGAACATAGGTAACCGGAACATCGTCGCCCAAACCGTCCTTGGGCACGGCAATATCCGCCGTCAGTGCAGACCCGCCGAAGAGGCGCAGATCCAACGGCAGGACGACATGCCTTTCGACGCCAAGCGCTGCTGCGATTGCTCGCGCAGAATCAAGTTCGACCCGGTGCCTCTGGTTGTAGTCTATGGTTAGCGCGAGCACGCGGAAGCCCTGCTCTTTGGCAAGCGCAGTACAGACCATCGAATCAAGGCCGCCGGACAGCAGAACTACCGCGAGGGGTGCATCGGCAGAGAAGGACAATGAGGGCATTGGCGAAAGGGCTAGCCGTGCGCGCTGCACGATGCAATGATTTCGCTCGAAACTTTCTGTGTTTCGGTGATCAGCGCTTGCAGGACCCAATTCGCCGGGCTTCTGCGGAAAAATTGAACGGCAGGCCGTTCTCGATGCCCTGCGTCTCGATCTGGGCAAGCCGCGCATTCTCGATCCGCACCCGCGTATGGCCGTAACCATTTGACGGACACGAATACTGCACGGTCACCGCGCCCGGCGTATCCTCGATGACAAAACGGCGGCAACTGTCGCGTGAATGGCGAATCTGGATGAGCTTACGGCCGCTTTCGATACAGAGTTGGGTCGTCGTGCTGGATTGATCGCGCGGCTGCACTTCCCAGAGTCCGGGCTCGAACCTGTCGAGCATTCCCAGTGCCGGGCCCTGCGCGCTGCTCGCTGTCGGCAGGAAGCCGGCGCACAGACTTGCCCCCAGCCCTACAGACCGTGCAAGCGAACCGACGTGCGGGACAGCCCAAACCATGACGAGATCTTTCGCACCGCTATCAACACAGGGTCTGTGGCCCTGCTCACATAGCTCCTATATCACCGCAAACGTTACGATGAAACGGGCTGCAGCAGCGACAAAATGTGAAATCTTCTGTCATGTTTAGGGTGGCGAAAGCTGCAATCAGGGCAAATCGATGTCAAACTCGCGTGAACAGAACGCGCAATCCACGATGATCTTCCCGGCATCGTTGCGCATCTCGACACGAGCTTCCGGATCAAATCGCGAAAGAACATCGCGATAGTGCGCGACCGTGCAGCGGCACCCACGCTCGATCGACGAGCCCTGCTCAACGCGAATCTCACGCTCTTCGTGAAACAGCCGCCAGATCAGGGTTTCCAGATCGAGCGCCGGGTCTGTCAGTTCATCCGCCTTGACCGATCCGCCGAGGATCGCGACATGTTCCCATTCGGGATGGTCGAGTTGGGCGTGCAGCCGTTCGCGGCCTTCTTCGCCTTCTGGAAGGTGCTGGAGCAACAGACCGCCAGCGATGCAGCCCGACGGCGATGTCTGCACGGCAACCCGGATAAGCGTTGGAACCTGTTCCGATTGGAAAAAATAGCTCTCGCACGCTTCTGCCAGAGAATCACCCTCCAAAGGCACGACGCCTTGATACCGCTGCCCGGTTGCTGCGAGGTCGAACGTGATTGCCAGGAAGCCTTCCCCGAACAACGCATAGAGCGATGGCGTCGGTCCAAGTTCGTCGAGGCGCGCGCGGTCATGCCGCACATAACCGCGCAGCTCTCCGTTGCGATAATCGCACACCAGCAGGTCTACAACGCCGTCCTGCGTCTGTGCCTGCAGCGTCAACTGGCTGTCTTCATCCTTCAACAACGAGCCGAGCAGCGCGGTAACGACAAGCGCCTCGGCCAACATCTGGCGTATCGGTGCCGGATAGCTGTGCGCGGACAGGATCGTGTCCAGCACGGGACCGAGCCGCACGACCCTGCCCCGTGCGTCGCGGTGGGGCAGGGTGAAATGCAGCAGCCGGTCAAACCCGGTGGACGGCTGGTCCTGTTCGGTCACGTACCTACCCTCAAATCTGGCCGAAGACCCAGCGCAGAATCGACTTCTGGGCGTGTATGCGGTTCTCGGCCTCGTCCCAGATGACCGAGCGCGGCCCATCGATCACGGCATCGGTGACTTCTTCGCCGCGATGCGCCGGCAAGCAATGCAGGAACAGCGCGTCGGCCTTGGCATGGGCCATCAGCGCCTCGTTCACCTGATACGCCTCCATCGCAGCCAGCTTGGCCTCGGCATGGGCCTGCCCCATCGATATCCAGGTGTCTGTCACCACCACATCCGCGCCGCGCACGGCTTCGGTGGGATTGCGCAAGACGCGCACATCTGCACCCGCCAATCTGGCCGCCTCGGTAAAACCGGCATCGGATTCATAGCCTTCGGGCACGCCGATCCGCACATTGAACTTCATCAGCCCTGCAGCCTCGACGATGGAGTTCAGCACGTTGTTGCCATCGCCGAGCCACGCCACTTCAAGGCCAGGCAACGCCTTGCCATGCTCGATCACCGTCAACAGGTCGGCCATGATCTGACACGGATGTGATAGATCCGTGAGGCCATTGATAACCGGCACGGAGGCATAGCGCGCCAGTTCCTCGACCTTGGCATGATCATCCGTGCGGAGCATGATGGCGTCGGCCATGCGGCTGAGAACCCGCGCGGTATCCGCAACAGTTTCGCCCCGGCCAAGCTGCGTCGTGCCCGCGTCGAGAACCAGCGCCGTGCCCCCAAGCTGGCGCATCGCAATGTCGAACGAGACACGGGTCCGCGTCGAGTTCTTCTCGAACACCATGGCCAGGACGTGCCCTGCCAGAGGCGCGTCGGCATCCGGCTTGCCCTTGGGATATGCCGCGCGCGCCTCCTTGCGGTCGATCGCGTCGTTGATCATCGCGGCAATGGCATTGCCGCCTGCATCGCTCAGGTTGAGAAAATGCTTCTGGATCACGTGACCGGCGCCTCCGGCGCATAGCTGGAGGCAGCGGCCGAAAGCCGCTCCATGAACTCATCGATGTGACTGTCATCGATCACCAGCGGCGGGATTACGCGCACGGTGTTGTCGCCCGCTGACACCGTCAGCAACTGGTGGTTATCGCGCATGTGCGCCACGAATGGCCGCGGCTCCACTTTCATCATCACACCAAGCATCAATCCGCGCCCGCGCACGCCGATGAACAGGTCCGGGTAGTTGCCGATGAACTGCTCGATGCGTCCGCGCAGCCGCTCACCCTTGGCGCGCACGTCAGCAAGAAAATCGTCGTTCGCCACGACATCGAGCACCGCCTCGCCCGCCGCCATCGCCAGCGGGTTGCCACCATAGGTGCTGCCATGCGTGCCCGCGACCATGCCGCGCGCCGCCTTTTCGGTGGCGAGGCAGGCACCCATCGGAAAGCCCCCGCCAATGCCCTTGGCCGTGGCCATGACGTCGGGCGTGATGCCATACTGCTCATAGGCATAAAGCGTGCCGGTACGCGCAACGCCGCACTGCACTTCGTCGAAGATCAGCATGAGATCATGCTCGTCGCACAATGCGCGCAGGCCTTGGAGGAATTCGTCCGACGCATCGCGGATGCCGCCTTCACCCTGGATCGGTTCGACGAGGAAGCCTGCGGTATTCGGCCCCATCGCTGCCTTCGCGCCTTCAAGATCGTCGAAATCGACGTACTTGAAGCCTTCGAGAAGCGGCAGGAATCCCTTGTGCATCTTCTCCTGATTGGAAGCGCTGATCGTGGCCATCGTGCGCCCGTGGAAGGCGTTCTTAAAGGTGATCAGCTCATACTTGTGGTCGTTGCCGACCGACGAGTGATAGGCGCGCGCCGTCTTGATTGCGCATTCGACCGCTTCGGCGCCCGAATTGGTGAAGAACACCGTGTCGGCAAAGGTCAGATCGACCAGCCGTTGTGCGAGATGCTCGCCCTGGGGGCTGCCGTAAAGGTTCGAGACGTGCATCAGCGTGGCGGCCTGGCGCTGGATCGCGCCGATCAGATGCTCGTGTGAATGGCCGAGCAGGTTCACCGCGATGCCGCTGGCGAAATCGAGGTAGCGCGTACCGTCTTCCGTGATCAGGTGGCAATGTTCGCCTCGCACCGGACGCACGCCGCACCGAGGATATACGGGCATAAGCGGGGTGATCGACATAGTGCTCTCCTGTTCAGTCACGAAAGTTTCCGGGTGGCGCAATAATACTGCGCGAGCCAGATAGAAAAAGCGGAATCAACAAACGACAAATGGCGGCCCCTAAGGACCGCCATTTGTGCGCGTATTTGGTTGCAAGGCCGCCGGTCAAATCACCGGAAGCAATGCAATCGGGATCAACCCTGAATCGGCACCAGGTTGACCGCCGAGTGCTTGCCTCGTCGATCGACCTCAAGGTCGAATTCAAGCTTGTCGCCCTCGTTCAGTTCACGCAGGCCTGACCGCTCAACCGCGCTGATGTGCACGAAAGCGTCTGGCTGGCCGTCGTCACGCGTGATGAAGCCGAAGCCCTTCATCGCGTTGAAGAACTTGACCGTGCCGGTAGCGCGCTCACCCGTCAGCTCGCGCTGCGGAGCAGCAGGCTTTGCCGCCACTTCAATCACGTCGCCCACGACCTGAAGATCGGCTGCCGAAATCTTCCCGCCGCGATCGACGAGGTTGAATTCGAGCTGCTGCCCCTCAGCCAGGCCTTCGAGACCAGCGCGTTCGACAGCGCTGATGTGCACGAACACATCCTCACCACCGTCTTCACGCTGGATGAAGCCGAAACCCTTCTGGCCGTTGAAGAACTTTACAACACCCTTGCCGGTGCCGACAACCTGGGCAGGCATGCCGCCGCCGCGCGCGCCGCCGAAGCCACCACCGCCGCCGCTACGCGGGCCGCCGCTGAAGCCGCCGCGATCACCACCGCCAAAGCCGCCGCGATCACCGCCGCCGAAGCCGCCACGATCGCCGCCACCGAAGCCGCCGCGATTGCCACCGCCAAAGCCGCCACGGTCGCCGCCGCCGAAGCCGCCGCCAAATCCGCCGCCGCCACCGCCGCCGCCGTAGGGATCAAAACCACCTTCGTCGCCGAATCCGTCGCGCTTGTCTCTGCCGCGACCGCGCCGCCCTCTGTCAAAACCCATAGAAATCAATAGACCTTCAATCCGCCCCTACCTTCACGGCACCACTGGCCGGACGCGGGGACCAGCGGCACGACGAAGGAATCAGTACCGGACTTTGAGGGGCCGGACATCTCCTTTGCGCGAAAGACTATAGCCAAAAAAAAGGACAGCGCGAACGGAATCGTCATTCACCGCTCGATTCACCCCGAAAACTGTGGCTTTCGTGCCGATTGGCAGCCATCGCCGCCGGACTTGCCCCACCTTCGGCCATTGGGCACAAGCAGTTCAAGCCGAAATCCGGCAAGACTCGCCATCAGGACCACGCATCATGTTTCGCAAAATTGACGACAAGACCTATGCCAGCCCGCAGATCTCTCTCGCCGAGGTGGCCTATGCAAAGGCGCTGGGGATCGGCCTGATCGTCAACAACCGCCCTGAAGGTGAATCCGACGACCAGACCCCCGGACCCGCCATCGAAGCCGCCGCGCGTGAAGCCGGGATGGCCTATGTCGCCATTCCCGTCACCCATGCAGGCTTTTCGATGGCGCAAGTCGAAGCGTTGGAGGCAGCGCTCGCTTCTGCGGGCGATACTCCCGTCCTCGCCTACTGCCGCTCGGGCACGCGCTCGACCCTGCTTTGGGCGCTGGCCCAGGCCAAGGCAGGCATCAGCCCCGACGACATCGCGGCCAAGGCTGCGGGTGCTGGCTATGACATCGGCCCGATCCGCGCGACGGTAGACGTGCTCGCCGCGCAGGCCGGTTGACACGGCAATGGAATACGTGCGCGAGGCCTTGGCGTTGCCCGGCGCGACCATGGCTTTGCAGACGCTTGGATCGCTCGCCGCTATCCTTCTGCTCGCCTGGCTCGCGCGCAAGCTTGGCCTGGGCAGCGACCCGCGGATCAAGGGAGAAGACCATGCCCGCGCGCTGGCCGAGGACGCTATCTGCGGCTTCGACGCACAGGCAGTCTGCGTTGACCGCGCGGGCATCGGAGCACTGTTGCGCGATACGCAAGACCGCGTGCTGCTGATCCGTCAGCATGGCAGCCACTTTGCGGCGCGCCAGATTTCCAGCCACGCGGGCGTCCGGCTGGACAGCCGCTTCCTGACCATCGCCACCGACGACAGGCACTTCGGCACTGTCACGCTCGACCTTGGCGATCAGGCGCAAGTCTGGGCAGCCAGTCTCCGCCGTCTCGGAAGCGCGCCCGCATGACCCCCGTTGACATCGTCACTTACGCCGTGCCGTTCTTCGTCGTGCTGGTGCTGGCCGAAATGATCTGGGCGGCAAAACGCGCGCCCGAAAAATACGAGCCGCGGGACACGCTGACCAGCCTCGCGCTGGGTCTTGGCAGCACCGTCGCGGGCGCGCTGGCTGCCGGCTTGATCTATGCCGCAGCGACGTGGCTATACGAGCACCGGGTCGGCACTATGCCGCCCGCATGGTGGGCATGGGGTCTGTGCTTCGTGCTCGACGACTTCAACTACTACCTGTTCCACCGCAGTGGCCACCGCGTACGCTGGTTCTGGGCGAGCCACGTCAACCACCACACCAGCCAACACTACAATCTGTCGACGGCGCTGCGCCAGACATGGACCGGCCCGCTGGCCGGCTCGTTCCTGTTCCGCATCTGGCCCGCGTTCGTTGGCTTCCACCCGGCGATGATCCTCACGGTCGGCGCGGCCAACCTCGTCTATCAGTTCTGGATCCACACCGAGGCGATCGGCCGCATGCCGCGCTGGTTCGAGGCCGTGTTCAACACCCCCTCGCACCACCGTGTTCACCACGCCACCAACCCGCTCTACCTTGACCGCAACTACGCGGGCGTATTCATCGTGTGGGACCGCATGTTCGGCACGTTCCAGCGCGAACAGGACAACCTCCCCATCCGCTACGGCACCGTGAAGCAACTCGGCAGCTTCCACCTCCTGCACGCCGCTTTCCACGAATGGCGCGCGATGCTCGGCGATTTCTGGCGCGCGCCCTTCCGGCACAAACTGTCCTATCTCGTCCGCGCCCCCGGCTGGAGCCACGATGGTTCGCGTCAAGGTTCCGACGCGATCAGGGCACGGTGGCAGGAGCGGCAGAGCCATGATCGGAAAGTTCCATGAGCGTTAACGGCAGTTGCCATTGCGGTCAGGTACGGATCGAAGTCCCCAGCAATCCTGCGTGGGTGGCCGACTGCAACTGCTCGCTTTGCCGCCGGACAGCCTGGCGCGTGGCCTATTTCCCACCAGAACAGGTGCGCGTATCGGGCGAGACGAAAGCCTATGTCTGGGGCGACCGGATGATCGGCATTCACCACTGCCCCGTCTGCGGCTGCGGCACGCACTGGCAGACGCTAGGGCAGGACTTTGGCAAGATGGGCATCAACGCCCGCCTGCTGGACGATTTCGACGAGAGCGCGGTCGAGGTCAGGAAATTCGACAACCGAGACTGACCCAGCCTGACGCTTCCGCTTTACCGCGCCCGCAATCCCTCGCCGAGCAAGTCCGCCGCTACTGCTGTAATGTCATCGACTGGCCTGCCGTCGTCCCACACGCCGAAACGCAGACCGAGAAAGACGTTCATGCCCATGATCGCCCAGGCGCGCACGTCCTGCTCACCCTCGCGCACCGTGCCCGCTTTCACACCTTCGCCAAGGCGCGCGGCAATACGGTTGGCGGTGACTTCATAATGCGCGCGGTAGCTGGCAGGGTCGGCAAACTCGGCCTCGTCGATAATCCGGTAGATTTCCTTGTGTTCGCGGGCAAAGTGCAGAAACCCGGCCAGCGCCTCGCGCTCGCGTTGCAATCCGCTTGATCCTTCGCCCACCGCCCCTGCCGCCGCAAGGGCCACGCGCGCCGACATATCGCGCACCAAAGCCGTGAAGATCGCATCCTTCGAATCGAAATAGGTGTAGAAGCTGCCAAGGGCCGTTCCTGCGCGCCGGGTGATCCCGCTGATCGATGCCTCGTGGAATCCGCGCTCGCCGAATTCCGCACCTGCCGCGTCAAGCAACCGTCGCAGTGTCTCGCGCCCACGCGCCGTGCGCGGCACCTTGCCCGGACTGGCAGCGCTCGTTTCCGCCATGAACCTCTCCCCAGACAACCACCGCCCCCATCGGCCTGTTGCCGTTTCGCCACGATGGGTAACGACAAAAGGACAATCTCACAATACGAAGTTGAAAGGTGGTTCAACTTTCAATATTGAAGCTCGCAGGCGGACGAAGCAGTTCGCAAGAGGGAGCCTGTCTGATGAGCCGAATTTCCACGCGCGCCGCCTTGGCCGCCACTGCCGCGCTGTTTGCGCTGCCCGCCCTGCCTGCCTTCGCGCAAGAAGCGCCCGCGATCGATGACGCTACCGGTGAAGCGACCGGCGAGATTCTCGTCGTTGCCCGCCGCCGCGAAGAGCGTCTGCTCGACGTGCCGATCTCGATTTCCGCGCTCAGCACCGAAGCGCTCGAAAAGGCCGGTGCCAAGGATCTGTCGGGTATTCAGGGTGCCATCCCCAACGTCAACATCGTGCAAGGTCGCGGCTCGGCCAGCAGCGCCAACTTCTTCATCCGTGGCATCGGCCAGCCCGACGCGCTGCAGACCTTCGATCCGGCAGTCGGCGTCTATGTCGACGGCGTCTACCTCAGCCGCATCCAGGGCGCGCTGCTCAATCTGTTCGACGTCCAGCGCGTTGAAATCCTGCGCGGGCCCCAAGGTACGCTCTACGGCAAGAACACCATCGGCGGCGCGGTCAACGTCGTTTCCAAGAAGCCGGACCTCACCACCCTGCGCGGCGAAGCCGCCATCACTTATGGCCGCTTCGACGAAGTGACCGCCAAGGGCTATGTCTCGGCCCCGCTTAGCGCCGACAAGCTCGCCCTGTCGGTCGCTGGCGTCTACGATGATCGCGACGGCATCGTCACCGATCCGGCAACAGGCAAGAAATATAACGACCGCAACAACCTTTCGGGCCGCGCCATCCTGCGCGCGCAGCCGGCGGAGACGGTCGAGGTCCTGATCTCGGGCGACTACACCCGCCAGCGCAACGCCCTCACACTGGGCCAAGCCACCGCGCCGCTGATTGGCTTCAACTACAACGCCACGTTCACGGGCCTCACGCCATTCGTGATCGCCCCTGCGGCTGCGGGCGAATGGGACTACAAGGCCTCGAC
>JAZKBJ010000056.1:12078-12560 GCA_040388685.1 Pseudomonadota bacterium
GCTTCACCGGCGACAAGGGCCAGCGGCTAGATCACTGGGGCGTTTCGGGCACGATCAACATCGACCTGTCAGATACCCTGCAGCTTTCGTCGATCACCGCCTATCGCAAACTCAAGACCGACTTCTTCGTCGATATCGACGCGACCTCGGCCGAACTCGGTGATGTTTTCGTCGGCACGCGCCAGCACCAGCTCAGCCAGGAACTCCAGCTCAAGCTCGATGCGGACAAGCTCAAGGGCGTGTTCGGCCTCTATTACCTCAACGAGCACGTCACATCGCATCAGGAAGCCTATGCCGACAGCTACTTGCGCTATGTCGGCACCCCGCTCAACTTCCTGCGCACCATCGATGACGAGCAGGACACCAAGTCCTACGCCGCTTTCGGCCAGCTGACTTATGATTTCACCGATGCGCTCTCGCTGACGGCGGGCCTGCGCTACACCCGCGAAACCAAGGAATACTTCCGCACCACCACCGCGACG
>JAZKBJ010000056.1:12570-21425 GCA_040388685.1 Pseudomonadota bacterium
CGAGCCCGGTGTTCCCGGCCATCGTGATCAAGGGCACCTTCACCTTCCCGAACAACCTGCCCGCGCCCTTCAACACGGCCGACAGCGTGACTTATGAAGCATGGACCCCATCGGCCACGCTGTCCTACAAGCCCTCGCAGAATACGCTGGTCTATGGTTCGGCCAGCCGCGGCTTCAAGTCGGGTGGCTTCAATGGCCGCGTCAATGGCATCGGCGACGTCACGCAGGTCGTGAACGGTGCGACGGTAATCGTACCCACGTTCAAGCCTGAAACGGTGTGGACTTACGAAGTCGGTGCCAAGGGCTCGTTCCTCGATGGCCGCGTGAATCTCTCGGGCGCAGCATTTTATTCGGACTATCAGAATTTCCAGGCCCGCGTCGGCGGCGGCAACACCGGCATCACCGGCGGCAGCTTCCCCGTGCTCAACGCCGGCAAGCTGCGCATCCAGGGCTTCGAGTTCGACCTGAACGTCCGTCCAGCCACCCCGGTCACCCTGTTCGCATCGGTCGGCTATCTCGATGCCGACTACAAGGAGTTCAACGACGGCCGCCGCGCCCCTGCGTTCAGCTGCAATCCCACCGGCACGAAGATCACCTGCCGCCCCGCCTTCGCCCCGCCGCTTACCCTGCGCGTCGGCGGTGAATACCGCATTGCACTGGGGGATGCTTCGCTCAGCCTCGGCGGCGATGCGCGCTTCGTGGACAAGCACTACCTCTCGGTAGACAACCGTCCCGGCCTCACCGAAGACGGCTACTGGACCGGCAACCTCTATGCCCAGGTCGATTTCGACAAGTTCTACCTGCGCGGCACAGTCAAGAACGTGGGCAACACGCTCTACAAAACCGACGGCCAGGAGTTCAGTTCGGTCGGCAACATTCAGACCGCCTACTATGGCGATCCACGCACCTGGAACCTTACGCTCGGCGTGAAGTTCTAACCAACGACCGGGCTCCCTCCCCCCCCGTCTGCCCGGTCCAATACCAAAAGCCCCGGCCCACAAGGTCGGGGCTTTTCCGTGCAGGCCCATCGCAACCGCGCTCAGGACGAGGGCGCTGGCAGACTTGCCGCCTGCTCGCTCTTCTCTGGCCGGATATAGATCGACGAGAGAGCCGGAAACGATGCGCGAAGCTCGTCCTCGATCTCTTCGATCAGGCGCTCGGCGGCCCCCATCGACACGGCATCCTCGAAATCCGCGCTGATCGCGGCAAACACCTGCTTGGGCGCCGTATGGATCGTGCGAACGTGGTTCACCATGGTGATGGCAGGATGTGCCGCGACGATGTCCCTGATCCGGGCAATCATCACCGGATCGGCACGCTCACCGATCAGCAGGCCCTTCGCCTCCCGCGCCAGAAAAAGCGCAACCACGGCCAGGATCGTGCCGATCACGATCGAGGCAAGACCATCAAGCCGAGGGTCGCCGAAATGATGGCTGGCCCATACCCCGATGGCCGCGACGACCAGACCGGCGAGCGCCGCTGAATCCTCAAACAGCACAGTGAACGTCGCCGGATCCTTCGAATCCTTGACCGCCTGCCACCACCCGGCATTACCCTTGGACGTGGCGAATTCTCGCAGGGCAATGGCCCACGACGTCCCCTCGATGCCAAAAGCAAGTGCCAGCACGATGTAGTTCACCAGCGGCGGCTGCAGCGGCTCGGGCGCCGACCAGTGCAGCACGCCTTCGTAAATCGAGATTACCGCGCCCACCGCGAAAATGAGAATCGCTACGACGAAAGCCCAGAAATACAATTCGCGCCCGTATCCAAACGGGTGCAGCGCATCGGGAGGCCGCTTGGCGCGATGCTCCCCGTAAAGCAGCAGGACCTGATTGCCGCTATCGACGACTGAATGGATGCCCTCGGTCAGCATCGCCGTCGAACCGGTGATCGCGGCGGCCACGAACTTGGCAGCGCCAATGCCCAGATTGGCAAACAGCGCTGCCCAGACGACGATATTGTGCTTGCGCGGTTCGCTCGTGCTCATGTCCCCACGAACGAACGAAAGGGACAGACGGCGGTGGGCTACCGCAAAAAATGTCGCTTGGCCGGAAAGCGCTCTAACTCGCCAGTCGCAGCCCCGCGCCGGCAATGTCGCCAACCGGCTGATCCGGCCAGATACCGCGTGTGTCATAGACGACCTTGCCCGAGCGCTCGGCCAGCGGGACCACCTTGAACACATCATGATCCACCAGCACGATCAGCACGCCGCAGTCTTCAAGCGCGGTGTCGAGGTCGATCTGGACCGCGCCGGTCCCATCGAATTCGCGTGGCAGTTCGCCCGCATAAGGCTCAACCACGTTGATCCGGCTGCCAAACTGGCGCGCCAGGCTGGCGGCGACGTAGCGCGCCGGGCTTTCGCGGAAATCGTCGATGTTGGCCTTGAACGCGAGGCCGAGGCAGGCGACCTTTGCGCCGGGATGCGCCTCGATCAACTCGGCGGCCGTCTTCTCCACGTGGTGCATCTTGCCATCGTTGACATTGCGCGCGGTGCGGATCAGCGGCGTTTCTTCGGGCGCACTGGCCACGATGAACCACGGGTCCACCGCGATGCAGTGTCCGCCCACACCCGGTCCCGGCTGAAGGATATTCACGCGCGGGTGGCGGTTGGCGAGGCGGATCACCTCCCACACGTCCAGCCCCATGCGGTCGGCCACCATCGACAATTCATTGGCAAAAGCGATGTTGACGTCGCGATAGGCGTTTTCGACCAGCTTGGTCATTTCGGCCGAGCGCGCATCGGTGGTCACGCAGGTGCCGCGCACGAAGCGCTTGTAGAACGCCAGCGCCTTGCGCGCACAGCGCGGCGTGATCCCACCAATCGAGCGGTCGTTGTTGGTCAGTTCTTCCAGAATGCGCCCCGGGAGCACGCGTTCGGGGCAATAGGCCACCGAAACGTCGGGCGTCTCGCGCGTCTTCCCCGGAAATTTCAGGTCGGGCCGCATGCCTGCCATCAGGTCGAGCATCTGCTCGGTCGTGCCCACGGGCGAAGTCGATTCGAGAATCACCGTGTCGCCAGCCTTGAGCACGGCGGCAACTTGCGTCGCGGCGGCCAGCACATAGGAGATATCGGGCGTGTGGTGCCCGTCCTTGGCAAACGGCGTCGGCACCGCGATAACGAACACATCGGACGGCTCGATCTGGGTCGATGCGCGCAACAGCCCGCGCTGCACCACGCCGTGCACCAGTCCGTCGAGGTCTACTTCCTCGATATGGATTTCGCCGCGATTGATCGTGTCGACCACGTGCTGCGACACATCCAGCCCCAGCACGCGGCAGCCCGCGCGGGCGATTATGGCAGCGGTAGGAAGCCCGATATAGCCAAGGCCGACAACACAGACGTCCGGCTTCACATCACCCATCATTCGCCAGCAACTCCACGATACGGCGCGCGGTCTGCCCATCCCCGAACGGGTTGTGGGCGCGCGCCATGGCTGAATAGGCAGCCTTATCGTCGAGCAGGGTGAAGATTTCGGAAACGATGCGCTCCACATCGGTGCCGACCAGCTTTGCGGTGCCAGCGGTCACGCCTTCGGGCCGTTCGGTCGTCTCGCGCATGACCAGCACCGGCTTGCCCAGCGCGGGCGCCTCTTCCTGCACCCCGCCCGAATCGGTCAGCATGATCTCGGAAATGCTCAGCAGCCGTGCGAAATGCGGGTAATCCATCGGCTCGATCATCGCTACATTGGGCAGGCCCGAAAGCGCCGCATCCATAACCTTGCGCACATTGGGATTGGGGTGGACCGGAAACACCAGCGCCACGTCATCGCGCGCCGCAATCCGCCGGATCGCCTCGGCTATGTTCTCCAGCCCGCCGCCAAAATTCTCGCGCCGGTGGCTGGTCACGCCGATGATTCGCTTGCCTTCGAATCGCGCCTCGATCTCCGCCAGCCCTTCCGCGAGCTTCGGCTCCGCCTCGATTCGCGCCGCCACCCATTGCAGCGCGTCGATCACTGTATTGCCGGTCACGTGCACGCCCGCAGCATCCACATTCTCGGCCAGCAATGCCTCTGCCGAAACATCGGTTGGCGCGAAATGCAGCTTTGCAATCGTGCCGATGATCTTGCGGTTCACCTCCTCGGGCCAAGGGTGATAAATGTTGTGGCTTCGCAAGCCAGCCTCGACATGCGCCACCGGCAGTTTGCGGTAATAGGCCGCCAGCGCGCCCGCCATGGCCGTGGCCGTGTCGCCCTGCACCACCACCCAGTCCGGCTGCACCGCGTCCATCACCTTGCCCAGCCCGGTCAGCAGCGCTGCCGTCAACCCGTCAAGCGTCTGGTCCGGCCGCATCAGGTCAAGGTCGTGATCGGGCACGATCCCCGCAATCTCCAGCACCTGATCCAGAATGCCGCGATGCTGTGCCGAAACGCAGGTCACCACCTTGAACCGCTCATCCGCCTGCAGTGCGTGCACCACCGGGAACATCTTTATCGCCTCGGGACGCGTCCCGAACACCACCAGAATCGTCTTTGCCATGCGCGGACCAATAATCCCGGATCGTTAACCGTGAAATAAGAGCCTCGCATTAGACAGGCGGCATGTGGCGCGCGCTGGCGCGTCAACCATGAAAGGCCGCCCTTCACGTGACCGTCCAGTTCCCTTCGATTTCTGCCGCGAGCCATACCGGCCTCGACCCGCTGGTGTCCTCGACCACGCGCGTTACCGTTCTCGGTCTCGGCTATGTCGGCCTGCCGCTGGCCGTGGCGCTTGCCAGGAAGTTCTTCGTCACCGGCTTCGATATCGACACACAGCGCATCGGCGAACTGTCAGAAGGCCATGACCGCACGCGCGAAATCGACCACGACCGCCTCGCCGCCTCCAGCCTCGGCCTGACCTCGAACGCCGCCGTATGCCCGCCGAGCGACTTCTATATCGTCACCGTCCCCACGCCCATCGACGCCGACAACAACCCCGATCTGCGCATCGTCGAATCTGCCGCGCGCACGGTCGGACGAATGCTGCCCGATGCCGTGGCCGAAGGACGCAGGCCCGTGGTCGTGTTCGAAAGCACGGTCTATCCCGGCGTCACCGAAGACATCTGCGGCCCGATCCTGGAACAAGTGTCCGGCCTCAAATGCGGCGAGGACTTCTTCCTCGGCTACAGCCCCGAACGCATCAACCCCGGCGACCGCGAACACACCATCGACCGCATCACCAAGGTCGTCTCCGGCCAGACCCCAGAAACGCTTGACCGCGTGGCCGACCTCTACGGCGCGATCACCAGCGGCGGCGTGTTTCGCGCCGCCTCGATCAAGGCCGCCGAGGCCGCCAAGGTCATCGAGAATGCCCAGCGCGATATCAACATCGCCTTCATGAACGAAATCACCCAGATCTTCTCGAAGATGGACCTCTCAGTGTGGGACGTGCTGGCTGCCTCCAACACCAAGTGGAACTTCCTGCCGTTCACCCCCGGCCTTGTCGGCGGGCACTGCATCGGCGTCGATCCCTATTACCTCGCTGCCCGCGCCGAAGCATTGGGCCACGATCCGCAAGTGATCCTTGCCGGACGCGGTGTGAACGACGGCATGGCGCAATGGGTCGCAGGCCAGCTCCACGCTCAGCGTGGCCACAAACCCGGTAGCGTTCTCGTGCTCGGCCTCACCTTCAAGGAAAACGTGCCCGATCTGCGCAATTCCAAGGTCGCCGATGTGATCGCGGAACTGCAGGCGCTCGGCCACAACGTTGCCGTCCACGATCCCCATGCCGATACCGCCGAGGCCCTGCTCGAATACGGCTTGGAACTCGCAGGCGATGCGTTCGACCAAACCTACGACCTTGTCTTCCTCGCCGTGCCGCACCAGTATTACCTCGCCGCAGGGGCCGACCGGATCGCCGCGCTCGTCTCGCCCGGCGGCACACTGGCCGATCTCAAGGGCGTACTTGGCGACAAGGCCGACTGGAAGCTTTGATCCGCGGGGCCTAATCTCGGCCCGCCACCAATACAGGAACACCCATGCGCGTCCTCGTTACCGGAGCCGCCGGCTTCATCGGCTACTCCCTGATCACCCGCCTGCTCGCCCGGGGGGACGAGGTTATCGGCGTCGACATCGTCAACGCCTACTATGATCCCGCGCTCAAGGAAGCTCGCCTCGCTCGCCTGACCGAGCAGGGCAAAGGCAATTTCACCTTCCTGCGTACCGATTTCGCCGATTACCCCGCGCTCACCGCCGCGCTGGATGGAAAGCAGTTCGAGCGCGTTGTTCACCTCGGCGCGCAGGCGGGCGTGCGCTATTCGATCGAAAACCCCCACGCCTACGTGCAGTCGAACCTCGTCGGCCACTTGAACCTGCTCGAGGTCGCGCGCCACCGGGGCGCCGAGCACATGGTCTATGCCTCATCCTCGTCGGTCTATGGCGGCAACACCAAGCTGCCGTTCTCGGTCGACGACCGCGTCGATCACCCGCTTTCGCTCTACGCCGCCACCAAGAAGGCGGACGAACTGATGAGCGAGACTTACGCCCACCTTTACCGCCTGCCACTGACGGGCCTGCGCTTCTTCACCGTCTATGGCCCATGGGGCCGTCCGGACATGATGATGTGGCTGTTCACTAAGGCAATCATGGCGGGCGAACCGATCCAGGTGTTCAACCACGGGGATATGTACCGCGATTTCACCTATATCGACGATATCGTATCAGGCGTGATGGCCTGCCTCGACAACCCGCCGCCAGACGACGGTGCGCCCAAGGCCGGCGGCAGCGAAAAGCCGCATCGCCTCTACAACATCGGCAACCACAAATCCGAACACCTGATGAAGGTCATCGGAATTCTGGAAAGCGAACTCGGCCGCAAGGCAGAGATGAACCTCATGCCCATGCAACCCGGCGACGTGCGCCAGTCCTTCGCCGATATTGATGCGATCTCGGGCGATCTGGGTTACCAGCCGACCACGAGCATCGACGTCGGCGTTCCCAACTTCGTCCGGTGGTACAAGGATTACCACCGCATCTAGCGCGGCATCGGTCGTCCCGGATTGCGCAAAACGTCCACCTCGGTGCACAAGCGGTCAGGGTACACGAGGGGAGCATGCCGATTTGACCGAAGCCGCATATGACGGTGGCGCGATCCACGCGCCCCGGCTGTTCCAGCTCGACGCGCTGCGCGGTATTGCCGCGATGGTGGTCATGCTGTTCCACCTCGATCTCGTCTACCGTGTCCACGGCATGTTCGGGCGCGGCTATCTGTTCGTCGACATGTTCTTCCTGCTCAGCGGCTTCGTGCTGGCGGTGTCGACCGAGCGCAAGCTGAACGCCGGCATCGGCGCGCTGGCCTTTACGCGCGACCGGTTCATCCGCCTCTGGCCGCTCGTCGCGGTCGGGGCCGGAGTCGCTGTCGCCCGGGGCTTTACGATCGGCATGGACCCGCTGACCTTGCTGCTCTGGCTCGCGCTCGATCTGGCGATGATCCCGAGCTTTGCCGGAAGCGGTCCGTTCTACCGCCTCAACGGCCCGCAATGGACGCTGTTCTACGAACTGCTCGCCAATTTCCTCCATGCGCTGGTTTTGCGCAAGATTCCGACCCGCTGGATGCTGGCGCTTGCCTTGGCGCTTGGCGCGGCGCTGATCGTGACGGTGCGCCTCCACGGGACCGACACGATGGGCGTGGACGCACCGACGTGGGACACCTGGTGGATGGGCCTGCCCCGCCTCGGCTGGTCCTATGTTCTCGGCGTCTGGATGGGCCGCAAATACAAGGAAGGTCTGCGCGGCCACGTACTCCCGTGGTGGCTCGTGCTGGCCTTGCCCGTAGCGGGAATCGCCATCGTGCCCAGCATGCCGCTCAGCGCCGCGACCGGTGACCTTCTGTTCGTGATGGTCTTCCTTCCGCTCGTCGTCTGGGCCGTTGCGCAATCACGTCCGCCCAAGACCCTGCAACCGGCCTGCGAATGGTTGGGCACTTATTCCCTGCCGCTGTACTGCGTCCACCTCACCATTCTCGTCTGGGTGTCGGAACTGCTCGGCCGCGCAGAATGGGTGCGGTTCGTGGCAGTCGGCGCCGCCATGCTGGTCGCGCTGATCTTCTCGAAGCTGATTTCGTTCAAGGCCAAGCCGACGAAAGTCCTGGCGGCACAGAACTGATCCCGGCCGCTACGAACGCTGCATCATTTTAGGCGCGGAGATCAAACCCCCGGCATCTGCTGGCTCGCACAGTGGAAACCGCCGCCGCCTGCCAGTACCGCGTCGCCCATCACGCCCACGGTTGCGCGATCCGGGAACAGTTCCGCAATCGCCGCCACTCCATCGGCGTCATGCGGCGATCCGAACACCGGGACCACCACCAGATTGCTGGTGATCACGAAGTTCATGTAGCTGGCGGGCTGAATCATATCGCCCCACTCAATCCGTCCGGGCGAGGGCACTTCGGCCACTTCGACACCCGCCGCCAGCGCGCGCACCTTGGCATCGGCATAGATCGCCGCATTAGGATCATCCGGCCCGGTCGCACGCGGCAGGGCCAGCCGGTTCGGACCAACGAAACGCGCCAGATTGTCGACATGCCCGTCGGTATGATCGTTGATCAGCCCGTCGCCGAGCCACAGCACGCGGTCATAGCCCAGATCACGCAGCAACCGCGCTTCCAGATCGGCGCGCGACAGGTCCGGGTTGCGATTCGGGTTCAGCAGGCACTGCTCGGTCGTCGCCACCAGCCCGGTGCCGTCCGCGGTGAGCAACCGGAAACGGTTGGCGCGATAGGACAGCGAACCGCCATTGCCGTGGAAATACAGCACCACCGGCAAAACCGCATTGCCCTGAGGGCGATACAGGCGCACAGGAATGACCCCAAGCGGGCCAGGGATAAGGAAATTATCTATCTGCAAAGATGGCTCAGCCGTCTTTGTGGTCTTTTTTCTTTTC
>JAZKBJ010000057.1:0-3956 GCA_040388685.1 Pseudomonadota bacterium
GACAAGATCCGCGACGCGCTGGCCCCCGATGCGCGGTGGCAGGCGGTCGTGCCTTTGGCCGAGGTGGTCTATGGCGCCGAAGGCATTTGCAATGAAGCCGAGCGCCAGTACCGAATCTACAAGGACTGCGAATGCGAGCTGCTGAACATCGCCAGCAGCGGCGACACCGTATTTACCGAGCGGGTTGATCGCGTGCGTCTGCTCGAAGGCGACAAGGAAGTGATCACGCATGTTGCGGGGATCTTTACGGTGAACGATGACGACAAGATCGTGTTCTGGCGCGAATATTGGGACATGCTCGACATCGCCGACCAGATCGGCATTTCCGGCGAGGACATGCGTGCCTTGATGGACACCCAGGTTGCGGCCTGACCCGGACTTCGCACCGATACGGCCACTTTTGCAGGAGAAACCGGTTTGAGCACCAACGAGGACGCCTGGAAGCAGGGCTGCGAGACGGTCGATGCCGTCTATGGTCCCGGCTATTCCGAGATGATGCAGCCTTACAAGGAGCATCGGTTCAATCGGGAAATCGTGAATAACCAGTTCGGCAACTTGTGGGCCGATCCGGCGCTGACGATCCGCGAGAAGCGGTTGATGGTGCTGGGGCTGACGACGATGCTCGGGCGGCCCGACCTGATCGAGACGCAGATGACGGGCGCGTTGCTGAACGACGAGTTCACGCAGGAGCAGCTCGAATTCATCCCCCACTTCCTGCTGTTCTATGCAGGCGCCGGCAACGCTTCGGCGCTGTTCAGGGGGATCGAGGCGGCCAAGGCCAAGGTCCAGGCCGCGAAGAAGACGGACGGCTGACGATGATGCAGCACCTCGCATTGTCGGAATCCAGTGCCATGCTGATCCGGCCGGAAAGCGACTGGTCGGTCCATAACCGCGAGTTCGTCCATGATTTCGAAATCGTGGCGCGCTTTGCCTCGCATGACCTGACCATGGATATCCGGCAATACGAATGGGTGCGTCCGTCCGCAGGGCACTTGCAGCCGCAAAAGCATTATCTCGACATATCGCTCGATGGCAGCCTGCGCCGCAGCCTGCTGCAGTCCGAACGCTGGGACGAGCCGCAGTTTTCCGGGGGCGTGCTCTACCTGCCGCCCAATGTGCGGTACTGGGGTCAGCCCGCGCTGGAAAAGCGCAACCTGCTGTGCCTGTCGTTCGGCGATGCCTTTCTGGATAATGTGTTCGATGGCGAGAATCCGCTGACGGCTTCGGTTCCCCATGCCGATATCCAGAACGTCGCGCTCCGCCGTTATCTGTTGGCGATGGCGAGCGAATTGTCTTCGCCCGGTTTTGCGGCGGGGACGCTGCTTGAATCGTTGGCGGTCGGAGCGACGGTCGAACTGGCGCGCTGGTCGCAGCTCGTGTCGGATCCGGGGGGCGGGCTGGTGCTGCCGCATCAGGCCAAGCGGATCGAGGACTATATCCGGGGCAATCTGTCGAGCGCGCTCAGCATTTCGGACATCGGCCGGGCCTGCGGCATGAGCACGCGCAATGTGGCGCGGGTGTTCAAGCAGGCGACCGGGGGCAGCATCGGCGATTTCATTGCGCGCTGCCGCATCGATCTGGCCAAGGAACTGCTGGAATCGGACAACTTCCGCATCAAGGAAGTCAGCTGGCGGTGCGGTTTCCGCAGCTCGTCGGCGTTTTCGGCCGCGTTTCGCGCGGCCACCGGGATGACCCCGCGCGACTACCGGCTGCGGCCCGGAATGCTGCAGTAGCGGCCCGCGCCCATCACATTTTTGACATCAGGAACAAGACATTATGAGCAGGCTCGCAGGGAAAGTGGCAATCGTGACCGGTGGCGGTGGCGGCATCGGATCTGCTGTTGCCCGGCGACTGGTGTCTGAAGGCGCGCAGGTTGCCGTGGCCGACATTTTCGAGGAATCGGCCAAGCGCGCGGCCGAGCCGCTGGGCGATGCCGCGATTGCCGTGCAGTTCGATGCGGCAAGCCCTGAATCGGTCAAGGCGCTGGTCGAACGCACGGTCAGCCACTTCGGCAAGCTGGATATCCTGCACAACAATGCGGCGATGACCGACCCGGTGAAATCGGCGCAGGACACCACCGCCATCGATATTCCGATGGAAATCTGGCAAGAAATCCTCGACGTCAATCTGACCGGGTACCTGCTCGGGTGCCGCTACGCGATCCCGCACATGATTGCCAATGGCGGCGGGTCAATCGTCAATACCGCGTCCAATTCGGGCACGGCGGGCGATCTGGCGCGCATCGCCTATGGATCGACCAAGGGCGCTATCATCACGCTGACCAGGTATGTCGCCACGCAGCACGGCACGCAGAACATCCGCTGCAACAGCATCGCGCCGGGCGTGGTGCTGACCGAGGCGCTCGACAAGACGGTGCCGGGCCTGAAGGACATCATCAAGCGCCATATCCTGACGCCCGAATTCGGCACGCCGGACGATATCGCTGCGCTGGTGGCGTTCCTGGCGTCGGATGAATCGCGCTATATCCCGGGCGAGAATATCTCGATCTCGGGCGGCGGCCTGATCCATCAGCCGCATTACGCCGATCTCAAGGCTTTCATGGAAGCAGCAGGCTAAACCAGCTGGATGATCCGCTTGCCCCGGTTCTCTCCCCGGTAAAGTCCGGCGAGCGCATCGGGGCAGGCCTCGATGCCGGCCAGCAGGTCTTCCTGATACGTCAGCTGGCCGTCGGCGATCCAGCCGCGCAGGGTGGCAACGGCTTCATCCAGTCGGTGCATGTGATCGAACAGGACGAAGCCTTCCATGCGCGCGCGCTTGACCAGCAGGTGGCGCTCCACGCGCGGACCTTCGGGCCAGGGCTCCCAGCGATCGTAGGACGCGGTGCCGCAGACGACGACGCGCGCCTTTTGCGCCAGATGCGGCATGACCGCATCGGAGATCGCGCCTGCGGTGTTGTCGAAATAGATGTCGACGCCTTCGGGACATAGTGCGGCCACGCGCGCGCCGACGTCTTCCGTGCGATAGTCAATGGCGGCGTCATAGCCGAACAGGTCCACGCAATCGCGCACCTTGGCGGGGCTGCTGGTGATCCCGATCGTGCGGCAACCGTGGATGCGCGCGATCTGGCCGACAGCCGAGCCAACCGCGCCAGCGGCGGTCGAGACGACCACGGTCTGGCCGGGCCTGGGTTCGCCGATGGTGGTCAGGGCGAGCAGCGCGGTCGTGCCGTTCAGGCCGAGGATGCCGAGGGCCATCTTCGCTTCGGCAGGCGATGTGCGCTGGACAATGCGGTCTGCGCTGACGGCAGCATAGTCCTGCCAGCCGAACCAGCCGGTCACAAATTCGCCGACCGCATAATCGGGGTTGCGCGAGGCGACGATTTCGCCCGAACACAGGCTGCGCATGACCTCGCCGATGGCGACCGGCGCGGAATAGTTGCCCACATCGGCGATCCAGCCACGCATGGCGGGATCGACCGAGAGGTAGTGATTGCGCACGAGGATTTCGCCCGGAGCGGGCTCGGGCACCGCACCTTGAGAGATGGCGAAGTCGCTCGCCTGCGCGACGCCTGCTGGCCGGTTGACCAGCAGGACGCGGGCGTTGATCATTTGTGTGTTCATCGGGCCCTAGCTGGCGAGACTGCGGGCCGCGATATAGCCCAACGTCATCGCCGGGCCAACGTTGCAGCCATGCGCCGGGGCATTGCCGCGCCACAGCGAATTGGCGTCGAGGCCCGCAGCGTGCAGGCCGGGGATGACCTTGCCCGAGGCGTCGAGGACCCGCGCCTCGCCATCGATGCGCAAGCCGACCGTGGTCGATCCATCGCCCGGGAAGATCTTGACCGCATAGAACGGCGCGGTCTCGATCGGGCCGAGGCAGGCATTGGGCGTATGGCGCGGATCGCCAAGGTCACGGTCGAGCGCCGAGGCCCCTTTCTGGAATTCAGGGTCCACGCCGGTCTTGCCGTAGGTATTCATGCTGGCAGCGGTCTTGAC
>JAZKBJ010000058.1:0-6608 GCA_040388685.1 Pseudomonadota bacterium
GCGCGATACCGATAGATCACGAAGGCCGCCTTCGACGAAGCGCATGACTTCGTTGCGGCGGCCGTCGGGCTGAATGAACTGCGGATTGTCGCCATAGAGCGCAAGCAACGGCTCGGCATATTTGGAAAGCCGAAAGAACCAGCTTTCCTCGACCGTCCATTCGACCGGCGTTCCCTGTGGAGACAACTTTTCGCCGCCCTCGCTGGCGACCAGTTCAGTCTCGTCGTAATAGGCTTCGTCGCGGACGGAATACCAGCCCTCGTAACGGTCGAGATAGAGGTCACCCTTAGCCTCCATCCGCCGCCACAACTCCTGGACCGACGCGTGGTGACGCTCCTCGGTGGTGCGGATGAAAACATCGTACGATATGTTGAGTTCATCGCACATCTGTATGAAATACGATGACATTTCATCGGATAGCTGGCGAGGCGTCACGCCGGTCTCTCGCGCCTTCTGCGCCATCTTCAGACCGTGTTCGTCGGTTCCCGTCTGGAAGCGCACGTCGCGGCCCAGCGCACGCTGGAAGCGAGCGATCACATCGGCGGCAATCGCCTCGTAGGCATGGCCGATATGCGGTCGGCCATTGGGATAGCTGATGGCGGTGGTGATGTAATAGGGCTCGCCCATCGGGCTGGTCGCTTTCCTGTCAGGAATGGGGCTTAACGAACCAGTTCCCTAGTCGGCCCTGCCGATGCCAGCAAGGACCCGATTTCCATCAACAGCATCCCCGGATCAAAATTGTAGATCGGCGCCTCACCCGCCAGCCTGACGAGCCGCGCATGCGCCTCGACCAATCGCAATTTGGATGCATCGTCGACCTGGCCCAGCGCGCGCACCACGGTCATTCGTGCAGCCTCGATCGCCGCCATCTGGCGGTCCCGGTCGGGCCGCATGCCCAATGCCCCGGAAAGCGCACCTCGCAGCGCAAGGTCGGGATCACCGCGCTCGATCAGAGCGGTGAAGATTGCCTGTGCCTTGCCGAGATCCTTCTCAGCGAAGGCCAATGCCGCGCCGGGGGACCCACCCGCCACCGCAAGGGCCGCCCGCCGGGCCTCGCCATCCAAATGCGGCGCAGCTTCATCAAGCGCGCGCTCGACCTCCGCGTCGGAAAGCGGATTGAACCGCAAGATCTGGCAACGTGATCGTACTGTCGGCAGCAACCGGCCAAGCGCGTGTGCGACCAGCAGGAAGAACGTGCCCTGCGGCGGTTCCTCCAGGCTCTTCAAAAGCGCATTGACCGCGCCCTTCTCCAGCTGATCGGCGCAATCAATGATCACCGCGCGGCGCGGGCCGAGCGTTGGTCGCGTCGTCAGGCGGCGCTGGATTTCGCGGATTTGGTCCACCGAGATGTTCCGCTTGGTCAGGAAAGGCTTGCCGTCGTCCCGCTTCTTGGCTTCATCGTCGTTGGCCGGGAGCGGTCGCAACGTCAAAATATCTGGGTGCATGGCGATGGGCGGTTGCGGAACGCCCGCCACTGCTACCAGTTCGGCAGCAGCGGCTTGCGCAAAGCTCGCCTTGCCAAGGCCCTCACGTCCGGCGAGAATCCAGCCATGATGCATCCTTGTGCCTGCGAGAGCTGCGCGCCACTGCAACCATGCTTGATCGTGACCGAACATTGA
This sequence comes from Pseudomonadota bacterium, assembly GCA_040388685.1. Classification (GTDB taxonomy): domain Bacteria; phylum Pseudomonadota; class Alphaproteobacteria; order Sphingomonadales; family Sphingomonadaceae; genus Novosphingobium. The sequence continues at coordinate 1,620 of JAZKBJ010000058.1, forward strand.
CGTCATGACGGCAACAGCCCGGCAAGGGCGGCCATTATCCCGCCATGGACGTCGCCCGGCGGGCCCTCCGCGGAAACGACGGCAAAGCGGTCAGGCTCCAAGCTGGCAAAATTCAGAAAAGCCGCCGCAACCTTGGCGTGATAATCGTTCCCCCGGCCTCCGATACGGTCGGAAACTTCACCGTCACGCAAGGCGAGCCGCCGTGCCGCAACATCCGGAGCAACCGTCAGCAACAGCGTCCGGTCGGGCATGAGTCCGCCGCTGCCTATCGCATGGAGCGCCAGCACATCGGCATCGCTCAGGCCGCCGCCGCCGCCCTGATAGGCGCGGCTGCTGTCGATGAAACGGTCGCAAATCACCCAAGCCCCGCGCGCCAGTGCTGGCGAGATCAGCTTTTCGACGTGATCAGCCCGCGCCGCTGCGAACAGCAACGCTTCGGCGCGGGCGCCCCAGCCATCACCCTCGTTCGATAGCAGCAGCGCGCGCACTGCTTCAGCGCCCGGGGTACCGCCAGGTTCGCGCGTGATCACCACTTGCAGCCCGCGAATGCGCAGGGCATCGGCCAGCAGCTTCGCCTGCGTCGACTTGCCTACGCCCTCTCCGCCTTCCAGCGCGATGAACCGGCCCCTGTTCATAAACCGACTGCGCTCAGCGCTCCGTTGCGCAACCGCGCCAGTGCGCCGCCCCTTGCAACTGTTTCTCCGGCCGTCAAAGGCAGGACATGCACAGGCTCGCCGGGCACACGCACCAGCAGACTGGCAACCGTTTCACCCTTGGCAATCGGCGCTTTGAGCGGGCCCTTGTAGCGAATAGCAAGCGAATAACGGGCTTTGTGTCCAACCGGTGCGGTAACGGTCAACTGGCGCGGCGCAACAAGCGGCACCGATCGCGCGGCCCCGCCCTGCACCTCTGCCATGCCGACCTGCGCACCTTTGCCGAACAGTTGCTGCGCATTCCACGCGCCAAAGCCCCATTCGATGAAATCGCGCGATTGACTGGTGCGATCCTTGGGCCGGTCATACCCCCCCAGTACCATCACCAACCGCCTGCCGCCGCGCTCTGCCGATCCGACAAAGCCGTAGCCAGCTTCATTGGTAAAACCGGTCTTCACGCCGTCCGCGCCTTGGGTAAAGCCGTAAAGCGGATTGTGATTGGGCTGGGTAATCCCGTTCCACGTCATCTGCGAATGGCCGTAGAACCTGCGATAGAGATCGGGAAAGCGCGTCATGAGCGCCCCGCTGAGCGTCGCCAGATCCGCAGCGGTCACATAGGTCTGGCCCTGATCCATCCAACCGTTGGGGGTGTTGAAATGGCTGTCGCGCATGCCAAGGTCTGCTGCAGCCGCGTTCATCAACGTTGTAAAGGCAGGGACAGATCCGGAGGCACCTTCTGCCAGCGCCACACAGGCATCGTTGGCTGAGACGGTGACGATCCCTTCAATCAGTTCGGCAACGGTTGGCTGCGCGTCCGATGGAAGGAACATGGTGCTGCCTACCCTGCGCCATGCACGGTACGTATCGGGCCGGATGGGAATGCGCTGGTCGAGCCGCAATTTACCCCTGGAAATGAGGTCGAAGGCGACATAGCTGGTCATGATCTTGGTGATCGACGCCGGCACGAACCGCCTGTGTGCATCGCGCGCATAGAGCACCCTGCCCGATCCGACGTCGAGCAGTAGCGCGATTGGCGCCGAAATCTCCGGCATCGGCGCAACGCCTGGCGCCTCAGGCGCAGCCGCTACAGCAGGCACCGCGCCAATTGCAGCAACAAGACCCATGGCAATAAACTTCGCAGGCAAGCGGCAATCCCCGATCAATCAGAGCCGCATCGCCTTTCCGGGATCAAGGCGCGGTCACGACCCGGGCATCGGCATAGCCCGCCGCGCGCACCTTCGCCAGCGCCGCTTCGGCTTGTCCACGATCCTTGTGCGGTCCGGTGCGAACACGCCAGAACTTGCCGGCCTGCGCGACAGATCCACCGACAGACTTTGCCGCGCTTTCGGCACGGTCACGTGAAGAAAACGCACCGACCTGTACGAACGAGCCCTTCGCCGTTGACTTCGGTTCCGCCTTTGGCGCCGCGGAAGGAGGCGGAGCAGCTTTAGGCGCGCTTGGCGGTTTGGTTGCGGCAGCCGGCTTTGTCGGCAGGACTGGAGATTTGACCGGTTTCGCCGGTGGAGGGGGCGAAACGGCGGGCAAGTCCAACGCCGCCACAGGAGCCGGCGTCACCGGAAGTCCCAACTTGCGCTTCAACGCGGCGAGCAAGCCGGTCGGCGTGTCCATGCGCGGGGCAACCTGCGATCCTGCACGCAGCAGCGCTCGCTCGGCTTCGGGAGGATTGACCCGGCGCACCCGCACAGGCAACCGCGCACCCGGAGCAGCCCCAAGCTGCGCCCACGCCGCAGACGACAGCGAAACAAGCTCGCTACCCTGCATCGGCCCGCGTTGGGTCATGCGCACCAGAATGGTGCGTCCGGTATCCAGCGAGGTCACTTCGACATAGCTTGGCAGCGGGAGCGTGCGATGGGCACCACTTATCCCTTGCCCCCCATCAACCACCGCATAGCCGACCGAATCGTAGTTCAACGTGTCCGCAGGGGTATAGGTCGTTCCGTCCACCACGAACGGTTCGCCCAGAACCATCGGATAATCGCTCGCAGGACCACCCACGGCCATGTCGGAAACCCTGGAAACCCGGGCATTTGCGCCGCCACATGCGGTCAGCAATACCATGGCTGAGAGGCCGATCCAGCTAGCGACTGATTTCATCTGCAAGAAGTCCTACCGACAAGGCATAAAAGTTCGAGCAGTTGTAATCGAGGATAACCCTATAATTTCCGGTTAGCAGATAGGCAGTCCGCCCGCGTCCGTCGGGTTCGAGCAGGCTCGCCATCACGTCATCCGCCAGATAGGCGCCTGATCGCGACACGATGCCAAGCGCGCGCCATTCACGCATCGTCTTCCACCCCGTATGCCTGTCGAACACGCGGGCGCAACGCGGACTCTTCAGGGTGGTGCCAAGACTCCCGCGGTCCAGCCCTTCCGGAACGCTCACAGCCACGCCCCACGGCTGCCCCGGACGCCATCCAGCATCACGGAAGTAGTTGGCAATCGATGCGAGCGTATCGGGCCTGCTGGTCCAGATATCGGCAAACCCGTCGCCATCACCGTCCTGAGCCACGCGCAGATAGACGGACGGCAGGAATTGCGGATTGCCGAACGCGCCCGCCCAACTGCCCACCAGCTTCGCACGCGGGACGCCCCGGTCGACCATCTTCATCGCGGCGATGAATTCATCGGCAAACAGTTCGCGGCGGCGGCCTTCATAGGCCAGTGTCGCCAATGCGCGGGGCAGATCGAAATCGCCGGTATAGCCGCCGTAATCCGTCTCATGCCCCCAGATCGCCAGCATGATCGGCCCGGGCACGCCATACTTGCGCTCGATGGCGCCTATTTGTCCGGACACCGCAGCATATTGCCGGCGGCCGCGCGCAATCCGCGCCGCATCGACATGGCTGCGGCGATAAGGCTCAAACGCAGGGATCGCCCCGGGCGATGAGCCGGGCTGGGCCCGGTCAAGCTGGATAACACGCTGGTTGAGCGTCAGCCCCGATGTCACTTGCGCTATAGTCGATTCGCGCACGCCCTCGCCGCGCGCCCTTGCGGCAAGCAACTGCAGATAACCCTGGAACCCCGCCTCTTCTCCGGCAACCTGCCCTTTGGCCGGACCTGCCAGCCCAAGCACCAGCGCCGTCACCAATGCGGCCCTGAACCCCCTCATGTTCTTCAATAAAGTCATGCCAAGGGTGTCGCATGGATGGTTGACGATGGGAATCCCCTTTGCGACGGAACCGGAAGGCGCTAACGGCGAACCGATTCCGGCCTCCCGGCCAGAATCGCGCGGACAGGTGGCCGAGTGGTTTAAGGCAGCGGTCTTGAAAACCGCCGTGGGTGGAAGCTCACCGTGGGTTCGAATCCCACCCTGTCCGCCAAAACTTCCTCGAACAAGAAATCGTCAGCTATAAAAATCAGTGCAAACTGAATAGATTTCAGTAGATTGCACAGAGTTGGAAGCTTCGCGGGTTTTTGAGCATGCAGCAAAGACGCATCCGTTTAGTCCGTTTAGTCGGAGTTTTCACAGCCCTTGCACTAACCGGCTGCAATAGCGCAGTTGAAAAAGCTGTTAGAGATCAATTAATTGATGGCGAATCTGCAATTTTCAACGATGTGTCCACTTGCCCGAGCGATTCATCCATTACCCACGGGCAGGTCAATGCAAAAAACAGAATGGGAGCTTTTGTCGGCTTTGAACCATTTTTTTATGATGGTTCGATAGTGTCTTTTGCAAGTAGCACCACATTCACCGCTGCGATGAACCGCTGTTACGGCAATGTAGCAGAAGAGACTGGAGCAGCTGTGCAAGAGCTTGGTGTGAATGGCAAAAGTGACGAGCCCGCCGCCGAGAGTGCTTGGATAACTAGCGAAGACAAGAACCCTGTCGATGACACGAAAACGGTAAGGGCAACTTTGTTGTCAACGGAAGGAAAGTCATCAATGGGCGATAGTGTTTCGCTCACGATCCGATGCGAATCGAACAAAATCGAGCTTTTTGTGAACTGGTCTGACTATCTGGGCGACGATTCGAACGATGTCTATGAGGACTGGAAAAAAGTTACAGTCCGTGTTGGCGATGCGCCGGCCAAAGTGGAGCGCTGGGATATCTCTACCGACAGCAAAGCCACGTTTGCACCAGGCTCCGTCGTTAGCCTTGTCAAAAGCATGGTAGCATCCAAGCGCTTGGTGCTCCAGACTGTTCCCTATAATGAAAACCCAGTGACCGCGGTGTTCGATTTGACGGGCATCGATAAGGCTGTTCAGCCTATCGCCAAAGAGTGTGGATGGTCAGTCTAGAGGACTTTCCGTCTCGGGATCATTGGTCAACAGAAAAAGGCGCGGGCAGGTTCTCCTGTCCGCGCACGCGGTGGCGCAG
>JAZKBJ010000059.1:0-4410 GCA_040388685.1 Pseudomonadota bacterium
CTCAACGCGATTGGCCCTTGCCAGTGTTCACGAAGGCCGGAATGAGCCGGCCTCGTTATTACCCTTCCACGTCATCCTGAAAGTCGCAGATCATGGTTGACCGCAATTTCTCCCTCGCGGTGCTGGCGCTGATCGCCAGCACATCGCCAGCCTTGGCCGAGGACGCGCCGATCGTGGTGATCGGCAGCGGGCTGGAACAGACGCCCGGCACGCCTGCCTATTCGGTGACCGAGATCGCGCGCGAGGCGGTAACCGCGTCGGCGTCGGGCCGGATCGAGGACGTGCTGAGTTCGGTCGCGGGTTTCCAGCAGTTCCGCCGCTCCGACAGCCGGGCTTCCAATCCTTCGGCGCAGGGCGTGACCTTGCGCGCGCTCGGCGGCAACGCCACGAGCCGCGCGCTGGTGCTGCTCGACGGCGTGCCGATGGCCGATCCGTTCTTCGGCTACATTCCGCTTTCGGCCATTGCGCCCGAAAGCCTTGCCAACGTGCGGGTGACGCGCGGCGGCGGGTCTGGTCCGTTCGGCGCGGGCGCACTTTCGGGCACGATCGCGCTGGAAAGCGCCGGGCCGGACACCCTTGGGCTATTCAATGCGCAGGCACTGGTGAGCCAGCGCGGCGAGACCGAGGCGAGCGCGTCCATCGCGCCGAAGCTGGGCGACGGGTTCGCCGTGCTCTCGGGCCGCTGGGACCGGGGCAAGGGCTTCTTCACCACGCCTGAAGCGCAGCGCAGCGCCGCCAGCGTGCGGGCGAAATATGAATCATGGTCGACATCGCTGCGCGTGGTCGCACCGCTTTCGGACACGACCGAACTGCAAGTGCGCACGCAAGTGTTCCGCGATGACCGCGTGCTGCGCTTCAAGGGCGCGGATACCTCGAGCGAGGGTCAGGATGCGAGCGTGCGGCTGGTGGGGCGCGGGGAATGGCAGTTCGATGCCATCGGCTATGTCCAGACGCGCAACTTCACCAACATCGTCGTCTCGGCGGCCAGCTTCAAGCCGACGCTCGACCAGTACGACACGCCCGCGCAAGGGCTGGGCGGAAAGCTCGAACTGCGGCCTCCCGTCGGTGAAACCATGGTCCTGCGCCTCGGCACCGACTGGCGGCGCGCTTCGGGCACGATGAAGGAAAACGCGATTAGCGGCGTGACCGGCGCGGTGACCGCGCGGCGCAAGGCGGGCGGCGTCAACACCGATCTGGGCTTCTATGCCGAGAACGACCTTACGCTGGGCGCGGTGGTACTGACCGGCGGTTTGCGCGCCGATCGCACGACGATTGCGGACGGCTACTTCGAAGTGCGCAACAATGCGGGCACGCTGACCAGCCGCACGACTTATGCCGACCAGTCCGACTGGACGGTGACATGGCGCGGCGGCGCGGTGGTCCATGCGGGCGAGATTGTCGCGCTGCGGGCAGCGGCCTATTCGGGCCTGCGCCAGCCGACGTTGAACGAACTCTACCGCCCGTTCACGGTGTTCCCGGTGACGACGCAGGCCAATGCGGCGCTGCGCAACGAAACGCAGAAGGGCTATGAGGCCGGGATCGACCTGACTCCGGCGGCGGGCGTGCGGCTTTCGGTGACCGGGTTCGACAACCGCATCGAGGACGCGATTGCCAACGTGACCATCGGCACCAACTTGCGCCAGCGCCAGAACGTCGACCAGATCCGCGCGCGCGGGATCGAGGCGGCGGCGCATCTGGAAAGCGGCATGTTCCGTTTCGATGGATCGCTGGCCTGGACCGATGCCGAACTGCGCAATGGCGCGGCTTCGGCGCTGACCGGCAAGCGCCCGGCGCAGACCCCGCGCTTTGCCGCTTCGGCCACCGTGGGCATCGCGCCTGCAGCAGGCTGGCAGGTGGCCGCCACGCTGCGCCATGTCGGCCAGCAGTTCGAGGATGATCTCGAGCAGGACAGCCTGCCCGCCGCGACGACGCTCGATGCTTTCGTGATGGTGCCGCTGGCCGGCGGGGCAAGCCTTGTGCTGCGCGGGGAGAACCTTTTCGACAAGGACATCGTCACGCGCAATTCGGGCGGATCGATCGATCTGGGATCACCGCGCACGCTCTGGGCTGGTCTGCGCTTCGCAATGTAATCGGATGAGCGGATTGCGAGTCTTGGCGCTGGCGCTGCTGGCATCCACCAGCCCGGCCACAGCGCAGGAGGCGGGCGAGATCGTCGTCACCGCGCCGGGCGGTGCGATCGACATGGACGAGGCGCGTAGCCTCGATGCCGCCGCGCTCGATGCTTCGGGTCGGCCCGATCTTGCCCGCGCGCTCGAACGCAGCGTTCCGGGGCTGACGCTGGCCGAGGCGAGCGGCAATGCCTGGCAGGCGGCTATCACCTGGCGCGGCTTTTCGGTTTCCGCGCTGCAGGGGGCCGAGCAGGGCATGGCCGTCTATCTTGACGGGGTGCGCTTCAACCAGCCCTTCGGCGATGTGGTGCTGCTCGACCTTCTGCCCGATGCCGCGCTGGTTTCGGCGCAAGTCAACGAGGCGAACCCGGTGCTGGGGCGCAATGCACTGGCGGGATCGCTGCTGCTGCAGACCGGCGATGGCACGAGCCTGCCGGGCCTGCGCGCCAGCTTCGACATCGACACGGAAGGCAGCAAGGGCGGCACGGTCTCGCTCGGCCTTGCCGATGACAGCGGCGATCTGCTGCTGCTGGCCGATGTCCGCGACGAGCCGGGCTGGCGCGTGGCCAGTCCTTCGCGACTCTATCGCGGGTTCGCCAAGGGGCGGCACAAGGGCGACGGCTGGGGTCTGGAGTTCTCCGTTCTCGGCGCGTCGACACAGCTCACCGGCAATGGCGTGGCGCCAGTGGAACTGCTGGATGCCGATTGGCACGCCGTGTTCACCCGGCCCGATACCACGGAGACGCGCTTCATCCGGCTCGTCGCCGCGCCCTATATCGAGGCAGGTGAGAACGGCCGGGTGGAACTGCGTGGCTACCTGCAGGACATGACCCGGCGCAGCGCCAATGGCGATCTGGCCGACTTTGGCGCCTGCGACGACGATGCCGCCTTCCTCTGCGTAGGCGATGAGGACGAGGGTTACACCGATCCGCTGTTTTCGGGGGTCTCGCGGGTTGCCAGCGATGACGACGACGAACCGGCGGTGTTCAATCGCGGCGAGGAGCAAACCCGCGCGTGGGGCGCTACGCTGCAATGGCTGGACGAGCGCGAAACGGCTAAGGGACCGCGCCGCATCGCGCTTGGCGTTTCATGGGAGCACGCGGCCACCCGCTTTGGCGCGATGAGCGAGCTTGGCAGGCTGGAGGCAGACCGCTCGGTCACCGCGTTGCATCTGCCGCTGGTTTCGGCGGGCGGCGCGATCACGCCGGTGGACGTGGGCACGAGGCTGACCGACCACGCGCTCTTCGCCAGCGCCGAACTGCCGCTGACGCGGGCGCTCTCGGTCGAGGCTGGTGCGCGCTATTCGCACAACCACGTGGAACTGGACGACCGCATCGGCACCGCGCTCGACGGGCGGCACCGCTTCGAAGCGTTCAATCCCTCGGTGGAATTCGACTATGCGCTGGGCGGAGGGGTGCACGCCACGGGCGGCTTCTCGCTGACCAGCCGCAACCCCACGCCTGCGGAACTGAGCTGCGCCGACCCGCAGGCGCCCTGCACGCTGGCCAACTTCTTCATCGCCGATCCGCCGCTGAAGCAGGTCAAGGCGCGTAACTGGAACGCCGGGATTTCGGGCGAGGGCAGCCACTTTGGCTGGCGTCTGAACGCGTGGCGCGCCGATACGCGCGACGACATTCGCATGATTGCCTCGCAAGTGCGCGGGCGCGCCTATTTCGCCAATCTCGGGCATACGCGGCGGCAGGGCGTGGAAGCCTCGACCGATTGGCGGCGCGGGCACTTTCGTGTTTCAGCCAGCTACGCCTTCACCGATGCCCGGTTCCGCGACGGGTTTGCCATGTCCAGCCCGCAAAATCCGGCGGCGGACGAGGACGGCGTGATCGCGGTGGCGGCAGGCGACCAGCTTCCCGGCGTGCCGCGCCACGCGGTGAACCTGCGGCTCGCGCGCGAGGCGGCGGATTGGTCGCTGGGCCTGGCCATGCGCGCCCGCTCGGGCCAGTTTCTGTTCGGCGACGAGGGCAACGACAACCCGCGCACCGGCGCTTATGCGGTGTTCGACCTCGACGGGCGGGTGCGGCTGTCCGAGCGGTTCGAACTGGTGGCGCAGGTCCGCAATCTGCTGGACCGGCGCTACGGCACGTTCGGGACGTTCGCCGAAGTGGACGATATCTATCTGGCCGAAGCACCTGGGGCGGAAAACCCGCGCGCGCTCGCGCCCGGCGCGCCAAGGCGGCTGACGGTATCGATCAGGGCGCGGTTCTAGGAAAGTGCCCACCCCCGACCCCTCCCGCTTGCGGGAGGGGAGAAGAATTACGCTCCCGGC
>JAZKBJ010000059.1:4420-6832 GCA_040388685.1 Pseudomonadota bacterium
AGGGCCGCGAGACTTACTGAACGCAGTGAAGTTAGTCGCAGCGGGGTGGGCATGGCTATCACCTCTTTGGCAACAACTCCGCCTCCAGCGCAGGGTAGAAGTGCGAGACGCTGCGTTGCAGTTCGTAGCGCGCGGATTTTAGCGCGGCGAAGCGGCCGGGGATCGGCTCTTCGCCAGCCTCGGTCATGTCGAGGCCGGTGCTGACCGCGCGGCGGAGGGTTTCCTCGATCCAGCCGAGCCAGTCGCGGGTCTGCGCGATGGCCTCGCCGGATGTGTCCAGCGGGCCGTGGCCGGGGATCAGCGCGCGGTGCGGGATTGCCGCGAGCGTATCGAGAGAGGCGCTCCATGCGCGCAAATCGGCGTGCGGGGTGGAGGGTGCGCGGTCGTGGAACACGAGGTCGCCCGCAATCAGCGTGCCTGTTGTCTCATCGAGCAGGGCGAGGTCACCGCCCGAATGGCCTTTCAGCGCGAGCAGGCGCAGCGGCCTGCCACCGATGGTCATCGTGCCTTGCGCCAGATCCCCCTGCGGCAGCGCGACATGGGTGTTCTTCATCCAGTCTGCCAGCAACCGGTACATCGCGTCGGAAAAGCCTTCGCCGTCGCGTTCGAGATCGGCGCGGGTGGCGGGCAGGGCGTGGACCAAGGCCGGATCGAACGCCGCCGCGCCCATCGCATGATCGGGGTGCAAGTGGCTGATGAACACGCGCGTCACGGGCTTGCCGGTGAGGCTCCTTGCCAGCGCCGCCAGCGCCTGACCGTGGGCAAGGCTGACGCCCGCATCGAATAGCACCGGACCTTCGCCGGTGGCAATGATCGCGGTGTTGGCAATCGCGCCGCCGTTGGCGAAGGCGATGGGTTCGTCCACCCCGCGCACCAGCCAGATGCCGTCAGCAACCGGGTCCGCGCGGGGGCGATAGGTTCCGGCGAACTGTTCGGCGCTTGCGCGCAAGGGTAGAAGCGCAGCAGGCAGCGCAAGCCCTGCGCCCAGCAGCCCGCGCCGGGTCAGCGTCACGGCTGGGCAGTGCCCGCAAACGTCAGCCCCGCGCTGTCGGTCGCGGCAAAGCGGAGCGGGCCGCTGGCGGCGACCAGCACGGTGAACGCCGGGTCTTCGGAGACCGAGCCGTTCACCTGCATCTCCCCCAGCGCCTTGCCGCTCTCGTCGCGGATGGTCAGGCGCTCGATGTTGTAGGCGGCGATGTTCTCGACCAGGCCGGTGTCCATCGGATGGCGGAAGGTCATGCGCAGGCGGGTCTCGCCACTGCCTTCGCGCCATGCGGCGGCGCGCGCTTCGCCGAGATGATCGGCCCAGTCGCCCTTGACGCGGCTGACCGGCGGCGCCGAGCAGCCGCCGCCCGCCGCGTCGATCCAACCGCCGCCTACGTGCCATGTGCCATCGGCGGTGAGCACGGCGGCGCGGACCGGGGTGCGCTGGTCGAGCTTGATGCGGGTGGAGAGGTATGCAGCGGCGGCGGTGGGCGCGTAATCCACCGCGACCGGGATCGGGTTGAGATCGGCGAACAGCACGATGCGCGTTACACCGGGCAGCGCGCGGGCATCGACCGTCACCGGAAACACGCGCTGGTTCTCGGCAATCTCGGGCATGTGCACGGCGACGCGGCTATCGAACACGACGGGCGCGCTGCCGAACAGGCGCTGTGCGTGGAATTCCCACATCGGCGAGCCGAGCGGATCGGCGGGCAGCGGCGCGGCCAGTGCAATCGCGGGCGCAGCCAGTGCCGCGATCAGGGCCATCAGGCGGATCATTCACGCATTCTCCCAAAGGCCTATGTAGCGGGCGGGCGGGCAAGCGCATATTGGACCAAGGACCAATCGGGCGAGGACGGTGCGGCATGGGGCGGATGATGGCGGGATTGCTGGCGCTCACCGCGCTGACCGGCACACCTGCCTTGGCAGAAGCGCGGGGGCGGGGGGCAAGCGAGGCGGTTGCCGCCGATTTCGATGCGGATGGCTATCGCGCCGCGCGCTATCGCGCACCGGTGGACCGTGCGCCGCATCCTGCGCGCCGGATTGCGCTGGACAAGGCGCTGCGGCTGCACGCGACAGGCCGCGCGTTGTTCATCGATGTGCTGCCGGTCGAGGGCGGCTACCGCGATCCGGCGAGCGGGGTCTGGCGGCTGAGCCAGCCCCACACCACCATTGCGGGCGCGCAGTGGCACCCGGAAACGGGGCGCACCGCGCCCGATCCTCTGCTGTGGGCGGGGCTGGTGCGCGCGGTGACGGCGGCACGCAAGGACCATCCGCGCCTCCCCGTGGTGCTGTTCTGCCGCAGCGATTGCTGGATGGGCTGGAACGCGGCGCGGCGTCTGGCGCGCGGGGGCGTGGCCCACGTGTACTGGCTGGCCGAAGGGATCGACGGCTGGAACGGTGCGAGCCGCGTGCTGGTGGGTGTGG
>JAZKBJ010000059.1:6842-17882 GCA_040388685.1 Pseudomonadota bacterium
ATCGGCACACGCAACGCCGGGCCCAACAAACAAGGACGCCCCCGCCTGCTTGCGCGCGGCGGAGGCGTCAGTCGGACCGGGCAGGTGAGAGGACGCTGCCGGTGCCGGGAGTTCTGTTCAGCGCTGCTGCTTCAGGTAAGCGATGATTTCGGCGCGCTTGGCGGCATCCTTGAGGCCGGGGAAGCTCATGCGGTTGCCCGGCACCAGCGTGCGCGGGTTCTCCAGCCACTTGTCGAGCGTCGCTTCGTCGAGCGTCAGGCCTGACGCCTTGACCGCGTCGGAAAAGGCGTAGGAACCCTGGCCCATCTTGTGGCCGAAGACGCCGTAAAGGTTCGGGCCGATCTTGTCGGGCGCGCCTTTCTCTGCGGCGTGGCACACCGAACAGCGCGCCCAGCTGGCGGGCGGCGGGGCGGCGGGCGCGGCGACGGCGACTTTCTCGGGCGTTGGTGAAGGTGTGGGTGCCTTTGCCGAAGGCGTGGCGCTCGGGCTTGGCGTGGCCGAAGGGCTGGCGCTGGCGCTTGCCGAAGGGGCGGCTTCCGTTGGCGCGGGCGCGGCGCTCGCGGCTTCAGCGGGGACTGCCGCCGCGCTCGTGCTGGCCGAGGCTTCCGGCGCTGGCTCGGTTCCGCCCGAACAGGCGGCGAGCAGCGCGGTGGCAGCCCCTGTCAACATGCGGTGGCGCAGGGTCTGGGTGGTCACGTCGGTCTCTCCCGCAGATTCGTTGTTTGCGCCAAAGGTTTGGCACTACCGGGGGCAACGCGGGAATTGGACTTATGACCCCCGACCAAGGGCCAATTTTTCGTCTGGGCCAGACCTGTGAGACTGGCTATCGCATCAGGCGTTGGCCGTGTGGGGGGGCCGCATGGGGGCTGAAGGGGGAAGCGCGGTGCTGGGCGAACACGAACAGAGGCGCGAAGTCGTCGCCGAAATGCACTTGCGGCGCTGGCCGACGGTCGTCGCGCCATGCAGTATCGTCCAGTTCGTGCGCGTGGTGGAGCCGGGCGACCGGGCGCGTGAACTGGCGGCAGTGCGCGATGCGCTGGGAGCAGGCGGAGCCGAACATCCGCGCCATCTCGCAGGCGCGCTCGGCGCGGGCGTTTCCGCCACATGGGAGCGGCACAGCGAGGCCAGCACGCTGACGCTGTTCGTGGCGGACGACGCCGCACCCGAAACGCTGGCGGCGGCGACCGCATGGGCGCTCGACATGCCGGGCAAAGTTCTGCGCGCGACGCGGCTGATCGTGCTGGCAACCGAGGCCGAGGCGGAGGCTGCCTTGCCCGATTGCGGCTTTGCGGCGGGCGAACTGGTGACATGCCGCCTGTGCCCCGATGGTGAAGACAGCGCCGTGCGGATCTGGTCGGACTTCCGCTTGCGCGACGATGGCTTCGGGCTGATCGTCGTGGCGGCTGGCACCAGCCCCGCGCCGACGCTCTCGCGCACGCTGCAGCGGCTGCAGGAATTGGGCAATTACCGCAATCTCGCGCTGCTCGGCCTGCCGGTGGCGCGGCAGGGGTGGGGCGAACTCGACTGGATCGAGCGCGAACTCGATGCGATCAACCTTGCGCTGACCCGGCCCGAAATGACCGACGACGTGCTGATGAAGCAGGTGTTCGATTTGTGGGGAGGGTTGATCGCGCAAGTCTCCGCCTCGACCTACCGCATGGACGCCACGCAGGCCTATGCCGCGATTGTCGAGGAGCGGCTGGCCGAACTCAACATCCGCGCCTGCGCAGGCCACCTGTCGCTGGCCGATTTCACCCAGCGCCGTTTCCTCCCCGCCGTCCGCACTTGCGCCGCCTATGCGCGCCGCGCCGATGCGCTGGTCCAGCGCACCGGACAGGTCGTCGCGCTGCTGCGCACGCGGATCGAGACGCGGATCGAGAACCAGAACGGCCGCCTGCTCGCCTCGATGGAAAGCAGCGCCTCGCGCCAGCTCCGCCTGCAACAGCTGGTCGAAGGGCTGTCGGTTGTCGCGGTCAGCTATTACGCGCTGGGGCTTGTCGGCAAAGTGCTGGAAGGCGTGGGCGAAGTGGTGCCGGGGCTGCATGTCCACCTGTGGACAGGCCTCGCCGCGCCGGTCGTCGTGCTGGGCGTGTGGAGCGCAATCCGCTGGCAAAAGCGGAGGATTCTGGGGCACTGAGGGGTTGGGACGGTTTGGGGGTGGCAGGTATGCGGCTTTTCTAGCCGAAATGCTGCCATTCTGGATACGACGCTTTGGCGGACATTACTTCATAACCCATCATCACGATCAGAGAGCCATTCAGCATAGCGTTGCTTATGAGCCGTTACTTCTTCGAAGCTAGATGGAAAAAGGTCAAACCCTCCATCGTAGGGCGCAAAAACTCCCCCCGTTTTGGCATTAAACCAGACAAGGTAATATGGAGCATCTTCGGCCACAACCCGGAGATCATCGTCGAAGCCGCCTGCTCGCCATTGCTCTTTTCGGACATAATACCGCCAAGTGGCGCTCTCTGGGTCAAGCCGATCTTCGACCCATTCGAAAGCCAGTTCGCCGGGCCCTTCAACGTCATCCGTTCGCCCACAAATGACCCAGCATTCGGAGCCTTCACCGAGCACTTCAGTTGCAAGGCGATTTCCTCGAACAAGGGTCTCGAACGTTTCCTCGGTTGTTTCGGCATAGCGCTTTGAGGCAGGCAGTGCATGAAGCCTAACCCAAGGCAACGCATCATAGCAACGTAATGCCCAGCCTAAAGGCTGTCGCCCGTAATGGTGTTTCGACCAGTCCATACAGAAGGATTTGGCGGCAGTAGAGCGAGCAATGTTCATATGGGAAATGCTATCCGCAGAAATGGCAGCTTTCCACGACTTTCCCGACGTGGCGGCCCGCGAGAGGTCGCGCCGAAGGCTGCCGTTGGTTAAGATGAGACGCGAAGGGCAGCTATCCGGCATTTCGCTTCGAAAACGGACGTTCCGGACACGACACCTTTGCGGACGGTCATCTGACGTTCGGCCCGGAACTCATAACCGCATAGATATCATCGGGTGCGATGCCAGCGGCTAAGGCACAGTCAATCAAATAGTCCGCGCCATATCCGTCCAGTCTTTCAGCAGATGTCACGAATCCTGCGAAAAGGCGTTTACGCTGCGCAGTTTCTCCAACCTCTGAGAAATCCCACGCAAGGGTTCGAGTTCGCCAAAACTGGTCGGGATCTCTCCCTCCTGCATCCCATGCCATTATTTCAGCTTCGCCGGGGTCGAGTTGAGCGAGCCGCAGGACCAAGCCTCGAACGATGACGCGATATTCTTCAATGTTTGCGGGCGATGAGTCGAAAAGTGCGAGCAATCGGTTTCGAAGGATTTCATCCATCCGCCGATTTCCCATCACATGGGCGCGGATGTCAACATGGCGTGCGAATGTCTGCTTCCCACGACATTCTCGCCGTAGCTGCTACTCGGCTTTCACGGCGGAAGTTACCCATTGTTCAGGACGAACGGGGTTGGTGTTTGTCGATTGTATCGCTTGCAAACACCGGCGGCAGCACACCCTCCCCGCTGCGACTAACTTCGCCTGATGGCTCAGCAAGTCTCGCTCCCCTCCCTTGAGGGAGGGGCCGGGGGTGGGTTTACCGCCTCAGTTAACTGCCTTGTGTTTGGGATGATCTGCGCTTGCGGAGGATGTGCGGAACTGTCGTCCGCCGCCAGTTGTAACCGCTCACCCCTTCGCCGGGCGCTCCTTCAGCCAGCCGATGCCGCGTCGCAGGAGGTCGTAGAACACCGGCAAGTCCCAGGCGCAGCGGTCGACCGTGGGCCACCAGTCGAGCATCGGTTGCAGGTCGTAGTGGCCGCGGCAGTGCCCGAGCGTGTTGTAGAGCACCGCGCCCGCGCCGTGATCCTTGAGATACATCACCGGCTGGGTGCCGAGCGCGTTCGCCGCTTCGACGAAGCCGGTGCCTTCCACCGTGCATTCGGTTTCGAGCAGCACGTGCAGGTGACCGTGGCATTCCATGTGGTAGAGTTCGTCGGTCGTCTCGAACGGCTCGATCCCCTGCGTCAGCGGATGGTCCGGGTCGGCCACGGTCACCGTATAGGGCGCGATCGGGGGGTGGCTGAGGAACTGCGTGCCGAGCAGGTCCATCATCAGCGGTGCCCAGCGCGGCGCGTCCCACAGGCCCGCGTTGGGGCCTTCGGACAGCAGGCGCAGCACCGAATTGGTGCCGTGGAGCGCATACCAGCGCCCGCCCGCCTGCAGCCAGTCGCGCAGGGCTTCCTGCGCGGCCAGCGAAGGCGTGACATCGCAAGTGTAGGTGATGAGGATGTCGGCCTCGGCAATCGCGGCGACGGTCTCGTAATCCTCGAACACGCGGGTGCGCACGGCGGGATCTTCGGCCAGCAACTTGAGCAGTTCAAGCCGCGCGAAGTCCATATCGTGCCACACGCCGCCGCAGATCAGCACGCAGTTGATGCGGGGTGGCTGTGCTTCCCCGCTCATGCGTTGAGGTACTTGTCGAGCGTCTGGTGGAACTGGCGGATGCGGATTTCCTGATAGTCGCCGAGGTTCACTTCGCCGGTCTTCGAGGCGTGGAGACCGTCCTGCACATAGGGCAGGTTGTCCATGTCCTGTTCGAACACGTGGCCGAGCACGCCGAGTTCGGGCGCATCGGTCCATTTCTGCTCAGGGGTCAGCAGCTTCATCGCCACGCCATGCGGCATCGGATCGCCCTTTTTCACGCGGGCAAGGATACGCACTTCCATCAGGCAGGTGTCGGGCGTCTTTCCGGGGCTCCAGCGGTAGACGATGTTCGGCATGAACCCGCCCCACGGCGCGAAGTTGGGGAACACGTTGTAGACAAGGCCGTCGAGCAGTTCGGCATCG
Organism: Pseudomonadota bacterium; assembly: GCA_040388685.1. Taxonomy (GTDB): domain Bacteria; phylum Pseudomonadota; class Alphaproteobacteria; order Sphingomonadales; family Sphingomonadaceae; genus Novosphingobium. The sequence goes on from JAZKBJ010000059.1 coordinate 11,674, forward strand.
GTCGCGTGATCGTGGTCGTAGCCGGTCTGCGCGGTATAGCCCGCGCGCATGGCGGCGCCCAGCGCGGCGCGCGCGGTCATGCCGTCGGGCACGGTCACCGCAAACGGATCGGCGCTTTCATAGTTGTCGCCCGATCGGCCGTTGTACTTGACGAACTCGTCGACGATCCACTGCTGGGTCTTGCCCTCGGGATCGACGTGCGGGCTCATCACCCCGAACGGGGTGTGATTGACGTTCACGTTGTCGCCATAGATCCAGTAGGCGGCGTTGGCATCGCCGGTGAACGGCAGCAGCTGCGGGTGCGTGACGACGGTGTGCCAGGCTTCCATGAAGGCTTCGGCGGTGACTTTCCAGTTGGCCTTCACCTCCTTGGCCACCCAGATCACCGTGGTGCATTCCTCATGCCGCCAGCGCTTGAAGAATTCGGGCAGCGGGGCGAGGTATTCCTCGAGCGTGGGACCGCCCTTCTCCTCGCGCAGGAAGATGTAGCCACCCCAGCGGCCCACTTCGGCCTCGGGCAGGCCCATCTTGTCCGCCTGCAGATGCTTGAAGTCCCACGAACAGGGCATGCCATCGAAGCTGCCGTCCTTGTTCCAGGCGAAGCCATGGAAGGGGCAGACGAACTTGTCGGCAGTGCCGGGCTCGGTGCGTAGCTTGCGCCCGCGGTGCAGGCAGACGTTGTGCATCGCCTTGACGCTGCCGTCTTCCTGACGGCTGATCAGCCATGACCGGCCCGCGATTTCGAACACGGTGTAGTCGCCCGCTTCGGGAATGTCCTCTTCGCGCGCGGCAAACTGCCAGACGTGGGGCCACATCTTTTCGCGTTCCAGCCGGGCGAAGTCCTCGCTGGTATAACGCTCTGCCGCCAGCGGTTCCGATCCGCGATATTCGTAGCTCTCGGTGGTGAGCATGGCGGGCGCGGGGCGCGAATCCTGCTCCAGCAGTTCGAGCCAGCTGATGGCCTCGCACCGCCCTTTTCCGCCGCCCATGTTGGGATCACTGTCAGCCATTATCGATTCCTCGCCCCACGATGCTTGCAAAGCTGCCATTTCGGCATTGCTGCCGGTTTTGACCCCCGCGCGTGGCAGAGTCACCTTGCTGAAAGCATAGGTTGTCACGTTCGCGGGGGCGCGTAACCACTGTCCTTATAAATTCATGCGGATTCTCGCGGGAGAGAACTTTTGTCAAAGAGGCTTGAAGGCAAGGTCGCGCTCGTTACGGGCGGCACCACCGGCATCGGCGCGGCTGCGGTCGCGCGCTTGAGCGCCGAGGGCGCGAAGGTCTGGTTCACCGGATCGAAGGAAGAGGCCGCCGCCGCGCTGGTCGCGGAAACCGGCGCAGTGTTTCGCAAGCACCGCGTGCAGGACGCAGCGGCTTGGGCACCCCTGATCGACGAGATCATTGCGGCGGAAGGCCGTCTCGACATCACCTTTGCCAACGCCGGGATCGAAGGCGGCGACGGGTCGATCGAGGATGTGACCCTTGAGGGCTGGAGCAACATCATCGCGGTCAACCAGACCGGCGTGATGCTGACCGTGCAGAATTCGATCCTCGGCATGAAGCGCAACCCGGATGGGGCCAAAGGCTCGATCATCATCAACTCCTCGATGAACGCCACGCGGCCTCTGGGCAATTACGTCGCCTATTCGGTGACCAAGGCGTCGGTCTGCGCGCTGGCCAAATCGGCGGCGGTGCATTGCGGGCAGCAGGGCTATGCGATCCGCGTCAACGCGATCCTGCCCGGCGTGGTCGAAACCCCGCTGATCCAGAACATCATGAACGCGCAGCCCGATCCCGCGGCAGCGCGCGCGATGTATGAAGGCATGGCGCCGATGAAGCGCATGGCGCAGCTGAATGAAGTGGCCGGGCTGGTGGCCTATCTTGCCAGCGACGAGGCCGGGTTCATTTCCGGCGGTGAATACGCAATCGACGGTGCGACGACCGCCGGCATGATGGGGGTCTGAGACAGATGGAACTTACCGCACAGCGCCTGAAAGGCCGCGTCGCTTTCGTATCGGGCGGCCTTCGCGGCATCGGCCTTGCCTGCGCCGAGCGCTTTCTGGCCGAAGGTGCCGAAGTCGTGCTTTCGGACCTCGATGCCGAGGACAGCGATACCGCGCGCGAGGTTATGGCAAAGCTGGGGCAAGCCGCCAGCTATGTCTCGGCCAACGTGGCCAAGGAAGAAGACTGGGAGCGCGCGGTCGCGCTGGTCAAGGAACGCCACGGCAAGTGCCACATCCTTGTCAACAATGCCGGGATCGACCTGACCGGGCCGGTCGAGGAGCTTTCGATGGAAGGCTGGCGGCGGATCATGTCGGTCAATGTTGACGGCGTGTTCCTCGGCACCAAGCATTTCGTGCCGCTGATGGCGGCAAGCGGCACCGATTTCCGGGGCGGTTCGTCGATCATCAACGTCAGCTCCATCATGGGCCTTGTCGGCATGAACGAGGTTTCGGCCTATAATGCCAGCAAGGGGGCGGTGCGCCTGTTCACCAAGGGCATCGCCATCGAGTTCGCGCAGAAGAAGATGCCGATCCGCGCCAATTCGCTGCATCCGGGCTTTGTCGAAACGCCGCTGCTCAAGGCGGGCTTCCAGCGCTGGGTCGATCAGGGCTTTGCCGAAAAGCCGGACGATCTGGTGGCGGGCGTGGTTGGCATGACGCCGATCGGACGCCTTGCCCAGCCAAGCGAACTGGCCAGCGCCGCATTCTTCCTCGCCAGCGAGGATTCCAGCTACATGACCGGCACCGAACTGGTGATCGACGGGGGATACACCGCACAATGACAATCGCTCTGGATAATGTCGTCGCTGTCGTCACCGGCGCTGCAGGCGGGATCGGCCGCGAACTGGTCAAGGCCATGAAGGCGGCTCACGCAGTCGTCATTGCCACCGACATGGCCCCTTCGGCGCAGATAGAAGGCGCGGACCACTACCTGCAGCACGACGTGACCAGCGAGGCCGGATGGCAGGCGGTCGCGGCGCTGGCGCAGGAGAAATATGGCCGGATCGACGCGCTGGTGCACAACGCCGGCATCTCGATCGTGACCAAGTTCGAGGACACGCCGCTCTCCGAGTTCCACCGGGTCAATTCGGTCAACGTCGATGCGATCATCATTGGCACGCAAGTGCTGCTGCCGCTGCTGCGCGAAGGCGGCAAGGCGCGGCCCGGCGGCGCTTCGGTGGTCAATTTCTCCAGCATTGGCGGGATGCGCGGCGCGGCCTTCAACGCGGCCTATTGCACCAGCAAGGCGGCGGTGAAGATGCTGTCGAAGTGCCTCGGCGCAGAATTTGCGGCGCTGGGCTACAACATCCGCGTCAATTCGGTGCATCCCGGCGGTATTGACACGAACATGCTCGGCTCGATCATGGATCGTTATGTCGAACTGGGCGCAGCGCCCTCGCGCGAAGCGGCACTGGAAGGCGTGAAGGTCAACCATCCGATCGGCCGGATGGGCCGCCCGGACGAAATGGGTGGCGGCGTGGTCTATCTGTGTTCGGAAGCGGCCAGTTTCGTGACTTGCGCCGAATTCCTGATGGATGGCGGCTTCAGCCAGATCTGATTTGTAGAGCAAGCGCCGGTGGGCAATTTCCCCGCTGGCGCTTGCCCGCAGCTTTTGCAAGACCGCGCGCATGGCACAGGTTACCCGCGCGACGAAACAACTGGACGAGGCGGGCGTAGCCTTCGCGCTGCACAGTTATGCCTATGATCCCTCGGCGGACAGCATCGGCCTGGCCGCCGCCCTCGCGCTCGGGGCGCCACCGGGGCAAGTGTTCAAGACATTGATGGTTTTGGCAGACGGCAAACCCGCCTGCGCCATCGCGCCGAGCGACGGTGAGGTATCGCTCAAGCGCGTCGCCGCCGCGCTGGCCGCGAAAGGCGCGGTGATGATGCGTCCGCCCGATGCCGAACGGATCACCGGCTACAAGGTCGGAGGGATCAGCCCGTTCGGCCAGATGCGCCGCGTGCCCACCGTGCTCGACGAAACCGCGCTGTTGTGGGACGCGATCTTCGTCAACGGCGGACAGCGCGGGCTGCAGGTGCTGGTGAGCGGCGAGGCTGTGGCGCAAGTCCTTGATGCCGTCATCGCTGACGTCGGGACCAGCGCCTGAGCCTTTACCGCGTTAGATAACCGCCTTCGACTGCAAGGCTGTGGCCGGTGACATAGCTTGAGGCGTCCGAGCACAGCCAGGCGCTGGCTTCGGCGACTTCCTCGGGCTTGCCGATGCGATTGAACAGGCTGAGCGCGGGCGCGAACTGCTCGACGGTGAAGCCATTGGCATCGAGCGCGGCGCGGAACATCGGGGTGTCGATCGCGCCGGGCAGAACAGCGTTCACGCGGATGCCGCGCCCGGCATATTCGAGGCTGCCGGTCTTGGTCAGGCCGATCACGCCATGCTTGGCGGCGACATAGGCGGCGTTGTGCGGCTGCGGGCGGAACGAGCTGACCGAGCCGATGTTGACGATCGAACCATGGCTACCCTGCGCCAGAAGCTGGCGGATCTCGTACTTCATGCACAGCATGACCGAGCGCAGATCGACATTCAGCACCTTGTCGAACACCGCCATGTCGGCTTCGTGGATCGGCAGGGTATCGGGCGTGATCGCGGCATTGTTCACGGCGCAATCGAAGCGGCCATAAGTGGCAACTGTTTCGGCAACCAGTGCCTCGACTTCGCGCTCCTCGGCCACGTTGGTGACGACCGCGTGCGCGGTGCCGCCCGCGTCGCGGATGGCGGCGACGGTCTCGGCGGCGGTGGCGGGGTTGATGTCCGAGACGATGACTTTCGCGCCGCGCGCGGCCAGCAATTGTGCGGTGGCCGCGCCCATGCCGACGCCCGCACCGGTAACGATGGCGACCTTGCCTTCAAGATTGACGAGATTGGGATTCACTGGGCTGCTCCTGTGGCGATCCACTGGCGGATCTTGGTGATCTGGGTTGCGGAAAGAGGCGCGCCGCCGAACGGCATCTGCGCGCCCGAACCGCCCTGCGCGATGTGGGTGCCTTCGAGCTTCATCACGAGATAGCTCTTGTCCGGCTCGCCCGGCGCAATGCGCAGGATCGCGGGCGCTTCCTGCGATGGTTTGCCGACGAGAAAGCCGAGCGCCGCATCGCCGACCAGCGACATGCCGCCTGCTTCGTCACCCGTAAGGTGGCAGGTGGCGCACTGGCTTTCGAGCAGCGGCACGATGTCTGCCTGATAGGAGGGAGCAGGCGCAACTTCGGCCTGTGCCGAACAGGCGGCGGCGAGCAGGGCCGCGCCGCCAAGCGCGATGGCTCTCACGCCTTCACCGCATGCTTTGCCGCGATATAGCCGAACGTCACCGCCGGGCCGATGGTGCCGCCCGCGCCAAGATAGGCCTGTCCGGTGGGCGCGGCGATGCAGTTCCCGGCGGCATAGAGGCCGGGGATCGGCTGCCCGTTTGCCGCCAGCACTTGCGCGTTGGCATTGATCTGCGGACCGCCTGCGGTGTCGAGCGTGCCGGGGCCGAGGATCAGCGCATAGTAGGGGCCTTTGGCCGCGAACGGGTGCATGGTGTTGTTCGGATAGGGATTGGCGGGCTGCGCGGTGCCTGCGCGGCGGGCCGAGAACAGCAAGTGCCATTCGCGGTCATAGAGATACTTGCCGCGCCCGAATTCGGGATCGACGCCCTTTTTGGCGTAGGCATTGAAGCTGGCGACGGACTGCCTGGCATTGGCCGCAAATTCGGGCGCAAGTCGCGCTCCGCCGGTGCGTGCCGTCCACCCGGCCAGTTGTGCGTCGATTTTGCCGAAGACGTCGTCCCAGGTCATGCCCTCGATCAGGTGCGGCTGTTCGCCCTTGTTCGCGGGGAACGGGAACGCGCCGCCGAAGGCGTCGATGCTGCGTTCGTCGAACAGCATGAACATCAGGTGATTGGGGTATTCCTCATGCGCCGGATCGTACCAGAAGTGCGCCTGCGTGCGGTCGTTGTAATCGCGCTTTTCGTTGACCACGCGCTTGCCGTATTTGTTGACGAGGATCATCGAATCGCCGGGCAGCACGAAAGCGCCAAGCCCGATTCCGCGCGTCTTCAGCGCTTCACCCAAAACGACTTGCGTGCGCCAGCCCAGCCCCATGTTGCCCATCATCGCGCCCGCTTCCTGCGCGATCGGGATGAAATCGCCGGTCGATCCGGGCAGCGAGCATGACCCGTAGACTGCGGGCTGGTGCACATCGCACAGCGCCG
>JAZKBJ010000059.1:17892-18637 GCA_040388685.1 Pseudomonadota bacterium
CTGTAGCCGCCGGTGCCGAACACCACGCCCTTGCTTGCCTTGATGCGGATGACCTTGTCGCCCTGGACCGCTTCTGCACCGACCACGCGGCCCGAGGCGTCCTTGATGACGCGGGTCACGCGGGTGCGCGTCAGGATCGGCACGGCCTTGGCCTTGAGGTAGGCGTGCATCTGGCTGGCAAGGCTGCCCCCGCCCTGCGTGGAGCCGGAACCGGTGGCAGGTTCCAGCGCGCGGCCGGTGGGCACCTTGTTCTCGGGCAAGTGGTCGGCATAGTCGGGGGCGGGCTTGTCCACCTGAAACAGGCGGAACTGCTTGAACTGCACGGCATCGAGTTCGCGCAAGTGATCGACAGCGGCAGAGCCATGATCGTAGAACGCCTCGACCACGCGGAAGCGGTTTTCGTCGAGGCCGAGCGTGGGGCTGTCCGGGTTGTATTGCCGCGGATAGCCGTAGCGCACGGTGTAGCGCAGGGCGTCGTCCTTCCTGTCGTCGATGCCCTGTTCACGGAAGATGAAGTGGTTGAAGATCCACGTGACGCCGCCCGATTTGGCGGTGGTGCCGCCAAGGATAGGCATCTTTTCGATCATCATCACTTTGGCGCCTGCGGCCAGCGCGGTGACGGCGGCGGTGCCCGCAGCCGCGCCGCTGCCGATGCACAGCACATCGCATTCATGGTCCCAGCCAGTAGCCGGTGCATCGGCCGCATGTGCCGCCGTCGCCATGCCGCCGGTCGCGGCCACCGCTG
>JAZKBJ010000059.1:18647-18955 GCA_040388685.1 Pseudomonadota bacterium
AACGCCTGCGCCCGCGAGCATCTGGCGGCGGTCGATACCCTTGGTGGGCTGGGTCACGCTGGTGTTCTCCCGGTCTTTATCATTGTTCGAAGCGCACCCCCCTCGCGCAGGCGGGAGGGGGGTGCGCTCAGCCGTCAGCGCCGGCCCGCGATGTAATCGTTGATCACTTCGTGGAAACGGCGGATGCGGGTTTCCTGCTCGGCGAGGTAGGCGTCGTCATGGCCAAGCGAGTGCAGGCCTTGCTGCTGGGTAACCGCCACTTCCAGATCCTGGATGAGGAAATCGCCCTGCTTGATCTCGGCGGTATA
>JAZKBJ010000060.1:0-2708 GCA_040388685.1 Pseudomonadota bacterium
CTTGCCAAGCTTGCTGGCGGCGTTGCCGTGATCAAGGTCGGCGGTGCTACCGAAGTCGAAGTGAAGGAGCGCAAGGACCGCGTCGACGACGCTCTCCACGCTACCCGCGCTGCCGTCGAAGAAGGCATCGTCCCCGGTGGTGGCACGGCTCTGCTCTATGCAACCAAGGCTCTCGAAGGCCTCAAGGGCGCGAACGACGATCAGACCAAGGGCATCGACATCGTGCGCCGCGCGATTCAGGCCCCGCTGCGCCAGATCGCCACGAACGCCGGTCATGACGGTGCGGTTGTCGCTGGCAACCTGCTGCGCGAAAACGACGAGAATCAGGGCTTCAACGCCTCGACCGACGTTTACGAAAACCTGAAGGCCGCCGGCGTGATCGACCCGACCAAGGTCGTGCGTACCGCGCTTCAGGATGCAGCCTCGGTCTCGGGCCTGCTGATCACCACCGAAGCGGCGATCAGCGAACGCCCTGACGACAAGCCCGCGATGCCCCCGATGGGTGGCGGCATGGGCGGCATGGGCGGCATGGACTTCTAAGTCCACGCCAACTCACGTCACACCAGATCAAGGCCGGAGGGGAAACCTTCCGGCCTTTTTCATTATCGCGCATTTTTCCGCCCGGGGCGGGAACCATGCATTGGTCGCGGCGTTTTGTGCCGGATGAACAGCGCTCGCTTCGCCCGTATCGTGTTGCGCATATGGTGAGCGGGAGTGCACCGTCCGACATCGTGTCGCTAAGCCCCTCAGGCTCGGACAGCGAAATCTTCCGTCTTTTGTTCGAGAATATGGACGACGGCTTCTGCGTCGTTGAATTTCTCGACGGCCCGCACGGACCGCTCAGCGACTACATCCACATTATCGCCAACGCTGCTTACGAACGCCACACCGGCATACCGAACGTCGTGGGCCAGCGCCTGCGCGATATGGTTCCGGACGAGGCTGACGACTGGATCGCCTTTTACGGCAAGGTCCTGCGCACCGGCGAGCCGATCCGCTTCCGCAACGAACTCGTCGCCACCGGCCGCCACCTCGAGGTGTCGTCGTTCCGTCTGGGACCGTTCGAGAACCGGCTGGTCGCCGTCCTGTTCAAGGACGTGACCGACAAGGTTCTCGCCGAGCAGGCCCTGCACCAGCTCAACGAAACGTTGGAACAGCGTGTCGCCGATGCCCTTGCCCAGCGGGAACAGGCGGAGATGGCATTGCGGCAGGCCCAGAAAATGGAAGCGGTCGGGCAACTCACCGGCGGCCTCGCACACGATTTCAACAATCTCCTTGCGGGGATTACCGGATCATTCGAAATGATTGCGCGGCGGATGGAGCAAGGCCGCACGCCCGATGCCGAACGCTATGTCACCGCAGGCCTTGGTGCCGCCCGGCGCGCCGCTTCGCTCACCCATCGCTTGCTGGCATTCTCCCGCCGCCAGACCCTGTCGCCGCGCCCGACCAGCGTGAACGCGCTGCTTGCCGATTTTATCGAGCTTGTTGGCCGCACGGTCGGTCCCGAAATCACGGTGATGGTTGAAGCCGAAGACGAGGCATGGCCCGCGCTGGTAGATGCCAACCAGCTTGAAAACGCCCTCCTCAACCTTTGCATAAACGCGCGCGATGCCATGCCCGATGGCGGCATTCTCACCATCGAAACGCTGAACATCACGCTCGACCAGACTGGCGCGGACGAGCGCGGAATGGTGCCGGGCGACTACATCACCGTGACGGTCAGCGACACTGGTGTCGGCATTGCCAGCGAGGACCTCGAGCGGGTGTTCGAGCCATTCTTCACGACCAAGGCGATGGGCCGCGGCACCGGCCTCGGACTGTCGATGGTCTATGGCTTTGCGCGGCAGAGCAACGGGCTGGTACGGATACGCTCGACACCCGGCCAAGGCACCTCGGTGCGCATTTACCTGCCACGACATGACGGCCCGGCCGAGCCTGCCGACCCAGCCGATGCCGACGCCAGAAGTGTCACCCGCGCGGGCGCAAACATACTGGTGGTTGATGATGAGCCCACCGTGCGCATGATGATGGTCGATGCGCTTGGCCTGCTGGATTTCCGCTGCATCGAAGCGCACGACGGTGCATCCGCCTTTGCCCTGCTCGACCAGAACCCGGCAATCGATCTGCTGGTTACCGACGTTGGACTGCCCGGCGGTGTCAATGGCCGGCAGGTTGCGGATGAAGCCCGGCGCCGCCAGCCCGGCCTGAAGGTGCTGTTCGTCACGGGCTATGCCGACACTGCGGTGCTGCAGAACGAACGCATGGAGCCCGGCATCGGCGTGCTGACCAAGCCTTTTACGATCGACGATCTCCAGCAGCGCGCGGTCGCCTTGCTGGAAGCGGCGGTCACCCCGCAGGCCTGATCCGCTCGAGCAGGTCAACCACCACGCCATCGTCCAGCGCATGCTCGTCATAGCGCGCAAAGCCGAGCCGCGCTGCCAGCGCATGAGACGCCACGTTGTCATGTTCGATCATGCAGGCGATGCGCGGGGCGGCGCAGGCTGCGTCGAACCAGGTCAGCGCCGCATTCATCGCCTCAAGCGCGTAGCCTTTGCCCCAATGCTTCTTGGCAAGAATCCAGCCCGCTTCCGGCACATCGTCGAGACCCTTGCCAAAGCCGCGCATCGAATGGAACACCCCGATCTGCCCGACAAAATCCCGGCTGGTCCGCTCCCATGCCAGAAACAGGCCATAGCCGTAGAGCTGCC
>JAZKBJ010000060.1:2718-7127 GCA_040388685.1 Pseudomonadota bacterium
GGACGCGGCCCGAGGAAGCGGTGCACGTCGGGATCGGCTACGAGATCGCGCAGGACAAGGTAATCATCTCGCCCCGGCACCGTAAGGACAAGCCGCTCGGTCTCGAGAACCGGCGACTGCGTCACAGCACCAGATCCAGCGCATGCAGCGCCAGGCCGACCAGACCGCCGACAAGCGTGCCGTTGATGCGGATGAACTGGAGATCGCGCCCGACCGCGCCTTCGATCCGGTCGGTCACGGTGCGGGCGTCCCAGCGCTTCACCGTCTCGGACACCAGCCGGACAATCTGCGCACCGTAACGCGTCGCCACGCCGACCATCGTTCGCCGCGCAAAGCGGTTGACCACGCGCTGGAGCGCAACGTCGCGCTGCAGCGCCTGCCCCAGTTCGGCAAGGCTGGCGCCAAACTGGCCACCAAGCGCACCTTCCGGATTGCGAACAAGTTGTAACAGGCGCGTGCGCCCACGCTCCCACAAGCCGTCCAGCCAGCGGGCGAAGGCCGGGTTGGCCAAGACTTCCAGTTTCATCTGTTCGACGCGCGCCTGCATGGCATCATCATGGACAAGATCTTGCGCGAGCGTCTCCAGACCTTCCTCGATCTTCCTGCGCAAGGGATGATCCGGCACGACAAGCGTCTCGGCGAGCATTTTGTAGACGCCATCAAGCACAGCATTGGCGAGCTTTTCGTCCAGCCCGGTCCAGCGCAGGATCGTATTCGCGCGCTCGTGGATCATCGCCTGAATCAGCGGCTCGTTCGCCTCGATCGTCTCGGCGGCCTTGCGGATTACGCTTTCGATCACCGCCATGTGCCGCCCGTCGGCAATCGCGGCGCCCAGCAACTGGCCGAGCAGCGGGGCAAGGTCGATCTTCTCCAGCTGACGGCGCAGCGCATTCTTTGCCAGTCCGCCCAATTCTTCGGGATCGAGCGATTCCAGAATGTCGGCGATCAGCCCTGCCGCACCATCGCGCAACCGGCTTTCACCCGTGCGCGGGTCCGCCAGAAAGGCGCCTGCCGCCGCCGCTGCGTTGACCGCACCCATTCGCCGCGCCACCACTTGTGGGGTGAGGAAATTGCTTTGCAGGAACGCCGCCATCGTGTCGGCGATGCGGTCCTTGTTTTCGGGAATGATCGCGGTGTGCGGGATCGGCAGGCCCAACGGGTGGCGAAACAGCGCGGTCACCGCGAACCAGTCGGCCAGGCCGCCCACCATCGCCGCTTCGGCAAAGGCCCGGACAAAACCCAGCGCCGGGTGCACATCCTGAAAGTGGCGCGCGATGCCATACATCACCGCCATTACCACAAGCAGGCACGTCGCCAGAAGGCGCATCCGCCGCGCCCGATCGACCGGAGCCACCGACGGAGCTTTTACCATTCGTCCTGAGACGGCGCGCCGGGGGCCGACATCGGGGGCCGGGATTACGTCCACGGCAGTCTCTGGCGGGGTTTCGATCACTCCGCCGGGAATGCCTCGGGCGCAGGATCGTTCCGGTGTCCCGGTTCATAGCCCAGCACCTTGCGCGCCAGCCACGGCCCGATCCGCTTCTCAAGACCGTCGGCAAGGCTAAAGCCCGCCGGCACGATGAGCAGGGTCAGGAGCGTCGACAGGATGAGGCCGCCCATCACCACGATGCCCATCGGCGCACGCCAGCCGGAATCGCCACCGATGGCAGCAGCCGTCGGGATCATGCCCGCAACCATCGCGACAGTCGTCATCACGATGGGCTGGGCACGCTTGTGTCCGGCCTCGACGATGGCGTCGAGCTTGGTTTTGCCCGCCGCCATTTCCTCGATGGCAAAATCGATCAGCAGGATCGAGTTCTTGGCGACGATGCCGAACAGCATCAGGATGCCGATGAACACCGGCAGCGACAGCGCCTGTCCGGTCACCAGCAGCGCCAACAGGCCGCCGAGCGGTGCGAGGAAGAGCGAGCCCATGTTGACCAGCGGCGAAATGAAGCGGTGGTAGAGCAGCACCAGCACCGAGAACACCAGCAACACGCCCGCGCCCAGCGCCACCCCGAAGTTGAGCATCATTTCGGCCTGGAACTTGTCCTCGCCTGCCGCCGTGTTCGAAACGCCTTGCGGCAGGTTCTTCATGATCGGCAGCTTCATGATCTCGGTCATGGCCGTGCCCTTGGCCATGCCCGGCGGAAGGTCGGCACCGACGAAGACGCGGCGGTTCTGATTGTAGCGCTGGATCTGCGTCGGGCCTGAGCCGAAGGTGATCTCCGCGACGCGCGACAGCGGCACGGCACCGCCCGAAGCGGTCGGCACAGGCAGGTTCGCGATCGTCGAGAGATCGCGGCGCGAGGCTTCGGGCAACTTGACCCTGATCGGAACCTGACGGTCCGACAGCGAGAACTTCGCGCTGTTCTGGTCGATCTCGCCCTGGGTGGCGATGCGGATGACCTGGCTCAGCGCCTGGGTGGTAACGCCAAGGTTCGCGGCCAGGTCGAGCCGTGGCTTGATGATGATTTCAGGCCGGCGCAAATCCGCACTGATGCGCGGCGCGACGACTTCCTTAAGGCCACTCATCTGGTCGACCAGCGCTTGGGCCGCTGCCTGAAGCTGGTCGGGATCGGACCCTGCGAGCATCACACTGATCGGACGGCCAGAGCCACCGCCGGGCCCGCTCGGGCCGTTCGACACGAAGTTCAGCCGCACGTCGGACATTTTCTGCAGACGCGGCGTGAGTTCGCGCTCGAAATCGAGGCTGGTCCGCTCGCGGTCCTTGCGCAAGTTGAGATAGATGTTGGCCTTCGCCTCGCGCACCGACGCGAGTGAGGATTCAACCTCCTGCTCCTTGCTCAGCAGAGTGACGACCTCCGCGACCTTGGCTTCGGTCTGGCGCAGGGTCGTGCCCGGCACCATTTCGATGCTGACCCGGCTCGAATCACTATCGGTATCCGGAAAGAACTGGCTCGGTATCAGGCCGCCTATGACCACGGTCAGCAACAAGGCCCCCAAGCCGACGCCCATCATCCAGATACGATGGTCGAAAAACCGCGCCATGAAGCGGCGGCGTGGATGCTCGGCGCGATAGGCGCGTGCCTTCGAGGTATCGAGCGACCAGTTCAGGACCTTCATGTAGCGGTCCATCAACGGTCCGCCACCATGCTCGGCTTCACCATGAGCCTTGAGGAAGTAGGCCGCGATCATCGGCGTGATCATGCGCGCCACCAGCAGCGAGAACAGCACCGCCACCACTACGGTCAGGCCGAAGTTCTTGAAGAACTGGCCTGAAACGCCCGGCATGAGCGCCACCGGGAAGAACACCGCAACAATCGAGAACGTCGTGGCGACAACCGCAAGGCCGATCTCGTCGGCCGCATCGATCGATGCCTGGTACGCGGTCTTGCCCATGCGCATATGCCGCACGATGTTCTCGATCTCGACGATCGCATCGTCGACCAGCACGCCTGCGACGAGGCCAAGCGCCAGCAGCGACATCTGGTTGAGCGTGAAGCCCATCAGGTCCATGACCCAGAACGTCGGAATCGACGAGAGCGGGATGGCGACCGCGGACACGATGGTCGCACGCCAGTCACGCAGGAAGAAGAACACGACGATAACCGCGAGGACCGCACCCTCGACCATCGCGTTCATCGACGAGCGGTACTGGTCCTTGGTGTATTTCACCGACGAGAACAACTCGACGAAGTGAATCTTGCCGCCCTGTTCGGCCTCGAGCTTTTTCATCTCGGCCACCGCACCGTCATAGACGGAAACGTCGGATTCACCGCGCGCGCGCGAGATGGCGAAGGTTACGACGGCCTTGCCGTTGAACTTGGCGATTGAGGTGATTTCGCTGTAGCTGTCGGTCACGTCCGCCACGTCAGCAAGCCGCACGGTCCGCCCGTTGGACAGTCCGATCTCGGTCTGCGAAAGGTCGTAAGCCGTCCGCGCATTGCCCAGCACGCGCACCGACTGGCGCGATCCGGCCACTTCGGTCCGGCCACCCGCCGCGTTGATGTTGACCTGCCGCAGCGTCGCGTTGATCTGGCTCGCGGTCACCCCGAGCGCGTTCATGCGCATCGGATCGATCGTCACCGCAATCTCGCGGTTGACCCCACCCGAACGGCTGACTTCGGCCATGCCGGTAACGGTCAGCAACCGCTTGGCCACCGTATCGTCAATGTACCATGACAGCTGTTCGAGCGTCATGTCATCGGCCGCCACCGCGAAATAGGCTATCGGTTCCGAAGAGGTTTCGACCTTGAACACCTGCGGTTCAAGAATGCCTTCGGGCAAGTCGCTGCGGACCTGATCGACCTTGTTCTTGACCTCGTTGACAGCGGCATTGATGTCCTGCCCGATCTTGAACTGGACCATCGTCTGGCTGTTGCCCTCCGATGCGGTCGAGGTCAGCGTGTCGACACCCGCGATCGAACGCACCGACGATTCGATGC
>JAZKBJ010000061.1:0-2547 GCA_040388685.1 Pseudomonadota bacterium
CGTGACCCTGCCGGAGGAGTTTGCACGCGGTCCGTTCGCACCCTTGCCTAAAGACCCTGCGGCGCAGGCCAAGTTGCCGTCGCTGGGGTACGTTACGCTCGAAGAAAAGCTGGCGGAGCGGTTCCACACCACCGCTGACGTGCTGCGCGCGCTCAACCCGCAGGCTGGACTGCCTGCACCAGGGCCCTCGGATGGAACCGCCAGCGCAAAGCCCAGTCCGGTCGCCTATCATGCCGGGCAACAGATCCGCGTCCCCAATGTCGGAAACGATGCCATTGACGCGACGGCCGTCAAGGACAAGGGCTGGCTCGCCACGTTGGTTGGCCTTGGTGTGAGCAACGCCCAGCCCAAGGTCGCGCGCGTGGTCGTCAGCAAGAAGGGCGGCACGCTCAAGGCATTCGACAAGGCCGACAAGCTGGTGGCGCTGTTTACGGTTACCACCGGTTCGTCGAAGGATCCGCTGCCGCTCGGCAACTGGAAGATCTACGGCACGTCCTACAATCCGCAGTTCAGCTATGACGCGAGCTTGTTCTGGGATGTGCCCGACAGCAAGGGCGAACACCTGCTCCCGCCGGGACCGAACGGGCCGGTTGGCGTCGTCTGGATCGACCTGTCGAAGGAGCACTACGGCATCCACGGCACGCCCGAGCCGCAGACCATCGGGCGTGCGCAAAGCCACGGCTGCGTACGCCTGACCAACTGGGACGCAGCACGCCTTGCCCAGATGGTGGACAGTTCGACGAAGGTTTCGTTTGTAAGCTGATCGCCCTTCCCACGTGCGGCGCGGCGTGCCAGACAAGGGCGATGACGAACACAGCACGGAGTGGGGCATGACCGGCACTGCAAGCCCGAGGGAACTGACCGTTCGAGGGGTGATCCTCGGCGCACTGCTCACGGTCGTGTTCACCGCGGCCAATGTCTATCTTGGTCTGCGCATCGGACTGACGTTTGCGACGTCGATCCCTGCGGCGGTCATATCCATGGCGGTCCTGCGCGCGTTTTCCGGAACGACGATCCAGGAAAACAATATTGTTCAGACCATCGCCAGTTCGGCGGGCACGCTCTCGGCCATCGTCTTCGTGCTGCCAGGCCTTGTCATGGTCGGGTGGTGGGCGGACTTTCCTTATTGGGAATCGGTCGCGGTAATTGCGGTCGGCGGCATTCTTGGCGTGATGTATTCGGTTCCGCTGCGCCGCGCGCTGGTGACCGGATCGGACCTCCCTTATCCCGAAGGCGTTGCCGCTGCCGAAGTCCTCAAAGTCGGCGCGGGAGTCGGGGGTGATGAAGAGAACCGCAAGGGCCTTGCTGCCGTGACTGCAGGCGGCTTGCTCGCGGCGTTCTATCCTCTACTCGCAAAGATGAAGTTCGCGGCCGAGGAAGTCGGCGGTGTATTCAAGGTCGGCACGGGCGGTTCGATGCTGTTCGGCGGCCTTTCGCTCGCGCTGGTTGGTGTGGGCCACCTCGTCGGCATTGCCGTGGGCCTTGCCATGCTGGTCGGCATCGTGATCAGCTTCGGTTTCCTCCTGCCGGACTTTACCGCAGGTGGGCCACCGGTCGGCTCCGAATTCGCCGATTTCGTCGGCACGGTGTTCCGCCAGAAGATTCGGTTCATCGGCGCGGGCACAATCGGCGTCGCCGCGATCTGGACGCTGTTGCGCGTGATCGGCCCGATCGTGCGCGGCGTCACTGCAGCCCTAGCTGCCAACAAGGCGCGAAAGGGCCAGGGCATCGAGAGCCTCGCCCTGACCGAGCGCGACCTGCCCATCGGCATTGTCGGCGGCACAATCCTGCTCTCGATGATCCCCATCGCGCTGCTGCTTGCGGATTTTGCGGTCGGTGGTCCAGTCGCAGGGGCGCTTGGCATGACGCTGATCGCTTCGGTCATCTACGTGCTCGTTGCCGGCATCGTGATCGCGTCGGTCTGCGGCTACATGGCTGGCTTGATCGGCGCCTCAAACAGTCCGATTTCCGGTGTTGGCATCCTTGCGGCGCTGGGCATTTCACTGCTCCTGCTGGCCCTGTTTGGCCAAGGAGGCAGCGAGGAAGACACCAAGGCGCTGGTCGCCTTCGCGCTGTTCGTCACGGCCATCGTGTTCGGCGTTGCCACGATCTCGAACGACAACCTGCAGGATCTCAAGACCGGGCAACTGGTCGGGGCCACGCCGTGGCGGCAGCAGGTTGCGCTGGTGCTGGGCGTGATCTTCGGCGCGCTGGTGATCCCGCCGATCCTCGATCTGCTCAATTCGACCTTCGGCTTTCAGGGTGCTCCGGGAGCGGGCGAAAACGCGCTCTCCGCTCCGCAGGCCGCGCTTATCTCGGCAATCGCGCAGGGCGTGCTTGGCGGCAGCCTTGATTGGAACCTTGTCGGCCTTGGCGCGGCGATCGGAGCGGTCGTCGTGCTGATCGACGAATTGCTCAAGCGTTCTGGGCGTGGTTCATTGCCGCCGCTCGCGGTGGGCATGGGCATGTACCTGCCAACGCAGGTGACCATGCTGGTGATTGTCGGCGCGGTGCTGGGGCATCTCTACAACCGCTGGGCCGCGCGTC
>JAZKBJ010000062.1:0-15097 GCA_040388685.1 Pseudomonadota bacterium
GGACTGTTCGGAGCTCTCGCTCCAGCCGGTCTGGTTCCGGCAAGCTACAGCCAGTCCGGTCGCGGCCTCGGCATCAATGAAATCGAAGCAGACACTGTCGGCATTGCCCGGACAAGGGCGCGCGGCGTGGTGTTTGACGCGCGTTTCGAACTGACCGACAATCTCAAGCTGGTGTCGATCACTGGCTACGATGACGGTCTCTATCAGCAGACCGCCACCGATTGCGACGCATCACCGCTGCGGCTGTGCTCGATCGGCTACAGGTCCGGCTTCCACGCCTTCAATCAGGATTTGCGCCTCGATTACAACGGCGGCCGGTTCAAGATGATTGTCGGTGCCTACTACGGCAAGGACAGCGTCACGGCCGACAATACGCCCGACTTCTTCAATTTCACCAGCGACGTGCGTGCAGCGGTGGGACTGCCCGCCAGCTACTTCAATCCGGGCGGCGCATTTAATGGCACAGCCCTTTCGGCAGGGTCGCTTCCCACCGGAATCCGCGCAACGCAGCACTTCAAGCAGGAGCGCGACAGCTTCGCAGTCTATGGCGAGGGCAGCTTCGAGGTAACGCCAACGGTCAAGTTCACGGCCGGCCTGCGCTACACCAAGGATAACAACCACTTCCGCGATGGCATCACGACCTATTTCGATGATGCAGGCACGGCGCGCCTTATCACGGTTTCCGCGTTCCAACAGGGCGGTGCCTATGCGCCCTACTTCCTGCAGGACGTAAAGAACGAAGCTGGCCAGACGGTTATCCCGTCGTTCCAGGGCCTCGGCATCCCGCGTCCCACGGGCCTGGCGCAAGATGGTTCGTCGGGCAAATTCTCGGGCCGCGCGATCCTCGACTGGAAGCCGGTCGATGGCGTGATGGTCTACGCAAGCTACAGCCGTGGCTACCGCGCGGGCACCTTCAACGGGCTGGCCTATGGCAGCGCCAATCAGGTGTACTTCGTGAAGCCGGAGCAGGTGAACGCCTATGAAATCGGCCTCAAGTCGCGCTTCTGGGACAATCGCGCCCAGTTCAACATCTCGGCGTTCATCTATGACTACCAAGGCCAGCAGGGCCAGGTGGTTGACGCCTCGGCGACCGCGAACCTGATCTCGCTCGACGGCACGATGAAGGGTATGGAAGCGGAACTGATCGTCAAGCCGATCGAGAGCCTGACACTGAATGCCAGCTTCGGCCTTCTTGACAGCTCCTACAAGGATGGCACCTGCCCGGCCAACCCTGCGTCAATTCCGAAATTCCCGGCTCAGCTTGGAAGCTGCGTCGTGTCATCGGGTGGCCCTGTCAGCGTGGCGGGGAACCCCTTCCCTTACGCCGCCAAGACATCGGCATCGCTGGGCTTCGATTACGACGCGATCAACGATGGCACCTACAAGCTGACCTTCCACGGCGACGCCAATTATTCGGGCCGGTTCTACTTCGACTCGTTCAAGGACTACAGCCGCGGTCCCTTGCCGGCGGTTGCCTCTGGCAAGTTCGGCAATGGCGAAGGCGACTACTGGCTGCTTAACGGCCGCATCACGCTGGCACGTGGAAACTACTCGCTTGCCGTTTGGGGCAAGAACCTGACAAACAAGGTCTATTACCCGTTCGGCATCTCGATCGAGAATCTGTTCGGCAACGGCTACCGCGTCCGCGCGCAGCCGCGCACATACGGTGTAGAAGCGACGATGCGCTTCTGAATTCTCCACCACTGCCGGGGCGGGAGTTCAACTTCCGCCCTGCTTTTTTCGCGGAGAGAATAGCATGACAGGCAATTCCACTATCGACACCCGGTATTGGCGCTTCTGCGCCCTCATGGGACCGGTCTTCGTCGCCGTATTCTATGTTTGCTGGGGCCTTCTCGGGCACAATTTCCCGCCATTCTCACCAGATGCCCCTGCCGCCGAGGTCGCCGGCTGGTTCCGCCAGAACGCCAATGGGGTGCGGCTCGGCATGGTGGTCGCGATGACTTTTGCGCCTGCCTACGGGGTGTGGGGCTATGCGCTGGCCAAGGTGCTTGAGCACGCGTCGGGCAGCGACGGGAACGCAATCATCGTCCAGCTGGCCCGCGTGGGCGCGGCGTGGACGACGATAACCGTGCTCGTCCCGACGTCCTTCTGGCTGACCGCTGCATTCCGTCCGGAAGCATTGCCGGATTGGATGATCCAGATGCTCTACGACATGGCATGGTTGCTGATCGATCTCGCCTATGCGGTAACAACGGTCCAGCTCTTTGCGCTGGGCGCCGGCTTCCTTGCCGACAAGCGCGCCGTGCCGCTGATCCCCAAATGGCTGGCATGGTACGGCATCTGGGTGGGCTTCATGTTCGTGCTCGAATGCGTGATGCCCTATTTCCGCAACGGCGCCTTTGCCCGGTCGGGCATCCTCAACTTCTGGATCGAGTTCATCATCTGGATGGCCTGGGTTCCCGTGCTGACGATCTACGCGTTCAAGGCCATCGGCCGGATCGAGCGCGGGGAGTAAGGCAGGCGTGACCGTTCAAGCCGCCACTAAGCCCGATGCAAATCCGCCCGGTGATTCCGGTGTCTGGTTCTTCATCATGGCCGACATGTGTGCCTTTGCGGTTTTCTTCCTGGTGTTCATGGCAGGGCGGGCCGCCAACCCCGCCCTCTATGAAACATCGCGGGCCATGCTCGACCTGCGCTTCGGCCTCGCCAATACGCTGATACTGCTCACCAGTGGCGCGTTCATGGCGCAGGCCACACGCGAGGCGCAGCGCGGCGGGTGGGTCCGGGCGCGGCGATACATGATCCTGACCCTCGTTTCCGGCCTGCCCTTCGGCGTGTCCAAGGCGATGGAATGGAATGCCAAGCTGAGCCACGGCATCGGCCTGACGACAAACGAGTTCTTCACCTACTACTTCGTTTTCACCGGCATCCATTTCCTGCACTTTGCCATCGGACTGATCGTGCTGCTGGTGCTCATCGCAATGGCAGGCAAGACCGACAGGCCCGAGCCTGTACGGTTGCGCTGGATCGAAGCCGGGGGTGCCTACTGGCACATGGTCGATCTGTTGTGGATCGTGCTGTTCGCCATGCTTTACCTGTTGAGGGCGGCATGAGCGAGACCGATACGAAGGTTTCGGGAGGGCTGTTCCCCGTCTGGCTCGTCTGGGCGGTATTGGCAGGGGCCAGCGTCACCGGATTTGCGTTGGCCGAAGGCGCTTCAACGGCGCCCTTTGCCGCCAATGCGGCGGTGCTGCTTGCGGCTGCCAAGATACACCTGATTTTTGGCCAATACATGGAAGTCCGCTGGAAGCATCAGCCGCTGCGCAGCTTGCTCTCGGTTTGGCTGGCCATCGTTACCTTGATCCTGCTGGCCGGATACTGGTCTAGCTGAAATAAAAACCGGGAGAGTCTGATGTTTGACAATGGCGTACTCGCAGAACCAGAGATGGCCGTCGATCCCGCAAACGATGGCCGCCATGTCCTTCCTGACGTGCCGATGGCTCGGGAATCCATTCCCTATATCGTGGTCCTGCCCGAACACGGCATTTCCTTTTTCACCTACACATGGGTGAATAAGGCCAGCGAAGCGGGCGCCGCGCTTGCCATCTTCGGTCCGGGCGTTGGCGACACCCCGATCCAGCAGCGTCTCGCCGACCGTCCGGTGCCCCTGGACATGGACTTCGACGACTGGCGGATCGACAGTTTCCGCATGGCGCAGGATCTGAAGTTCGACCGCGCCAGCATCTTCTGGGAAACCCCCGAAGCCACGGTCGACGTCACCTTCGAGGCGTTTCACCCACCCTATTCCTACGGGGCGGACCCGCGCGGCTGCCCGAAGTATTGCGCAATCGACCGCATCGAGCAGGCCGGGCGGGTCCGCGGCACGCTGCGCATCGGCGACCGCGTGATCGACGTCGATGCCACCGGGCACCGTGATCATTCGTGGGGCACGCGCGACTGGATTCCGTTCCAGCAATACGAATGGTTCGTGGGCCAGGCAGGCACCGACACGGCCGTTCATTTCTGGCGGTTCAACGCTCTCGGCAAGGAACACTTGCGCGGCTACGTCTTCAAGGACGGGCTAATGAGCAGGGTCGACACCGCTGCGGTCGATGTCGACTACGACGACCAGTATCTCCAGACCGGCTACCATGCGCGCGTCACCGACTGCGCAGGCCGGACGACCGTGATCGAAGGCAAGGTTTTCGGGACCTATTGCCTGATCCCGGACCCCGCTCTCAGCCTGAACGAAAGCGGTGCCACGGTGACGATCGACGGCACGAAGGGCGTTGGCTGGATGGAATGCGCTTGGCCGACATCGTACCTCGAACATATCCGCGCCAATGGCCCGTATTGAGGGATGCACCCTGACATGATCGAATTGCCCGACATAATCGAAACGCGCGACACGGTCGAGATGGAGGCCATTCATCGGCAGATCCTCGACCGGCGTGCGGCCCACCGCTCGCTGCCGCCCTATCGCGCCGCACTGATCCCCGAAGTAACCGAATTGCTGGCGACCTACTTCGCCAGGATCAAGCCGGGCAGCGTCGTAACAGGCGTAAAGCGCGTCGGCGGCGGCGCGTCGAAAGAGCAGTTCTTCTTCTCGCTCACGTCCGGGGACAAGACCGAACAGTACCTGCTGCGGATGGACCCGCGATCGGCCATCACCGAGACCGACCGCGGCCGCGAATTCGCCTTGCTCGAGGCGATGACAGGCGTCGTGCCTGTGCCGGAAGCGGCATGGATCGATGCAGAAGGCAGTCATTTCCCGCAACCTGCTGCGATCATGAAGGTCGTCGCGGGCGTGACCAAGCCCAGTGGTTCGGGCGTCAAGGTTTCCGGGCTGGGCACTTGGCTCGGCGGCGAACTGCGGGGGAAATTGCGCGACCAGTTTCTCGATCACCTCGTCACCATTCATGCCTATGATTTCCGGGCAAAGCCCTTGCCCGGCTTCGAAGTACCCGATGCCGATCCAAAGCAAGCGGCGCGCTGGGTGATGAATTACTGGCGTGAACTGTGGCGCATCGATGAAGGTGAAACGCGACCGATCCTGGCGCTCGCCGAACAGTGGCTGATGGACAACATGCCGGACTGCGCGCCTGAAAACCTCGTCCTGACGCACGGCGATTATCGCACAGGGAACTACCTGTTCGATGAAGCGAGCGGTGAAATCACGGCGCTGCTCGACTGGGAACTCGCGCGCATTGGCGATTTCCATGAAGACCTTGGTTGGGTGCTGATGCAGATCTTCGGCACATGGGAAAACGGCGAATTCCGCGCGAGCGACCTGTTCGGGCGCGAGGAATTCATCACCGAATATGAACGCCGCTCGGGCCGCACGGTCAACCGCAGCACACTCCACTATTACGATCTGCTGTCGAGCTACAAATGCTACGTCATCTGCGGCGGCAACGGCCTTGCCGCGGCGCGATCGCAGCACAATCATCAGGATGTCCTGCTCACATTCCTTGGAGGAGCCACCGCGATGTTCGCTGGCGATCTTGCCCGCCTGCTGAAGCAGGGAGAACCCGCATGACCCCCAATGTCGATGAACGTCTCGCCAGCATCGTCCGCTCACTATCCGAAGTGGTCCTGCCACATCTGCCGCCCGAGGCGTCGCTGGCGCAGGAGCAGGTCCACCTCTGCATCGGCCATCTGCAGATCTTGCGCGCGCAAATGGACCAGATCCCGGCGTTCGAGCAGGAAGAACTGGTCGATGCTGTCTCAATCGCCCGCGAACTGATCGGCTCCACCGACGGTGGCGAAGCCACAAGTACAGCCACAGCCCGCCTGCGCGACGCTGCTGACTCAGCCGGGTCCGGCCATCCGCGTGACGACCGCAAGGCCGTGCTCGAAGCCGTGGATGCCCTGGTAAAAGCGGTGGCGAGCGACGGATCGACGCAGACCAAGGCCCGCCTTTCCGAGATCATCCTGCGCCATGAAACAGAGCGCTCGCTCAAGGATCGGCGCTGGTTCGCGCCATTCGGGTTCGACACGATATGATCCGCGCACAGGACTTCGACTTCCACTTCACCGCTGACTCGCACTGGCAATGGGCTGAAACGCTCGCACTGCCGTTCTGTGTGCCGGAAGCCAACATCAACGTGATCGTCTACCTTGTCACCCGGCCCAAGCTGGGCGTGGCGATGTGTGACGTCACCATTCTCGACCGCATCGCTCCGCTGTGGGAGGAGCAGCTCTATGTAGACAACATGCAGCACCTGCCCTGCCCCGAAACGCTGACGAACTTTACGCTGCCCAACGGACTGTCGTTCGAAGTGATCGAGCCTTTGAAGCTCTATCGCCTGTCCTATGAAGGCATCGACGACACCCGCTTCGACCTCCAGTACCGCGCGCTGCACGAGCCTTACGACATCAATGATCCGGCGATGGACCCGACTGCCGCCGCACGGCAGGGGCCGGCATGGGATTCCAGCTGGTCGGGCCACTACGAACAGACCTACCGGATCACCGGATCGCTGACCGTGCGCGGACGCACGCTGGCCGTCGATTGCGTCGAAACCGGAGATCGCAGCTGGGGACCTCGCCCCGAGCGCGACAACGGTGCGGTGATCTGGTGGCACGCCAGTTTCGGCGAGGCGCTTACCATCCATCTGTTCACCGGCCATGATATCGCCACGCGCACCGTCCTTGGCCCCCATGTTTCGGGCTATGTGCTCGACCAGGGCGAGGTGTTCGGCCTCGTTTCAAGCGAAGGCGAGCAGGAGTACATGGGCGCGATGCCGATGGGCGGGAAGCTGTCAGTCACAGACACGCGCGGCAAACGCTTCGACCTGACCTATTCGACGGTCAACGGATGCTACTGGGCACCGTGCCCCTCCAACACCTACCTGCAAAGCTCGCTGCGGGTCACATGCCAGGCGCCCGATGGCATTCACGCAGGCCACGGGGTCCAGCAACTTGGCCTGAGCCGCGCCTATCTGACGCGCCACCGCGACGCGATCCGTACCCGCTACTGAAAACGGAGATTTTCCGATGCAAGCAACCGCTGCCGTTCTCAACCAGCCCAACGGGCTGTTTTCCATCGAGCAGGTCGACGTGGCCGAGCCATTGGCAGGCGAAATCCGCGTGGCGATCAAGGCGGTGGGCATCTGCCACACCGATCTCGTTATCGCGTCTGGCGCAATGGGTCTGCAATTCCCCGCAGTTCTTGGCCACGAAGGCGCGGGCATTGTCGATGCGGTTGGCGAAGGCGTCACCGACATCAAGCCGGGCGACAAGGTTTTGCTGACATTCAATTCGTGCGGCGCTTGCAAGCCATGCGGACATGACGAGCCGGCCTATTGCAACCATTTCGTCCCGCTCAACATGGCAGCAGTGCGCGGCGATGGGTCTTCGCGCATCACGCGCGATGGGCAGCCGGTTTCAGACAACTTCTTCGGCCAATCGTCGTTTGCCACGCTGGCCATCGCCAACCGCCGCAACGTATTGAAGGTCGATGACGACGCCGACCTCTCGGTTCTTGCCCCGCTCGGATGCGGTATCCAGACCGGCGCAGGCGGGGTGCTGCGCTCGCTCGCGGGCAAGCCGGGGGAGAGCCTTGTCGTGCTTGGCGCCGGTGCGGTGGGCCTCTCGGCCCTGCTTGGCGGCCTGATCGCCGGGTGTTCGACCGTGGTAGTGGTCGAGCCGCAGGAAGGTCGCCGGGCACTTGCCACGGAACTTGGGGCAACACACGTGCTGGATGGGCAGGGCGATGTTGCCGCAGCCGTGCGTGCCATCCTGCCCGAAGGCGCGGACATGGTGCTTGATACCAGCGGTTTCATGCCAGTTGTCGCGCAATCGGTGAACATGATCGCCAATCGCGGGCGGATCGGACTGTTGGGCGTTCCGGGATCGCTTGATGCCGTTCTGCCGGTTCCCGTGGTGCAGTTCCTGACGCAGGGCGGCACCGTGCGCGGCATTGTCGAGGGCGATTCCGATCCGCACGTGTTCCTGCCCGAACTGATCGCCCACCATAAGGCGGGCCGCCTGCCGATCGAACGCTTCTCCCAAACCTATCGGCTTGAGAACATCAATCAGGCCATCGACGATGCTCACCACGGCAAGGCCGTCAAGGCGATCCTGCTGATCGACTGATCGCGACACACCCCAAGCGAGAGCGAAAACAATGACCTACACATCCATGCGCATCGATCGCGAAGGTGGCCTCGCCCGTCTGACGTTCATTCAGCCCGCGCGCGGCAATCCGATCGACGGAACCTTCTGCGCCGAGTTCTGCGACGTTGCCAACGAGTTGTCGTCGGATGCTTCTGTCCGCGCGGTATTCGTCACCGCCGAGGGCAAGAACTTCAGCTTTGGCGGCGACATCGCGATGTTCCTCAAGGATCTGGACAACCTGCCCGCACAGATCCGGCGCTGGACTGCCGACCTCCACGTCGGGATCGCGCGCATGCAGCGGATGGACGCGCCAATTGTTGCAGCCGTACAGGGCATCTGCGCGGGCGGCATGGCGGGCATGATCGCCGGAGCGGACATCATCGTCGCCGAGACGGGCACGCGCTTCGTCGCCGCCTATGCCGGCATCGGGTATTGCTGCGACGCCGGAAGTTCCGTGATGCTCAGCCGCCGCATGGGCCTGTCACGCGCGCGCAAGTATCTGCTGCTCAACGAAACGCTTGATGCGCAAACCGCGCTTGCGGCAGGCCTTGCCGACGAAGTGGTGGCGGCCGATGCGCTGAAAGCACGAGCCGAAGCCATCGCGCTCCAGCTCACCGCCGGTCCGACCATCGCCTATGGTGAAATTCGCCGCCTCCTGATTTCTGCCGCGAGCGAACCACTGGATTCTCAGCTGGAGCGTGAGGCACAGGCGCTCGCCCGCGTGGCCGGAACAGCCGATGCGCGCGAAGGGCTAACCGCCTTTGGCGAAAAGCGGGCAGCAAAATTTGGCGGATGCTGACAAACCCGCTCGGTTTCAATTGCACTCCAATCCACAAAGCGCTACTCCAAATTTAGTAAACTAATTATCTACTGTGAGAGGTAGCCATGTGGCATTATCCCGAAGTGCGCACGCTAGGCGAATTCATCGGGTTTCACGCCCGCCACACGCCTGATCGCCGCGCCCTCGTCAGTGGCCAGCGGACGATCACATTTGCCGAATATGATCGGGTCGCCAATCGGATCGCAAACGCAATTGCGGCGCAGACACGGCCCGGCGACAGAGTGGGCTTCATGGGGCTCAACAGTCCCGATTTCTACTTCGCGCTGATCGCCACTGCACGCACCCGCGCCGCATTCATTCCCTTCAACTGGCGCCTTGCGGCTGGCGAACTGGCGCTGCTCATTATTGATAGCGACGCAACTGTAGTTTTCGTGGAACGCGCGTTGGCAGACCTCTGGAACGCGGCTCTCGCCCAATCTGGCAGCACGGCCGAGACGATCTGGTTCGACGGGGAAGATACGCTTGAACGGCAATTTTCCGACCGCCCCGAGACCCTTCCCGCGATCTCGGTCAGCGAGGAAGACATTGCGGTCCAGCTCTATACATCGGGCACGACCGGCTTGCCCAAAGGCGTAATGCTCAGCCACGGCGGGTTCAACCGGATGCGCTTGTGCGAACATCTCGAGCCGACATTTGACTGGCAGGACGGGGACATATTCGTAAACCCCCTTCCTAATTTTCACTTACTGGCTATCGGCATCGCTTTCCAGTGCCTGTACAACGGCGTTGCAGTTTCGATCGTCCGGCAATTCGATCCCGGCTTGGTCTGCGATGTGATCCAGCGTGACCGGCCAAGCCTGCTGACGCTGACGCCCACGATGATCCAGATGCTGCTCGATCATCCCAAGGCAGAGGCAACAGATTTCTCCTCGATCAGGCTTACGCTCTATGCCGGTTCCGCGATTTCGCTGGGACTGATCAAGCGTGCCATCGCGCGGATGCCCGGCAAGTTCATGCAGTTCTACGGCGCGACCGAAGCCGGTGGTGCGTTCTCGATCCTTCGACCGGACGAGCACGATCTCGACAACGAGGCCAGATTGCAATCGTGCGGCCGCCCCCTCCCGTTGATCGCCTTCCGCATTGTCGATGCAGAGGGCCGCGATATGCCGGAAGGCGAACCGGGCGAACTTCTCGTACGGTCTCCGTCAATCACCGCAGGGTATTGGAAGCAGCCCGAAGCTACCGCCAAAGTGCTTCAAAACGGGTGGTATCGTACCGGCGACGTTGCCCGGCGCGATGCCGAAGGCCTTTATTACATCGTCGACCGGGTCAAGGACATGATCGTATCGGGCGGCGAAAACATCTACTCCGCCGAAGTCGAGAACGCGCTATCGACCCACCCCGATGTGGCGCAAGTGGCAGTGATCGGTGTTCCCGATCCGCGCTGGGGCGAAGCGGTATTGGCCTGTGTGGTTTGCCACGAACGAACAAGCCTCGACGAAGGCAACCTGCTTGCCCACGCGCGTTCCATACTTGCCGCCTACAAGGTGCCCAAACGCATCGTGTTCATGGACAGCTTCCCGCTGGTGCCCAGCGGCAAGATTTCGAAGAAAGACCTGCGCGCGCCCTATTGGGACGGCCATGAACGGGCGGTCGGTTGAGCCGCCCGTGCCGGACTGCCGCAATAATTACCCGAACGTGAAGAACAGCAATGACTGACGACCAAAACCTTCGCTGGCTCAGGATCGGTGCATGGTGCGGGCCTGCGTTTGTCTTGCTGTTCATTCTTTTCTGGGGCTGGATCGGCGGCAACCTGCCGCCTGCCGGACCGAACCTGTCAGCCGCGCAGATCGCCGACTATTATCGCGACAATCATCTGACCATACGCGTCGGGTTTGTCGGCTCGGTCGTGTTCATCTGCCTATATCTGCCCTGGTCGGCTGTTTTATCTGCCCGGATGGCAAGGATCGAGGGTCGCTGGCTGGCGCTTGCATATCTTCAGCTTATCGGTGGCGCACTGACGGTCATGGTCGTATCGATGAGCGCGGCATTCTGGATTGCCGCCGCCTTTCGCCCCGAACGTGCGCCCGAAATCACCCAGATGCTGCACGACATGGGCTGGTTGACGATCGACCAGCTTTATTTCTGCACCACGCTTCAGATGATCGCTGCGGCAATCGTCGGGTTGCATGATAGGTCGGAAACGCCGCTTCTGCCACGTTGGGCATGCTGGTATGCGATCTGGGCAGGCCTGACCTTCCTGCCCGCCAGCTTTACCGCTTTTCTGAAGGACGGGGCATTCGCGTGGAATGGCGTTCTCAGTTACTATTTTCCCTATTTCTCGTGGCTCAGCTGGTTCGCGATATTTTCGGTGTGCATCCTGAAAGATATCGAGCGTGACATCCGCGCGCCAAAATAGAACGGCTGTTCACGCAATCTGAGCCTCGTTGACCTTGGGATAATCCACATAGCCGCGGGCATCGCCAACATAAGCGAAGTCCATATTTGCCGCTGCCAGTGGCAGGTCGTCGCGCATTCGGGTCACGAGGTCCGGGTTGGCGATATAGGGGCGGCCGAACGATACCGCATCCGCATGGCCCGCCGCGATGCAGGCACTGGCCGATGGTCCATCGAAGCTGCCGTTCTGGATCAGCACACCGCCAAAGATCGCGCGAACGTTGTCCAGTACCGGGTTTTCGGGCCGTTCCATGAAGCCCGAAGCGACCGGCTCGATCAGGTGGATATAGGCAATGCCGAACGCCTCGGCCATCGCCGCCACAGCCTCGGCCAGGGCGCGGGGGTTTTCATCACCCATACCCTTGCGTTCGCTGGTCGGACTGATGCGGATACCGATACGGTTTGCGGCTATCTGCGCCGTCACCGCTTCCAGCACCTCGCGCAAAAGCCGGGTGCGGTTGGCGACTGATCCGCCGTAGCCGTCGGTGCGCCGGTTGGTGTTCGATTGCAGGAACTGGTCGATGATATAGCCATTGGCGGCGTGAATCTCGACACCGTCGAAATCTGCCTCCAGGGCATTGGCCGCAGCTCTGCCGAAGGCTTCCACGACGCCCGCAATGTCGTCGGCATCCATCTCGCGCGGAACTACATAAGGCTTCATCGGCAAAAAGCCACCTGCGTAGTCCAGCGGGGGAGGCGCGAAGGTCTGGCCTTCACCGGCAATGGGCGAAGGCCCGATCGGCTGCGCACCATCAAGATAATCGGGCAGAACCAGCCTGCCCATATGCCACAATTGCGAAAAGATCCGTCCGCCCGCAGTGTGAACCGCGTCCGTCACTTGCCGCCAGCCCGCAACCATTTCGCTGGTCCAGATGCCGGGCACCCGATACCAGCCCATGCCCTGCGGATCGATCGCCGTGGCCTCGGTCACGATCAGGCCGCAGTCCGCGCGCTGCGCGTAATACTGCGCCATGAGCGGCTGGGGCACGTTGTCCTTGGTGGCGCGCGCGCGGGTAAGCGGGGCCATGACGACGCGGTTGGGCAACGTCAGCGCACCCAATTGCAGGGGTTGGAACAGCGCGTCCCCCGGCGCAATGCCGCTCATCGACACAGCGCCTCAAGTCCTATCGCCATACGCGCAGCATCATAGTCTGCGGCCAGCCAGTCGATGTAATCGCTGGCAGGTTCGGCGCGCTTCACTGCGCCGATGCCCTGCCCGGCGCTCCAGATTTCCTTCCACGCCTTGGCGTTATCGCCGCCGCCGTCGATATTGATCGCACCGCCACTGCGCTTCGCCAGATTGTCGGGATCGAACCCGTGCTCTATCAGCGACGGACGCAGGAAATTGGCATTGACGCCGGTGAAGCCGTTGCTGGTCACGATATCCTTCGACGCGCCTGCGACGACCATCTGCTTGAAACCGTCCTGCGTATTGGCTTCGGTGGACGCCAGAAAGGCGGAGCCGATATAGGCGAAGTCGGCGCCCAGCACTTCGGCGGCCAGCACCGATCGCCCATTGGCGATGCAGCCCGAAAGCAGCAGCAATCCGTCCCACCATTCGCGGATTTCCTGCATCAGAGCAAAAGGCGAAGTATCGCCCGTGTGCCCGCCAGCACCGGCACCCACAGCGATGATGCCGTCCACGCCCATTTCAGCGCACTTCCGGGCGTGCCGATCCTTGACCACGTCCTGAAATACCAGGCTGCCATTTGCCTGCAGCGTGCGAACCAGATCGGGGTTGGCGGCAAGCGCCAGAACCACAATCGGCACCTGGTGGCGCAGCACCACTTCAAGATCGGCATCGAGGCGCGAATTGCTTTTGTGGGCGACCAGGTTGATCGCGAACGGCATATCGCCCACGCTCGCCTTGATCCGGGCGACATCGGCATCAAGATCGGCGGTCGTGCGCGGATTAAGCGCCGGCATCGATCCGATGATCCCGCCCTTGCATTGCGCAATCACCAGATCGGCGGTCGAAGCGATGAACATCGGCCCGGCCATGACCGGGATACGCAGTTTGGCCTTCAGCGACGCCGCCAGTTCCCGTCCGCTCATGCACTTCTCCATTCGATTTTGCCGTCGTCGAGCACTTTTCGCTCGCCGACAAAGGCGCAGAAGCGGGCGCTCGCCAAGCCCTGCTTCCACACTTTGAAACTCAGTTCGTCGCCGGGCAGGACTACGCCCGAAAAACGGCACCCCAGCTTCGACATGGCAGCAGGATCACGTCCCGACGCGCGCGAAACTGCTGCTCCGGCCATGCCATAACTGGCCAAACCATGCAGGATCGGGCGGGAGAAGCCCGCCTGCGCCGCCACTTGCGGGTCCAGATGCAACGGATTCCAGTCGCCCGAAAGGCGATAGATCAACGCCGCGCGAGGCGACGTCACGATTGTTGCAACGGCGTCGGGCACTGCCGACGGGCTCGGCTCATCGCTGCGCAATGCAGGAGCACCGCCGAACCCGCCGTCGCCACGCAGCAGCAGGGTCTGATGCAAACGGCAGTAAAGCGTTCCGGTGGCGGCATCGCTGATCCGCCTTTCCAGTACCAGAACCGCGCCTTTGCCTTCGCCCCTGTCCGTCAGCGAAATGACCGCCGCCTCGCCCCGCACAGTCGCGGTGGCAGGCAAGGGCGCAGGAAACTCGGCGGATTGCGCCAGGTGGACCAGCTTTGCGAAATCCACGCCAAGCGCGGGATCGCGTATCCACATGCCCGGCGAACACAGCGTTACCGCAAACGTCGGCAGGACCGACAGCGCGCGCTCATCGAGAAAGCGCAGATCATCACGGTCCAGCGGGTCTTCGCCAAGACCCAGCCCCAGCGCATAGAGGATCGCATCGCGCGCAACGTAGCCCTGTTCCGGTTGTCCGAAATCGTGCGCAAGGATGGCGGCGGGATCGATCACGTCACACCGGGTCCCAGGTGAACAGATCGCCCGAACGGTGCAACGGATAGAAATCGTTGGCGAATTGCGGAAACACCCGTTCGGTGATCGCTTCGGGCGTCCAGCCTTCAGCGGTGTGGGCCGTGCGCAAGGGGCGCGGCTGCGAAAACAGGTAAATTTCGTTGTTGCGCACGCCGAAGATCTGCCCGGTCACATGTGCAGCTGCATCGCTGCACAGTGCCACGCAGAACGGAGCGATCTTGCTGGCGTCGAGCTTCTTCAGGCCCTCGACCCGCGCCTGCTGCTCGGGCGTGTCGGTAGGGATGGAATCGATCATGCGCGTCCACGCCCACGGCGCGACCGCGTTCGACCGCACGCCAAAACGCTGCATATCGAGCGCGATGGACTTTGACAGGCCGACGATGCCCAGCTTGGCGGCGGCATAATTGGCCTGCCCGAAATTGCCGATCAGGCCGCTCGACGACGTCATGTGCACATAGGAACCGCTGCCCTGCTCCTTGAAGAACGGAGCTGCTGCCCGGCTGGTGTTGAAACTGCCCATCAGGTGCACTTCGATCACCGCGCGGAAATCTTCCGGGCTCATCTTGTGGAAGAACACGTCGCGCAAATTGCCCGCGTTGTTGATCACGCCGTCGATCCGGCCGAAGTTGTCGACCGCATCCTTGACCATCCGGCCCGCGCCGATCCAGTCCGATACGCTGTCATGATTGGCAATGGCCCGCCCGCCCAGCGCACGGATTTCCTCAACGACCTGTTCCGCCGGGGAAGGACCGTCCTGCCCATCGCCGGTGATCGACACGCCAAGATCGTTGACCACAACCGCCGCGCCCGCTTCGGCCATTTTCTGAGTCGCCGCAGCTTCGATGCGGCGGCG
>JAZKBJ010000062.1:15107-17255 GCA_040388685.1 Pseudomonadota bacterium
TGCCCCTGTTACAAGCACGGCCTTTCCATCCATCAAACCCATGGTGACGTCTTTCAATAGCTCTTGGGAAGGCCAAGCACCTTCTCGGCGATGAAGCTGAGAATGAGTTGCTCGGTGATCGGGGCAAGCCGGGTCAGCGCGGATTCGCGATAGAGCCGTTCGACATGGTATTCCTTGGCATAGCCAAACCCGCCATGCGTGGCGACAGCCTGCCATGCCGCATCATGGCAGGCGCGCGCGGCAAGGAACTTGGCAGCGTTGGCCTCGGCCCCGCAAGGCATGCCGCTGTCGTAAAGCCGCGCGGCCTTCTCGACCATCAGCCACGCGCTTTCGAGATAGGTCCAGCGCTCGGCCAGCGGGTGCTGGATGCCCTGGTTCATGCCGATGGGCCGGTCGAACACCACGCGGTCCTTGGCGTATTGCACCGCGCGGCGCAGCGCATCCGATCCAATGCCCATGGCCGCCGCCGCAATCAGGATGCGCTCGGGGTTGAGGCTGTGCAGGATATAGCTGAAACCCTTGCCTTCTTCACCGATGCGATCTTCGTCGGGAATGAACAGGCCATCAATGAAGATCGCGTTCGAATCCACCGCCTTGCGGCCCATCTTGGGGATCAGGTGGACGTCGATCTTCGCCCGGTCGAGGTCGGTGTAGAAGATCGTGATGCCGTCGGTCGGCTTGGCGCAATCCTCATACTTGGTGGTTCGCGTCAGCAGCATGATCTTGTTGGCAACCTGCGCGGTCGAGGTCCACACCTTCTGGCCATTGACGACATAGCCGCCCGGCACTTTCTCGGCGAAGGTCTTGATCCGGGTGGTGTTCAGCCCGGCATCAGGCTCGGTAAAACCGAAGCAGCACTGGTCTTCGCCCGAAACCAGCCGGGGCACCCAGCGCGCCTTCTGCTCGGGCGTGCCCTTGACCACGATCGGGTGCGGGCCGAACAGATTGATGTGAATGGTCGACGAAGCGGCAAATCCGCCGCCGCACGATGCAACCTCGCGGATCATCGTCATCGCCTCGGTCACGCCGAGCCCAGACCCGCCGTATTCCTCGGGCATGGTGATGCCCAGCCAGCCGCCATCGGCCATGGCGCGGTGGAACTCGCGCGGGAACTTGCCGTCGTCGTCGCGGGCCAGCCAGTATTCGTCATCGAACGGAGAACACACAGCGCGCACGCCTTCGCGGATCGCGTCCAGATCTTCTTCGGTGGGAAGGGGGCGGTTTGCAGACATCAGGAAATCCCCGGCTTAGTGTTCTGGATACGGCGGAACAGGTCAGGCCCGCGCCACAGCAACCATGCGGCGTTGACCATGTTGCCGGTCGAACAGGTGATGAGAAACAGGACGATGGTGAGGCCCAGCCGCCGTTCGTAGGCGTAGATAATCAGCGAAAAGAGCAGGAAGCCGCTGTAGGCATCAGCCCAGACATAGAGGCCCCAGACCACCTCCCAGACGTGGAACTGGTCCGCCATGACCTCGCCGGTGGCGAAGGCATAAAGCAGGAATCCGGTCAGCCCGGCGACAACCGCAAGGCAGACAATGCGTGCGAACGAACTCATGCGCTCTCTCCTGCGGCGGCCAGCGTCTTTTGCGCGGCCTTCAAGTGCGGAATGTCATACATCTTGCCGTCGATCCCCAGCGTTCCGGCATCGGGGCTGGCGGCAAAGGCGGCTGCGATCTTGCGGGCCTCGGCCAATTCCTCATCGGACGGCGTGAAGCAGCGATTGATCGTTTCCACCTGATCCGGATGAATCGCGATACGGCCAAGGAACCCATCGCGGCGTGCCCGGCGGCAGTCCGTTTCCAGCCCCTCGCCATCGCGGAAATCGGCGTAAAGCGTATCGACCGGAAACACCCCTGCCGACGCAGCTGCGAACAGGCACATCGATCGGGCGATGCGGTACGGCTCGGTCCACTGCCCGTCCGCTTCCTTGTTCCCGGTTGCACCGATGGCAGCGGCAAGATCCTCGGCGCCCCAGGTCAACCCGATCAGGCGGGGATGCGGCGGCGTATAGCTGCCGAGTGCGAACATCGCCTGCGGCGTTTCGGTTGCGACCACCATGATCCTGACCGTGCCGGGCGCGATCCCGGCCTTGGCTTCCAGATCGTCGAGCATCGCAGCGATGGTCGCCACATCCTGCGCGCCGTT
>JAZKBJ010000062.1:17265-18132 GCA_040388685.1 Pseudomonadota bacterium
GCCTTGGGCACGAGTATGCCCGCAAGGCCGGGTCGCACGACGGCGGCCAAGTCGTCGGCGGTCATTCCGGTATCCAGCGGATTGACCCTGACGAACAGCGCCGCGTCGATCGCAGCAGCCTCGCCCAGCCAATCGGACACCATGCTCCGCGCAGCCAGCTTCATCGACGGCGCGACCGCATCCTCAAGATCGAGGATCAGCACGTCGGCACCGGCCGTCCGCCCTTTGGCGAACTTGCGCTCGCTGTCACCGGGCACGAACAGAAGCGAACGCAGCCTCATGCCGGGCTCTTCAGCATCAGGGCGTTGCGCACCGTGCGGCATACGATCTCGTCACGCTGGTTGAGGCCGATATGTTCGAACGTGACGATGCCCTGGCCCGGACGGGACTTGCTTTCCCGCAGTTCCAGCACGCGGGTTTCGGCGCGGATCGTATCGCCCGAAAAGACCGGACGCGGAAAGGTCGTGTCGGTCATTCCCAGATTGGCGACCGTCGTGCCCAGCGTGGTTTCCTGCACGCTGAGACCAATCACCAAACCCAGCGTGAAGATCGAATTCATCAGCGGTTTGCCGAACTCGGTCTGCTCGCAATAGGCGTGATCGATATGAATCTGCGCCGGATTGTAGGTGAGCGAGGAGAACAAGCTGTTCTCGTAATCGAGCACGGTCTTCCTGACCTCGTGCCGGAACACCTGTCCAACGGTAAACTGTTCAAACCACAGGCCTGCCATTGCTCTTATCCTCTCAATTCAGACGGCCAAGGATCGCCACGGCGGCCACGCTGTTGAACGGCGTTCCGCCAAGATTGTGGGTCAGCCCGAAATCGGCCTTGGCGCGCTGACGCTCGCCCGCGCGGCCCTGCAACTGG
>JAZKBJ010000062.1:18142-19565 GCA_040388685.1 Pseudomonadota bacterium
GTTGCGCCGACAGGGTGGCCGAAGCACTTCAATCCGCCGTCAAGCTGGCAGGGGATCGCCCCCCCCCGATCATAGCGCCCGTCAAGAATGTCCATCGGCGCGCGCCCGCCATCGGACAGACCAAGGTCTTCCATGATCACCAGTTCGGTGATCGAGAAGCAGTCATGCACTTCGGTCAGGTCAAGTTCGGCGCGGGGATCGCGAATGCCGGCTTCGGCATAAGCACGCGCTGCGGCGACCTGCGTGTTGGGCACCGATGCGCCGTCCCACCCGCCGAACTGCATTTCCCAGCCATTGCTGGCCGAAAGCTGGATCGCCTTGATCGTCACCGGATCGGCCTTGCCCAGCGCGCGGGCAATTTCGGGCGTGGTCACGATGGCCGCCGCCGCGCCGTCCGAAACGCCGCAACAATCGAACAGGCCAAGCGGATCGGCAATCAGCGGCGCGCCGAGAATTTTCTCCATATCCACCGCAGCGCGCAAATGCGCCTTGGGCGAAAGCGCCCCGTTCTGGTGGCTTTTCCACGAAACGTGGGCCATCGCCCGCTTGAGGTCGGCAGGATCAATGCCATGCCGCGCGGCATAAGCCCCTGCCAACTGCGCAAACGTGCCCGGCGCAGAACCATAAGGCATCCACAGATCGTTCTGCACGCCCTTGGTGCGCAGCGGTAGTCCGCCGTAACCTGTGTCCTTGAGCTTCTCCACGCCGATCGCCAGCGCCACATCCACCGCGCCGCTGGCCACGGCATAGGCCGCGCCGCGCAGGGCTTCGGTCCCGGTGGCGCACATGTTCTCGACCCGCGTCACTGCCACCTTGTCCAGCCGCAGGGCATGGGCCGCAGGCAGGGCGCTGTTGCCCACGTTGATATCATCAAGCGCGTTGCCGACCCATGCCGCCTCAATCCGTGCGCGTTCGATTCCGGCGTCTGCCAACGCTTCACCAAAGGCCTCGACCATGAGGCCATCAGCGCCAACGTCCCAGCGTTCGCCAAAGCGCGTGCAGCCCATGCCGACGATGGCCACCTTGTCACGAATGCCCGTCGCCATCATGCGTCTCCCAATTGCGGACGAACCAGCGGCGCGGCCTTCCAGAAATAGGTCCGAAAGCCGAGGCGAGCGTTCTGCGCCTTGATCCGCAGGCGCATCGCCACGCGCCGCCCCACGCTGAAGCCGCCGTCGGGCCGGTCGACCATTTCCATGAGAACGCGCGCACCGTTGTCGAACTGGACCAGCCCGAAATCGAATGGAGGATCGGGCGTGAAGTTGAGCCGGTCTGCGGTGACTGAAACGATGGTCGCCTCAAGACCCGACAGTTGTACATCTTCCAGCGTTTCCGGTGCATCCAGCACCGGATTGACGGGCATGGCGCTCTTGGGAAACTGCACGTTGCCCGTGCTGTCGCGCCCGCCAATGAAGCCGATGGT
>JAZKBJ010000062.1:19575-30493 GCA_040388685.1 Pseudomonadota bacterium
GGCCTGCGCTTTCTGCTCGAACTCCGAACGCATGCCCCAATCGAGCGCCAGTGAGCCGGACAGGCTGAGGAACCGCGAATAGCTGGTCAGCGCCTGCCCCTCGGCAAGCGCCGCAACCATCGTTTCGGCTCCGGGCACGGCAGCGGTCACTTCAAACACCAGCGCATCAGCGCCGCTGCCGAAACCCACCAGCAATACGAAGTCACCCGGCTGAGCCGTAGCAAGCGCCAGACCGAGGCCGAACAGCGCATGGGCAGCGCCAAGATCGCCTGCATTCTGACTCAAAATCTCGCAATGGTTTGGCGCAGTGCAGCCCACCACCTTGGCCACCGCGCGCCAGGTTGCGCCGACCGGTTCGGCGCAGGCAACATGCGCCAGTTGCGCAGGCTTGATCCCGGCGCTGGCGCAAGCCGCCTGCACCGCAGGAATCAGCAGTTCCTTTGCCGAAACATCGCGCACGAACCGCTCTTCGTAAGCGTAGGAAAAGGGATGCTCCTGCGATGAATAGCGATCGACCAGATCATGCGTCAGGCTGGCATGGCCAACCAGCCGCGCCGCGCCATCCCCGCCGGTGCGAACGGCGGCAGCACCATCACCAAAGGCAAGCTGCGCCGCACTTCCCGGCTGGGCGGGGCGCCGCTCGGCAGCGCTGACGATCTCGTCACGACCAGACAGCAAAGCATCCAGCAGGGCCGATGTTGCGGCACGGCGGGAATTGGCACAATCCGATGTGCGCACGGTGCGGGGCAAGGCGAGCGCATCGACCATGATCGCCGATTGCGCGCGGTCGGTGAAATAGGCCGATGTCGAGGCGAAGCGCAAAGCCGATGGGGCAACGTCCGCGCAAAGCCCGCGCGCGGCCTCGACCGCCATGGTCAGCGCGTCCTCGTCCCAGCTGGCAACGGCGCGTGAACCGGCACGCGGCATCGGCAGGCCAGACCACGATAATTCGCGGGACGCGGCCTTGCGGTCGAGACGCAGCGACGGAAGATATCCGCCCAGCCCCGTGAGTCCGAATGTCACTTGCCCCTCCGCAAACTATTGTACTGTCAGCTGCCTTATCAAGCGTATCGCCTATTATCAGCGCCTCGCCTTGACAGCCTCGAATCATGTAGTAAACAGCTTAACATTGTCTGGCAAGAGCCGACACGGAGAGGGCGATGGCAATTTTCAGCAAGGATGCACTGGCCGGCAAGGCCGTGCTGGTTACGGGTGGCGGCGGCGGTCTGGGCCGCGAGATCGCGCATGCCCTTTCAATGCTTGGCGCGCATGTTCACATCTGCGGGCGCCGTCAGGCT
Organism: Pseudomonadota bacterium; assembly: GCA_040388685.1. Lineage (GTDB taxonomy): Bacteria > Pseudomonadota > Alphaproteobacteria > Sphingomonadales > Sphingomonadaceae > Novosphingobium. The sequence goes on from JAZKBJ010000062.1 coordinate 20,874, forward strand.
CTGCTTGACGCCGCCGCACAGGACATTTCGGCAGACAGCGGCATTCCCGTCGGCGCCCACGTCTGCGATATTCGCGATGCTGACGCGGTCGACGCCATGATTGATGCAATCTGGCAGGAAACACCGCTGGCTGGGCTGGTCAACAACGCCGCGGCCAATTTCATCGCCCCCACGCATGAGCTTTCCGCGCGGGGCTTCCGCGCAATCACCTCGACGGTCATGGACGGATCGTTCCACGCCACACTTTCCTGCGGCAAGCGCTGGATCCGCGATGGCCTGCCCGGCTCAGTCGTTTCCATGCTTACCACATGGGTCTGGACGGGGTCTGCGTTCGTGGTTCCATCCGCCATGGCCAAGGGCGCGATCCACGCCATGACCATGTCGCTGGCTGCCGAATGGGGGCCTCACAACATCCGCCTCAATGCCACAGCACCCGGCCCCTTCCCCACCGAAGGCGCATGGGACAAGCTCAATCCGATCCCCGATACGCAAAGTTCGGCCACCAATTGCGATACCGTGCCGATGCGCCGCTTTGGACGGATGCCGGAATTGACCAATCTGGTCGCTTACCTTCTGTCTGATGCCAGCCCTTATCTGACCGGCCAGACCATTGCGATCGATGGCGGCCAGCATCTGGCAGGCCCCGGCACGTTTGCCGATCTCACCAATCTGACGCCCGAGCAATGGAAGGCGGCGCGCGAAGCGATCTCCGCCTCCGTCGCCAAGGAAAAGTCGCAGCGCGCCTGAAAGTCGGACCCAGAATATGATAGAAAGAAACCTCTTCCAGCCCGAACACGATATGTGGCGCGAAACCGTGCGCCGCTTTATCGAAAAGGAAATCGTCCCCCACCATGAACAGTGGGAAAAGGACGGCATCGTCCCGCGCGAACTCTGGCTGAAAGCCGGTGAGGCCGGGATGCTGTGCTGCACCGTGCCTGAAGAATACGGCGGCCTTGGCCTCGACTATCTGTTCGATGTCGTGGTGTTCGAGGAAATGTGGCGCGTTGGTGCCAGCGGTCCGGGCTTCCTGATCCACACCGATCTGGTCGCCACCTACATCCTCACTTTCGGCAGCGATGAGCAGAAGGCGCATTGGCTGCCCAAAATGGTGCGCGGCGAAGCGATCGGCTCGCTGGGCATGACCGAACCGCACGCCGGCAGCGATCTGAAAGCGATCCGAACCAAGGCCGAACGCGACGGCAATCATTTTACCATCAACGGCCAGAAGGTGTTCATATCCAACGGCCAGATGTGCGACGTTATTGTGCTCGCAACCAAGACCGACAGTCTGGCCGGTGCCAAGGGCGTCACGCTGTTTCTGGTCGATGCCAACACCCCCGGCTTCAATCGCGGCAAGAACCTCGACAAGCTGGGGATGAAGGCACAGGATACCTCGGAACTGTTCTTCGACAACCTGCGCGTGCCGGCCGATGCGATGCTCGGCGAGGAAGGCCAGGGCTTCTCGTTGATGATGACCAAGCTGGCGCAGGAACGGCTCGCCCAGGCGATCCGCTCGGCAACGGTGATTGAAACGGTAATCGACTATACGGTTGATTACACCAGCGAGCGCAAGGCGTTCGACCAGACCATTGCCGATTTCCAGAACACCCAGTTCGTCCTTGCCGATCTGAAGGCGCGCGCCGTCATGGCGCGGGTGTTCACCGACAAGTGCATCGAACTGTTCATGGAAGGCAAACTCGACCCGGTCGATGCGGCAATGGCCAAGATGGTCACGTCCGAACTGCATTGCGAAACGGTCGACAAGTGCCTGCAACTGTTCGGCGGCTGGGGCTACATGTGGGAATACCCGATCGCCCGCGCCTATGCCGATGCGCGCATCGTCAAGATCGCCGGTGGTTCTATCGAGGTCATGAAAACCATCATCGCGCGCGACATGTTCAAGGGCAAGTTGAGCCGGAAAAAGTGAACCTGCTTACCCCATCACTTGCCATTGGCGCATCACCGGCTAGTTCGGGAGAGTCCTCTCCCGGAGTTACCAAGATGATCCAGAAGAACCTCGATTCCAGCCTTCGTTTCGGCTTCCTGATCCACGACGTCTCGCGCCTCAGGCGCATCGTCGTCGACCGTGCGCTGAAACCGCTGGGATTGACTCGTTCGCAGTGGTGGGTGCTGGCGTTTCTTTCGCGCCGCGATGGCATGACCCAGACGGCGCTGGCGGCCGACCTCGACCTGACCAAGGTCGCGATCGGCGGCCTGATCGACCGTATGGAAACAAGCGGCTTCGTAGAAAGGCGCGCAGACGAACGCGATGCCCGCGCGCGCCGGGTCTACCTGACCCGCGCAGGCCAGTAACTGGTGACGACCATCCGCGAAAGCGTCGACCCGGACATCCTCGCCACCGTAACCGAAGACGAACTCGACGCTGCGGCAATCGTGCTGGTCAAGATCAAGAGCCGCCTGCTGGAACTGGCAGGCGGAGAAGCAGAGGGCGGACAGGACTTCGAGACCTGACCCCCGCGACAAAGATGGAGGACTATGTGAAGGGACTGGAAGGCAAGGTCGCAATCGTGACCGGCGGCGGACAAGGCATCGGCAGGGCGCTGACCCTGCGCCTCGCGGCAGAGGGCTGCAAGGTGGCGATCTTCGATCTGAGCACCGCAGCCGGCGATGAAACCGCCAAGCTGGCGGGCGAAGGCGCCACCGTGCGCACCTGGCAGCTCGACGTAAGCGACCTTGCCGCCGTGCAGGCCGCCGTCGAGGCCGTTGAAGCCGATCTTGGTCCCATCTGGGCGCTGGTCAACAACGCCGGTTGGGACCGCCCTGCCCCGTTCCTCAAGACCACGCCTGAATTCTGGGACAAGGTCATCGCCATCAACCTGACCGGCAATCTCAACACCCATTTCGCCGTGGCCGGCCGGATGGTAGCCAATGGTGGCGGACGCATCATCAACATCGCATCGGACGCGGCCAAGGTCGGCACCGCGATGGAGGCGGTCTATTCGGCGTGCAAGGGCGGCTTGATCAGCTTCACCAAGTCGATCGCGCGCGAACTCGCCCGCAAGAACGTGCTGTGCAATTGCGTCTGTCCGGGGCCGACCAACACCCCGATGATGGCCGAAGTTGCCGGAACCGGCCCCGATGCCGAAAAGTGGAAAGCCTCGCTGGAACGCGGCATCCCGCTGGGCCGTATGGGCGAGCCTGAAGACTACGCCGGAATTGTCGCACTTCTCGCGTCCGAAGATGGCGGATATATCACCGGACAGGCCATTTCGGTGTCCGGTGGCCTGAACATGGTCTGATCCTGCGCGGATCGGTCAAACCCATGCAAACGTTCGACAAACCAGATCTGCCAGGCGACTGGACCTGCGACTTCCACACCGGGGTTGGGGAATGGTCGCTCGGCGGGCTGTGGCTTGACCGGCAAGGCACTCGCCTCGCCGTTCGCGTCGCGCAAAGCCACTGCAACGCATTCGGCGTGATGCACGGCGGAGCGCTGGCCACGTTTGCCGATGCGCAGGCGCTGGCGGTGCGGACCTACAGCGGCGGCGCGGAGGACCATACGCCCACGGTCTCGCTCTCCGTCGACTATCTCGGCGGCGCGCGGCTCGGATCGTGGGTCGTGGCGGACGTCACCCTGCTGCGCGCCACCCGAACCCTGCTCTTTACCCAGGCGCTCATCACCGCGGACAGTAAACCCGTCGCGCGGACCAGCGCCATCTACCGGAACTTCCAAGGAAAGGATGCACAATGAGCACGCCCCAATTCGAAGACATCATCTACGAAGTGCGCGGTCGCGCCGCGTGGGTCATCATCAATCGCCCGAAGCTGTATAACGCGTTCCGCGCGCAGACCATCGAAGAGATGATCGCCGCGTTCAAGCTTGCAGCCGACGATCGCGGGGTCTCCTCGGTCGTGCTGACTGGCGCGGGCGACAAGGCATTCTGCACCGGCGGCGACCAGAGCGCCAAGGACGGCCAGTATGACGGGCGCGGCATCGTCGGCCTGCCGATCGACGAATTCCAGTCGATCATCCGCGACATCCCCAAGCCGGTGATCGCGCGCGTCAACGGCTTCGCCATCGGCGGCGGCAATGTCTTCGCCACGCTGTGCGACCTGACCATCGCCGCAGACACCGCAAAGTTCGGCCAGGTCGGACCAAAGGTCGGCTCGGTGGACGCTGGCTGGGGCACCGCATTCCTTGCCCGCCATGTCGGCGACAAGAAGGCGCGCGAGATCTGGTATCTGAACCTTCAGTACACCGCGCAGGAAGCCCTCGAAATGGGTCTGGTGAACAAGGTCGTGCCGCTGGCGGAACTGGATGCAGCGGTCAACGAGTGGACCGAGATGCTCGGCCAGCGCTCGCCCACCGCGATCGCGCTCGCCAAGCGCAGCTTCAATGCCGACAGCGACAACATTCGCGGCATTTCGATGCTCGCGCTCAACTCGGTCAAGCTGTTCTACGATACCGAGGAGTCGAAGGAAGGGATGCGCGCGTTCCAGGAAAAGCGCGCGCCCGACTTCCACAAGTACGTCAAGTAAGGCGTGACGGGGCGCATCCGATGACACCGCGCCATCTGCGCCCCGGAGACCTGCCCGGCGTCCTGTCGCCGGGCGGCCTCACGCTGGTTTCGTCCAGCCCGGCAGAGTCCGACCTGCTGGTCGCCGAAGTGGCGGCAGCGGGAGCGGCGCTGGGGGACATGACGTTTTCAGGCATATTCGTGCCGGGCCTGAACAAGGCACCCTGGACCGCCGGGCCGGAAACTTCTGTCCTGACCTTTTTCCAGACGCCCGAGTTGAAGCGCGAAGGCGCGCGCAGCCGCTTCCTGCCGCTGTGTTACCAGGACGTCCTGCGGCACTATCGCAGCAATCCGCCTGCGGCGGCGCTGATGATGTGCAGCCCGCCCGATGAACATGGCAATTGCAGCTTCGGCGCTGAAACCGCCTTTATCGCCGCGCTTTGGCCCGAAATTCCGGCGCGCATCGCGCACATCAACCCACTGATGCCGCGCACGCCGGGCGATCCGGGCATCCCGTTCGGCCAGCTCACCGCCTATTTCGAGGCGTCACAGCCGCTCAGGACGCTGCCCGGCGGCACCGACGCTGTCAGCGAAACAATTGCGGCATTGATCGCACCACTCATTCCCGATGGGGCCACCTTGCAGACGGGGCTTGGCAAAATTCCCGATGCAGTCCTGCGGTCGCTCGGCGGGCACCGCAACCTCAGGCTGCACAGCGGCTTGATCGGGGACGGTGCGCTGGCACTGGTCCGCTCAGGCGCCATGGCTCCCGGTCTATCGGCGCTTGCGGGCGTGGCGATCGGCAGCACCGAACTTTACGCCGGACTGAACGATCCGCATTTCCAGTTCCGCCCCGTGACGGTCACGCACGATCCTGCAACGCTCGCCGGGATCGACAAGCTGGTGACGATCAATTCGGCGATGGAGGTGGATCTTTTCGGCCAGGTTCACGCCGAGGCCTCGTCACGCGGCTTCATGTCCGGTCCCGGCGGCGCGGGCGACTATGCTCGTGGTGCCCGCGCTTCGAACGGGGGGCTGAGGATCATCGCGCTGCCATCGAGCGCCGGGGCAACCAGCCGCATCGTGCCCGCCGGAGTCGGTCATGGCCCGGTCTCGCTGTCGCGCTTCGACGTCGATCTTGTCGTAACTGAACACGGCCTCGCGGATTTGCGCGATCTCGGCCACGAACAGCGCGCCCAAGCCCTCATCAGTATTGCTGCCCCCGCCCATCGCGAAGACCTCGCCCGCGGCTGGCGCGACAGCATGAACGCCCTGCAGGAGCAGTGACCATGGCCACCAACAAAGTCATCATCAGTTGCGCGATCACCGGGTCGATCCACACCCCGTCAATGTCGCCCTATCTGCCCGTAACCGCGCAGGAAATTGCCGAAAGCGCGCTGGGTGCCGCCGAAGCCGGTGCCGCCATCGTTCACCTGCATGCACGCGATCCGGATACCGGCAAGCCGGTCCATACACCCGAGGATTTCGAGCCGTTCCTGCGCGTGATCAAGCAAAGCAGCGACGTTGTAGTCAACCTCACCACTGGCGCGTCGCCCTATATGCCGGTCGAATACCGCGTGAAGCCGGCGGAAGTGTGGAAGCCCGAAGTCGCCAGCCTCAACATGGGCTCGATGAACTTCGGCCTGTTTCCGATGCTGAAGAAAGACCGCGAATGGCAGCACGCTTGGGAGCCGGAAATGCTCGAAGCGAGCCACGATCTTGTCTTCCGCAACAGCTTCAAGGACATCCGCTACGCGCTCGATACGCTGAATGCCACCGGCACCCGCTATGAATTTGAGTGCTACGACACCAGCCATCTCTACAACCTGCATTACTTCTGGTCCGAGGGACTGGTGCAGGCACCGCTGTTCATCCAGACCTGTTTCGGCCTGCTTGGCGGGATCGGCGCGCATCCTGACGATGTAATGCACATGAAGCGCACGGCGGACCGCCTGTTCGGCGACAACTACCGCTGGTCCGTGCTGGCAGCAGGGGCCAACCAGATGAAGGTGGCCGCCATGGCTGCATCGATGGGCGGTCACGTCCGCGTGGGCCTTGAAGACAGTCTGTGGCTGGGCCGGGGCCAACTGGCCCAGAGCAATGCCGCGCAAGTAACCAGGGTCCGCCAGATCATCGAAGGCCTTGGCCTCGAAGTCGCCTCTCCCGACGAAGCCCGCACGATCCTCTTGCTCAAGGGCGCGGATGCAGTCGGCTTCTGAAGCCGACCTTCTCGCAGAACACGGCCAGCCTGACGAAAGACGTACCATGACGATCCCCGCCCTCACCCAGTTCCGCATCGAACCGCAAGACAACGGGCTGATCCACCTCGTCTTCGATTGCCCGGGCAAATCGATGAACGTGTTTTCGAACAAGGCGATCCACGAACTCGGCCAGTTCGCGGAGTGGCTCCACGGTGCCGAGGTCAGGGGTGTCGTCCTGCGCTCGGGCAAGGCCACCGGCTTTTGCGCGGGCGCCGATCTGACCGAACTCGGCGTTGCCTATGACATGATTACGGCTGCGCCCGCAGCAGACCGCTTCGACATGGCATTCAATCACTTCTTCCCGCTCGGCCACGCCATTCGGCGGATCGAAACGGCGGGCAAACCGGTTGCCGCCGCCATTGCAGGGGTGGCGCTCGGCGGCGGTTGCGAACTGGCGATGAGCGCGCACTACCGTGTCGCCACTGCATCAAAGCGCGCCATGCTCGGTCTTCCCGAATGTGCGGTTGGCCTCTTGCCCGGCGCCGGTGGAACGCAGCGGATGCCGCGCCTTGTCGGCATTGAACTGGGGCTGGAAGTCCTGTTGCTGGGCCGCAACCTGCACGGCGCAGATGCGCTTGCCGCCGGTCTGGTCAATGAAGTTGTCGAAGAAGGCACGGAAGTGGCTGCCGCCGAAGCATGGCTCCTTTCGGACAAGGCCCATGCCGTGCAGCCGTGGGACGAAGCGAACGCGCGGCCGCTGGCGCATCAGGATTATGCCGAGGTGATCGCGCGCCATCGCACGCGCGAACTGGGCCGGATGCTGGGCCATGAGCCAGCTCCTATCGCCATTCTCGACTGCGTGGAACTTGGCCTCATGCAGCCTATGGACGGCGCGATCCGTGCCGAAATGTCGGTCTTTTCGCACCTCATCCAGCGGCGTGAAGCGCGCAACATGATCCGAACCATGTTCCTGGGCAAGCAAGCCTACGACAAGGCAGCGCGTGACGGTGGCCCCGATGCTGCGGTGAATGCTGCAGTTGCGGACATAGCTGCCACTACAAGCAGCGCCCTTGCGCGTCAGCCATCACTGGCGCGTGCGGGCTTCGGAGCGAAAGTTGCGGAAGCAGGTCCGGTGCAGGACTGCGTCGGCCCCGGCTTCTGGCTGGAAGGCCAGCCAGCACTGATGGCCGCACTCAAGGATCTGGGCGAAAGTTGCGCCGCCAGTGTCAGCGCACTCGGCGAGGTGGAGAAGTTGCAGCTAGACCATGCCGTCGTGAAGGCCGAACTGCTGCCTGCCTACATCGGCGGCGCGACGGGATTGGTTGCGCTGGTGGCAGAATACGGCGCCTGAAGCATTCAGGACGCCGCGAACTCCTCGCCGATGTCCCTGTCCCAATCCGATCCGGGCAGTTGCGTCAGCGACGGGTAATGCCGTGCAAACGTGGCAAGAACGTATTCGCGCGGAACATCGTCAAACTCGCCGTGCATGGCGAGGTATTCCATATGGCGCTGACCGGACAGGTCGAACGGGTGATTGATCGAATCTTCGCGGCCATCAAATTCCAGCGGCGCTATTCCCGCGCGCCTGCACAGTTCCTTGTTGAAGGCAGGCGTTGCCTTGACCCAACGCCCCTCCAGCCAGACCGACGTATATCCGTGACAATAAAAGATATCGGTGCCCAGCATATCGAGCAGCTTTTTGGTCGATAGATGATTGCGCACATCGGCCAGGCCCACGCGGGCGGGTATGCCCACAATCCGGCAGCATGCCGCCATCAGCGCCGCCTTGGGTATGCACCAGCCCCGGCCCAATTGCAGCGCCCCACTGGCGCCTAACCCGGCGACGGACAGGTCCACTGTGTATGGGTCGTACCGGATTCCGTCGCGAACGGCATGATAGATGGCCACCGCCGCCGTGCGATCATCCGGACAATCCGCCGCCGCTCGGGCCGCGAATGCCCGCACTGCCGGGTGATCCGAATTGATGATCGCGGTCGGACTTGCACTTGCTGCGGTCGGAGGTCCGGAAACGGGCAATGGCTGCATGATCATCGTCCCTTGAACTGCGCCGGACGGCCATGCACAAAAGCCATGACCCCTTCACGCATATCGTCGGTCGCCGCTGCCCTTGCCAGAGCCTGGGCCTCGTCCTCCAGCTGCGCTTCATAGGCGCGCGATTGCAGGCCCAGCATCAATCGGCGCACTTCGCCCATGGTCCGGGTCGGCCCCGATGCAAATTCGCGCGCGACCGCTTCAGCCGCACCCGCGGTTTCGCCATCGTCCACCACCTCGTCCACCAGCCCCACCGCCAGCGCCTCCTCGGCGGAAAGCACCTCGTTACGCAGGAGGAAGCGGCGCGCCTGCGAAATGCCCATGCGCGAGCCGAGCGAGAATGTAGCGCCCAGATCGCAAGTCACCGCGATCTTCCCATAGCCCGCAGACAGACGTGCCGAGCGCGCGCAGACCACGTAGTCACAGCTTGCCGCGATGGCCACAGCGCCGCCCACCGCCAGTGCGTGAATATCGGCCACCAGCGGCGCGTCCTGCCGCATCAGCCGCGCCATGCCCATGTGCAGCCCCACCGTCCATCGGCGCATGTCGAGCGCGAGCGTGTCGATATTCTTCGCAAACATCTTCACATCGCCGCCGACGCTGAAATACTTGCCGCGCGCGCTGAGCAGGACCGCGCGAATGTCCGAGCGAGCGGCAATCTCGTTCGCAACATCGCCAAACTCGGCGCAGGCCTGCTCGTTCAAAGGGTTGCCAAGCGCCGGCTGGTTAAGCGTCAGTCTTGCCAGACCAGCGTCCACTGTCAGCTCAATCGTTGCATAAGTCATTGGCAATATCCCGAATCTGGTAGGGTTTCAGCTGGCAACAAGCTGCGCGCGCTGCAGGATCGCTTGTGTGTCGACGGATTGGGTCATCGATCCGAACGCGGCAC
>JAZKBJ010000062.1:30503-31338 GCA_040388685.1 Pseudomonadota bacterium
AATGCATCCGACACGGCAGATGGCGCATGCCGCAGCAGCACGGCGGCCTGCAACGCAATCGCCATGCGTTCGGTAATGTAGCGCGCGTTCTGCTCGGCGATGGCGGGACCATCGATCAGATCGTGCAATTCGCTCACCAGCCGATCAAACCCGCGATCCACGCCAAGAGCCGTATTCAGTTCAGCAAAGAAAACCTCGCGGGCCAGTGGCTCCTTGCGCAGGGCCCGCAGCACGTCGAGGCTGATGACATTGCCCGCGCCTTCCCAGATGCCGTTGAGCGGAGCCTCGCGATAGTAGCGCGGAATAACCGATTCCTCGACATATCCGGCCCCGCCATGAACCTCCATCGCTTCGTGGACGAACGGAACGACGCGCTTGTTGAGCCAATACTTCGACAGCGCCACGGCCAGCCTGCCGAAGACCCGCTCACCTTCATCGTGCTGGCTTGCATCAAAGGCGCGTGCGATGCGGAAGACCCACGCGGTCGCAGCTTCCGATTCAATCGCAAGATCAACCAGAACCTGCCGCATCAAAGGTTGGTCGATCAGGCGTCGCTGAAACGCGGTGCGGTGATTGGCATGGTTCATCGCCTGTGAAAGCGTCAGGCGCATGATCCCCGCCGGAACCAGCGACACATCGAAGCGCGTGTGCAGCATGAACTCCATCACGACCGGAATTCCGCGGCCTTCCTCGCCCACCAACCAGCCGTGCGTGCCCTCGAACTCAAGCTCGGTCGATGCGTTCGAACGATTGCCCAGCTTGTCCTTGAGCCGCTCCAGCGAAATCGGATTGCGCGTGCCATCGGGCAGCCAGCGGGGCACCAGAAAACAGCCTG
>JAZKBJ010000063.1:0-858 GCA_040388685.1 Pseudomonadota bacterium
ATCACGATCTGGAATTCCGCAGCCTTGTCCGGTGCCGCCTCGTCATAGATCCGGTAGGTCCGGCCCTCCTGCGGCGCAAGCATCGTCTTGGGCCAGGCAATCCCGACCGTCTTGGGCGGCCATTGCATGCGGACCATTTCGCCGCCCGCAGCTTCGGTAAGCCAGGTGAAGCTGCGCTTCGCCGATGCGCCGCGCCACAGATAGAGATCGCTCCCGCGCGGCACGCAGACGTTGCCGCCCTGATCGGTATCGGCCAGCCAGATGCTGACCGGAAGGACATTCTCGCCCGAAGTGTCACCAGCGCCGCGCACCGCTCCCGCCCGCACCGAGGCCGGATTGCTGAGCGACCGCGCCATCAGCGCCGCTGCACCACGATCGCGGTTGACCGCGCCGTCGAGCGAAAACGTGCCCGCGCCGCGCAATATCCGCGTCCCGGCCTTGTCCAGCACGGTAACCACATCCCCGGCTTTCAGCGTAACCGAGGCATTGGCAGGCAGACGCTTGCCCTTGGGGTAGGCCACAGCCGAGGGCCCGGTGGCACGGACCACCACGGCCTGCGCAAGGGCATGCGCCGAGAAACCCAGCCCTAAGGCCATGGCAGCACCCGCAAAGGCGCGCTTCATCGAACGGGATGTCATCACTTCAGCCACCTGCCTTTGCCGTAACCGCAAGGCTTGCCAGCAGGTCAAGCTGCGCGGTGCAGCCCTTTTCCGCCATGGCCGCAGCCACGTCCACCTCGTCTGCCGGAACGCTGCCCATCAGCATCGTCCGGATCTTGACCGGCGCACCGACCGCATTGCTGAACGTGTAGGTCTGCCCGTCCACCACGGGTACGCTGGCCGAGGGCCATACCTTGAG
>JAZKBJ010000063.1:868-6323 GCA_040388685.1 Pseudomonadota bacterium
TGAGCGCATTGCCCGCCCGCCAGACCACGTCGGCCATGCTTCCATCCTGCGAGAGCAGCTTGCCCATCCCTTCCTCAGTGCGCGCCGGACGCCACATCACCAGCGAAGCCGCATCGGCCACGCAATAGGTGCCGCCCTTGCTCACATCGATGTACCAGACATTTTCCGGCCCTGTCGGCACAGCCTCGACCGGCCCCATCGGCGCGCCGCGGACTGCTCCGGTGCGCGTTCTTGCGCCGCCGCCACGGGCCATCATGGCGGCGAGAGCGGTTCCGCCCGACGCCGCGTCGCGGTTGATCGATCCGCTGAGCGTATATGTGCCCGGTCCGGACAGCACTCGCGTTCCCGCCTTGTCGAGCACAGTCAGTCGGTCACCCGCCTTGAGCACCACCGCAGCATCGGCGGGAAGCTTCTTCCCTTGTGGATAAGTTGCCGCGGACGGCCCGGTCGACCGGACGACCACGGATTGCGCCAGCGCGCTGCCAGCCATGGCCAGCCCGGCAATGGCCGCCACTCCGGCGCAAAGGGACCGCATGGCCCTGCCATCAACCAAGTACATAACTCTCTCCCTTGTGCGTCTGCCGCAGTCTCTGGATCAGGTTCATCATTGCAGGATCATCCTGCGCCGATTCGAGGATCGTGTCTGTGAGGGCGTTCACACGTTCTGCTTCACCGGCTGAATGCGCGCTTACTGCCTCTTCCGCGAGCTTGCGCCGCACCTCGTCGACCTGCGGCACCGGCTCGAACACGTCGACCGGCGTGCGCCGCCCGCGCAAGGTCACGGTGCCCATCGGCCGGAACCAGTCGAGGCCCGAACGTTCGGCCGCTTCACGGCTGACAAGCACCGTCGTATCCAGCGTCTTGTTCGCGCCCTCGAGCCGCGCGGCGGTATTCATGGCATCCCCCAACGCGGTGTACTGGATGCGCCCCTCGCCGCCAAAGTTGCCCACAACCGCCTCGCCGAAATGCACGCCAACGCGCGTGCGACCGATCTTCGGCACATCGTCCGCCACCGATTTGCGGAATTCCTCGCCCGCCATGTACATCGCGTGCGCTGCCCGGACCGCGCGCTCGCCATCGTCGGGATAGGCGATCGGTGCCCCCCAGAAGGCAACCACGGCATCGCCCACAAATTTATCGAGCGTGCCGCCATATTCCAGCACGACGGCGCTCAGTCGGTCGAGGTAGTCATTCAGCAGCCTGGCGATCACTTCAGGCTCGACCGCATGGGTGAGCTTGGTAAAGCCTTCAAGGTCGCTGAACAGGCAGAAAATCTCGCGTTTTTCGCCATGGAGCGACAACCGCTCGGGGTAACGCATGATCTCTGCGGCAACCGAGCGCGGCAGGTACTTGCCCAGCGCCCCCTGGGCAAATTCGCGCTGCGCCGCATTGATGGCCCGCAGGCTCGAACTGATGGCGGTAAAAGCCACCAGCCAGCCGATCAACCAGCCCGTCGCCGGGAGGTCGAGCGTATCATAACCGGCGCGCTCGACCAGAAACGGCACGGCCAGCATCACGGCGAACTGCCCCAACACAGCCAGCGCGAGCATCCAGGTCCGTGTCTGCACAAGTGCTGTCCCTGCGCCAAGCGCCACGGCCAATATGGCAGCAAGCACCTTGATCGCAGTGGCGGGAGGTGCCTTCCACGCCTTGTCGAGCAGTTGCGCCAGCATCGAGGCGTGAACCTCGACACCGATCATCCGCGTCTCGCCCGACACCGGGTTGCCGGTGCGCGTGAACGGCGTGTCGAACTGGTCAAAGTCCGAAAAATCGCCACCGATCAGGATGTAGCGCCCCTTCACCGCTTCTGCGACCAGCGGTGCCGTCTCAGGATCAGCGAGCAAGTCTATGGGAATCTTGTCGAAAACCGGGCGATCACTTGCCGTCGGCACGCGGTAGCGGATCGGTCCGGTGTACCGGGCAAAACGCCCGTCCGCATCCTCACTTCCATTGGTCAGCGCCAGCGACAGCAGCGGCGGCAAGCCCGCATATTGGCGCGGCCAGCGCCGGGCAACGCCATCGGCATCGGTTTCCAGGAGAATGCTGGCGGGCTTGACCATCGCGGTCTGCGCGCTCGCCATGAAAGCCCGCAGGTCCTGCTCCTGCTCGTAAGTGATCGCCTCGGGGTTGGTGCGGTTGTCGGCAAAGGCGAGGTAAACCGGCGTCCGCATCGCCTTCAGCGAAGCACGCAAGGCATCGTCATCATCCTGAGGGCTATCGAACAACACGTCGATGCCCACACCCTTGGCGCCCAGCAGGTCGATCTGCGCCAGCGCCTTGGCCAGAATCGTGCGATCCACCGGCGAAATCTGACCGGTCGCGCGGTTCGTGTCTGCCGTATAGACCACCAGCGTCACGCGCTTGTCGGTGTCGGTCGGCGGGGCAAAGTTCGCGGCGCGTATGTCGTAGAGCGCGGATTCCGCATCGCGAAGCAGCGGCAACCGCCAGGAATTGAACGCAAAATAGAGCGCCAGCGCCAGCAGGATGGCCGCGACGGCCACACGCTGCCAGCCCAGCTGCGCCAGGCTGCGCCGCGCCGTCCGGCCCATATCACGCACGTCCGGCTGTTCCTGTCTGGCGCGCCTGTTTTGCGGCATCGCTCAGTTCCCCCTGATCGCCTGTCCCGGTTGTGCCATAGCGACCCGCGCGTTCGGCGCAACCAGTGGCCTCGCGCCATCGCCGATCACTGCGAAACCCGCCCAGTAGTAGGGGTCAATGCCTGCTGCGCCTTGAGCAGCGCCGCGCCCGCAGGCGTCCCCACGGGCGCTTCGAACAAACCGTTGATCAGCCGTGCAGTCGCATCGAAATCGTCTGGCGCGGGCCAGTGGCTGGCCAGCACCGAGCGACTGCCTGCGCCGATGAAAGCCCGCACAAGCCCCTCCAGCGCCGAACCGCCCCCGCTGACGATACCAGCCGCCCGGGTCGCCGATACGTCAGCCTGTCCAGCCGTGTCACAGGCCGAGAGGATCACCATGTCGGCATCAAGCTTCAGATCGAAGATTTCGGCAAAACTCAGCAATCCGTCCGAGCCGGACGGCCCGAACGACGTAACAAGGGCAGGCCTGGCCGGGCATGCAGGTTGTGGCGGCGTCACAAGCCCATGGGTTGCAAAATGCAAAATCCGGAAATTATTGAGGTCTGGCCGCAGCTTGATAGCCGTATCGGAGAAACCGGCTCCAACCATGAGGTCGGCACCTTGCGCCCCCAGCAATTGCCGCGCCTTGACCAGTTCTGCGTCTGGAATTGGTCGATTCCACGTGGCGAGTGGCCAGCTGCAGTCCGCCATGCCTGCGCCATCGGCTCCCCGCACTTTGGGAACCCCCGGTGCAGCTGCCGATGACACGGCCAGATTGCGCCCAAGCCCAAGGTAGGCCTCGCGGGCGTGAGAGCCGGACTGCTTGCGCGCGTCCATGAATGAGCGGGCAGAGACGGCCGTGGACACAATCTTGTCTTTTGCCAGCCAGCCCACGCCGCGCAGATCGAACGGGTCGCCCGCTGCACTTTCGGCCTGTGCCTTGTAGGCCTTTACGGAAGCCTCGTCCGAGATCAGCACATTGACCGGCAGGCTCAACATTGCACCATCCGGCTCGAAAATCAGATGGTGCGCGGCCGCGATGTCCTTTGCCACCGGAGCGAACAAGGCATTGTAGACGCTGAATGCTTCGTTAGCAGCAAAGGCACTGGTAACGTATTGCCGCCCGTCGAACCGCGAAATCGAGTCCCGTATCGTCTGGACTGAAGCGGTCAGTTCCTTAGCAGATACCGGCACGCGATAGCCGACCGCCTTGTCCTTGCTGGCGAAGTACACGAACACATCCTGCCCCAGCACCGCCATCTTGGCGTAGGCCTCGCCCGGAAGAAGCCCGTCCTGAAGTTCTTTCTGGCCAATAGCCTTTTGTGAAACAACGCGGTAGCGGGCATAGTTGGCAAGCTCTATGACAGTCGCCTGCTCCTGCTTTTCCAGATCCCTGATGCGGGCTGCCGCCTCCGCGATCTCGTCGCCACGTGCAGCGGCATCATCAAGCCGCTGCAAGGCGGCATATGTCATCCGCGCTCGCTCGATTGCGCGGGTCAGGCTGGTCGATTGACGGAAAAGCCTTGATGCATCGTCACTTCCTGCTGAAAGTTCACGCGAAAGCACAGCTTGTGTTTCGGCAACACCGGGGCGCACCAACACCTGACTTGCGGTGAAGAATGCCTCGGCAGCGGATGGATCGCCGGCTGCCATCTGGCTGCTCAGCAGATCGAACCATGGCGCCATCTGCCGCGACAGCCCCGAGAGGCCATTCTCACGCTCCGCCGAGCGGGCCACGACATCGCGATAGATCGGCGCGGCTTCAGCGGAGCGGCCATGACGCATGAGGTAGGCCGCCAATCGCGCTTGCGTGGCCGCCAGACTGCGGGTTTCGGGATACTGCACGCTGACGATCTCCACCGCCGAACGCAGCAGGGCTTCGGCGTCTGCCTGCCGCCCTTCCTCTTCGGCGATGGTCGAAAGCTCGGTCAGGATCTGCGCGCGCATCCTTACGATGGAAACGACGCGCCCGTTTCGCACCGCCAGCGCGCGCGTCTGCGCCTGCTCCAGCGCGACTTGGGCGTCGCCCCGATTACCCAACAGACGCAGCGCGGTGCCGCGCAATTGCAAGGTTTGCGCATCGAGGATCGTCGCGCGTTCGTCGTCCGTTAGGCGCAAATCATCGACCAGCCCCATGGACCCGGCAGTCACATCAGAGGCGTTGATGCGCCGGGCCACCGATGGCGTCAGCTCCAGCGTCTCCCGCAGCGTGTCCGAACCGTTTGCCAAGCTTTGCCGCAAGGGCTGCCCCAGACGCTCCAGCGCCTTGGCGTGTTGCTCCTGATTGAGCAGGTGGATCGCCTCGTAATTGCGGCGCAACCGCTCGACCACGCCGCTTCCCGCAGGCAAGGCATCGGCTTGCGCGAACAACAGGTCCGCATCGGTGAACTGGCCGAGGTTCGAGCGCTGCAGCCCGGCGTTGACGAGAAACTCGACCCGATCGATCGGCACATCGCCGGTCGAGGCCTGACGCTGGTCTAGCGTTTCGAAATAGGCCGCCGCTTCGGCATATTCACCCGAATTGTTGCGCCGGTAACCTTCGGCGAGCGCTGTCGACGGGTCAAGTGTCAGTGCCTGGATACGTGCATAGGCTTCGGTATCGCCGACCGACGTTGTCGCCACCTCGATCGGCTCATCCAGCAGGCGATCGGCATAGATCGAGCGCAAGGCAAGATCGAGCGCACCATGATAGGCCGTGAAACCTTCGACAACATAGGTTGTCTTTCCGCGACTTAGGCTGATAACCTCATACCCGAGTTGAGGATCGATCCAGCTACAATTCTGACGCAAGCGTCCGGCGACAGACGCCTTGACGGCGCTCTCGCACCGAACCGTTGCTTTGCGCCGATCCGCCAGACGTGCCAGCACGTCGTCCGCCGC
>JAZKBJ010000063.1:6333-8598 GCA_040388685.1 Pseudomonadota bacterium
CCATGCCGCAAGGCAAAGACATAACCCACCGGCAACGCCGAATCCCGGCAGACAATGGCCCATGTCCGGTCCATCGGCATATGGTTTGCAGGGTCAACCACGCGCGATTGCATCTGGCACAGCGCCTTGCTGCCACCGGAGCCCAGCGGGAAACTGTCGCGCAGCATCAACGATCCGCTCTGCGCCGAGGCAGGCGGACACGCAATAGCCATTGCCGCGACCCCTGCCGCCAGAAAGGACCAATATCTTGCTGCACGCATCCGCATTGTGCGCTCCCCAAGCCGGAGCCCGTGCCCCGGCTTTTGCCACGTCTAACTTGCGATGCCCGATGAGTCTTATGCTGTTGCGCACAGCATAGGCGCATTGCCGCACCCATGCCAATCGTGATGTGCCCGGCGGCCTGCCGGAAACTGTATCAAAACGGCGTCAGAAACCGAGGAAGCGGACGTTGCCTTCCACCGCCTCGCGCTCGCGCTCGAACCCGTTCACGCTAGCCTCGGCGTCACGATAGCCAATGGCTATGCCGCAGAAGAAGATATGCGTCTCGTCCGAAACGCCAATCGCTTCCTTGATCAGCCGGGCGTGGAAAGACAGAAATTCCTGGGGGCAACTGTCAAGCCCTTCTTCGCGGAGCAGGAGCATGATTGTCTGCAGCCACATGCCCGTATCGGACCACTGCGCCGGACCCATGCGCCGGTCGAAATAGCACATCAGCACCGCAGGCGCGCCGAACGACATCACGTTGGTACGCACGAACTCGGTCCGGGCATTGGCATCGCCGCGCGCGATCCCCATGGATTGGTACATCGCCGCTCCCACCCGCTGGAGCCGGGTCTTGCACTCGGGGATGACCTCAGGCTCGCTGAAAGTGTATTCCGGCGGGTCCTGAAAGGGTGCCACAAGCATCTTGTGCTGCAATTCGGCGAGGGGCGTTCCGGTGACAATCGTCGCTTCCCAAGGCTGGAAATTGCATCCCGAAGGCGCCCACCGCGCCTTGTCCATCACCCGTTGCAGCACCTCAAGCGGCACCGGATCGGGCTTGAACAAACGCACAGAACGACGGGAAAGGACGGCTTCGGAAACGGACATCTGGCTCATGCCCGATCAACTGCCCGGCTAAATACCCAAGGTCAAGCGCGCCCTATTCGTCCTCGAACAGGTCGGCCAATTGCTCGATGATCGTTCCGCCGAGTTGTTCGGCGTCCATGATCGTCACCGCGCGCCGGTAATATCGCGTCACATCGTGGCCGATGCCGATGGCGACGAGCTGGACCGGGGACTGCTTCTCGATCCAGTCGATCACCTTGCGCAAGTGCTGTTCGAGATAGCCCGCGTTGTTAACCGAGAGGGTCGAATCGTCGACCGGTGCGCCGTCGGAAATGACCATCAGGATACGGCGGTCTTCGGGCCGGGCAAGCAGGCGGGTGTGCGCCCACAGGAGCGCCTCGCCGTCGATGTTTTCCTTGAGCAAACCCTCGCGCATCATCAGCCCGAGGTTCTTGCGCGCGCGCCGCCAGGGCTCATCAGCCTTTTTGTAAACAATGTGGCGCAAGTCATTGAGGCGGCCCGGTCCTGCGGGCTTCCCGCCCGCCAGCCATGCCTCGCGGCTCTGCCCGCCCTTCCACGCGCGGGTGGTGAAGCCGAGCACTTCGGTCTTGACCCCGCAGCGCTCCAAAGTGCGCGCCAGAATGTCGGCGCTGATCGCGGCGATCGAGATCGGCCGCCCGCGCATCGAACCCGAATTGTCGATCAGCAGCGTGACGATCGTGTCCTTGAACTCGACGTCGCGCTCGATCTTGTAGGACAGCGAATGGCCGGGCGAGATCACCACGCGCGCCAGCCGCGCGGCATCGAGCAGGCCTTCTTCCTGATCGAAATCCCACGACCGGTTCTGCTGGGCCATCAGTCGCCGCTGCAGCCGGTTGGCCAGACGTGTCACCACGCCTTGTAAACCCTTGAGCTGCATGTCGAGATAGGCACGCAGCCGCGTCAGCCCTTCCTCGTCGCAAAGATCCGAGGCGGCGATTACCTCGTCGAACTGGGCTGTATAGGCCTTGTAGTCGAAATTCTCGGGCAAGTCGGTCCAAGGCCGGTTGGGCCGGGTTGGCAACATGCCTTCCTCACCCTCGTCGGCCATGTCGGCGTCGGCGGCATCGTCGTCCTGCTCGATCTCCTGTTCGGAGTCCGAATCCTCGTCCCCCTCGCTGGTATCGCCTGCGATTTCGGACGGCTGCTGGTCCTGTTCGTCGGAGGTGTTGGGCTCTT
>JAZKBJ010000064.1:0-630 GCA_040388685.1 Pseudomonadota bacterium
TCGGCGAAAAGGTTGAGGCGACGTTCCAGACCGCGCTGCGCCGCATATCGCTGCGCGCGGTCATGACTTCGATCGTCATCCTGCTGGTCTTCGGCGGCATTACCATGCTCGTCTGGGAAGGCGCTGTCGGCGTGGCCGAGGGCAAGATCAGCGGTGGCACGATCTTTGCCATCGTTATCACGGCGGGCCTCGTTGCAGGTGCGGCCGGTGCGCTGTCCGAAGTCTATGGCGACCTCTTGCGCGGTGCGGGCGCTGCCGGACGCCTGAATGAACTGCTGCGCGAGGAGCCGGATATTGCCCCACCGGCGCGCCCCACGGCCCTGCCGGTGCCCCCGCGCGGACAGATCGCATTCCAGAATGTCGGCTTCCGCTATCCGTCGCGGCCCGAAGTCCTCGCGCTTGACGATTTCTCGCTGACGATCGAGCCGGGCGAAACGGTCGCCATCGTCGGCCCATCGGGCGCGGGCAAGTCCACCCTGTTCCTGCTCGCCCAGCGCTTCTACGATCCGCACGCCGGCACGATCCGCATCGACGGTGTGCCGCTGACCAGCGCCGATCCCGCCGAGATCCGCGCCCGCAGCGCACTGGTGCCGCAGGACGCCACGCTGTTCGCCGCCTCCGCGCGCGACA
>JAZKBJ010000064.1:640-4208 GCA_040388685.1 Pseudomonadota bacterium
CTCCGCTACGGCAACTGGGTCGCCAGCGACGACGACATCTGGGAGGCGGCGCGCACTGCCAATGCCGAGACGTTCCTGCGCGAATTGCCGCAAGGCCTCGACACATTTCTGGGTGAGGACGGCGCGCGCCTTTCGGGCGGCCAGCGCCAGCGCATCGCGATTGCCCGCGCGGTCCTGCGCAAGGCACCGATCCTGTTGCTCGATGAAGCGACGAGCGCGCTCGACGCCGAAAGCGAGCGGCTGGTGCAGGAAGCGCTCGACCGGCTGATGAAAGAGCGCACGACACTGGTCATCGCCCACCGCCTCGCCACGATCCGCGCGGCGGACCGGATCGTGGTCATGGACGGCGGCCGGATTGTCGAGCAGGGCACGCACACCAGCCTTTCGGCGGCAGGCGGGCTCTATGCCAAGCTGGCACGGCTGCAGTTCGAGGGCATGACGGCCTGACGCTTGCGCTTCCATCTTGACTTGATGCTGCACTGCGTCAAACCGGCAAGACCACCTCGATAAAGGCCTCACATGGATACGATCGTCACTGCCATCCTGCTCGGCATCGTCGAGGGCCTGACCGAATTCCTGCCCGTATCGTCAACCGGGCATCTGATTCTGGCGACCGAACTGTTCGGCTATGATGCCCACCAGTGGGCCATGTTCAACGTGGTGATCCAGCTTGGCGCGATCCTCGCCGTGGTCGTGCAGTACTGGCGTACCTTCTGGGCGGTAGGCATGGGCCTGCTCAAACTGCAGCCGATGTCCTTGCGCTTCCTGCGCAACCTGCTTGCGGCGTTCATCCCCTCGGCGGTCCTGGGCCTGCTGCTCAAGGACTACATCGACGTGCTGCTCGGCAGCCCGATGGTGGTGTGCTGGGCGCTGATAGTCGGCGGCGTGGCAATCCTCGTGATCGAGAAGTACGCCAAGACCGGTGAACTGACCGGCATCGGCCAGTTGCCGCTGCGCCAGGCGATCGGCGTCGGCCTTGCACAATGCCTTGCGATGGTGCCGGGCGTCAGCCGTTCGGGCGCGACGATCATGGGCGCACTGGCCATGGGCATCGAGCGCCGCACCGCCGCCGAATTCAGCTTCTTCCTCGCCATCCCGACGATGCTGGGCGCTACCACGCTAGAATTGCTCGATAACCGCGACGCGGTGATGAGCGGCACGCTGGGCGTGGGCTGGACCGAGATTGCGGTTGGCTTTGCCGTCTCTTTCGTGGTCGCCCTCGCCGTGATCCGGCTGTTCGTCGCCTACGTCAGCCGCTCGGGCTTCAAGCCCTTTGCGTGGTATCGCATCGCGGCCGGTGCCGTCGCCATTGCGTGGCTCACCTTCCGCTAAATTGAAAAGACCTGAAAAACGCCCCACCGCATTCGCGGAACCAAGTGCCGCGTCCGGGATTGACCGGACAGACAGCACTTCAAGGGGTACGAATTATGGGCCTTATCATTCTTCTCGTCGTCGGCGGCATCCTCGGCTGGCTTGCCAGCATTGTCATGCGCACCGACGGCCAGCAGGGCATCTTCCTGAACATCGTGGTCGGCATCGTCGGCGCGCTTCTGGGTGGCTTCCTGCTCGCTCCGCTGATCGGCGGCGGCAGCATCACCAACGGCATCTCGGCCGGCACCCTCATCGTGTCGTTCCTGGGCGCGCTGATCCTGCTCGCGATCGTGAACCTCGTTCGTCGTGGTTCGGTCCGCTAAACCGATCTGCCTTTTCATTAATCTCAAACCGAGGGCGGCCCGCAAGGACCGCCCTCACCATGACCAGACAGCAAACCAGAAGGGGACTGCCATGAAGGCTATTTTCAAGAGCGCAATGATGGCTTCGGTCGTTGCAATGGGCCTCGGCCTTTCCGCGTGCGACAGCGCCAAGGAAAATGCCGCCGAAGATCAGGCTGACGCCGTTCGCGCATCGAGCGAAGCGACCGCAGACGCGATGGAAGATACCGCCGACAAGATGGGCGGCGCTTCGGAAGACGCCATGGAAAACAAGGCTGAAGCCGTGCGTGACGCAGGCGAAGCCAAGGCTGACGCCATGGAAGACAAGGCCGACAAGATGGACAAGACGCCGGGCTGATCGCCTCGCGCCTCACATCTCAAACCGACAAACCCGGCATGCTTCACGCATTGCCGGGTTTTTCGTATTCTGAGAGATGGGTTGAGCACGAGATGTCACGTGCCCACCCCGCTGCGACTAACGTTTCCTGCGGAGCCGCAAGTCTCGCACTCCTCCCGCAAGCGAGAGGGGTTGGGGGTGGGCTTCCAACATCAAGATGCGCAGGTCACACCGCCTCAGCTCCCGACCCGCGCCCGCCGCGCAAATGATATTCCAGCGAACCGCGATGCAGCACGTCATCCACATCGATCACGGCGGTGTTGGCATATGTGAAGCCCGGCCCCAACGTCCGGTAAAGCCGGTCGAAATCGCGCTCCACCGTCTGGTGATAGAGGTCGGCGAAGCTTTCGATCACGAAGTACGTCGGCTGCAGATCGTCGATCACGTAGTCGGTGCGGGTGACCCGATCGACATTGAGCATGATCCGGTTGGGTGACTGCGCTTCCAATGCAAACACCGCCTCGCGCGGGCCTGAGAGGATACCCGCGCCATAGACGCGCAAGGCGCCGTCCTCGATCATCAGCCCGAACTCGACCGTGTACCAGTAAAGCGCACCCAGCGCCTTAAGCCGGTTATGCTGCATCGCCTTCCACCCGGCGCGGCCGTATTCCTGCATGTAGTCCGCATAAGTCGGGTCGGTCAGCATCGGCACATGGCCGAACACATCGTGGAACACGTCCGGCTCCTGAATGTAGTCGAACGTCTCGCGGGTGCGGATGAAGTTGCCCGCAGGGAAACGCCGGTTGGCGAGGTGCCAGAAAAACACATGGTCGGGGATCAGCATCGGCACCGGGACGACGCTCCAGCCAGTCAGGGCACCCAGCCGCGATGACAGCCGCGCGAAGTCCGGCACGCCGCCCTGCCCCAGATCGAGCCGCTCCAGCCCCGCCAGAAAGGCGCTGCAGGCGCGTCCCGGCAGCACGTCCATCTGCCGGGCGTAGAGATCGTCCCAGATCGCGTGCTCGGCGGGGCTATAGGCGTGCTGTGCGGGTTCGAGCCAATCCTCCCCGATATAGGCCGGGCGGCGCAGGGGGGCGGTATAGACGCCTGCCGGCAATTCGGGCAGACGCGCATAGTCGAAGGGCAAGGCGATGGTGCTGGACATGGTTTCTGTTGCAACCACTACCACGGCGTCCGCGTTCCGGCAAATGCAGCGCGCTGGCACTGCGCTCTTGACTTCGCACCGATTCTACCCCAACCGCCCGCCCCACATACCCAAACTTATGTGAAGGCGGCGTGGCAACGCGCCGCTACATTCGTTTCAGATTCGCGCGAAAAGTTCAGGATAGAGCAATGGCAAAGCCCACCACCGTCAAGATCCGTCTGGTCTCGACCGCAGACACCGGTTTCTTCTACGTGACCAAGAAGAACCCGCGCAACACGACCGAGAAGATGACCTTCCGCAAGTACGATCCCGTCGTGCGCAAGCATGTCGAGTTCAAGGAAGCCAAGATCAAGT
>JAZKBJ010000065.1:0-5979 GCA_040388685.1 Pseudomonadota bacterium
CATCCGGCGAGCGTCAGCGGCGAACCTTCGAAAGCGGCATGGTGGTAGTAGCGCGTGCTCGCATCGAAGATATCGACGCCCGCATCGGACAGCGCGCCAAGCAGGCCTTCGAGCTCGGCCGGAGTCTGGGCAAGACGGCCGTCGTAGTCCTGCTGCTTCCACTGCGAATAGCGGAACATGATCGGCATATCGCCAGCTTCCGCGCGGATTGCCTTGACCAGTTCGGCCCCGAAACGTGCGCGTTCGCGCAGCGCGGTGCCGCCCCAGCGATCGTCGCGGTGGTTGGTCTCGTGCCAGAAGAACGCATCGGGCAGATAGCCGTGCGCGCCGTGCACTGCGATACCATCGAATCCCGCCGCGCGGGCATTGGCGGCACTGCGCGCAAACCCTGCGATCACATCGACGATATCCTCGTCGGTCATCGGCGCGGTGGGTGCGAGCATTTCCTCAAGATACGGTTCGGGCACGGTGCTGAAACCGCCCTTGGGGCCCCACAGGCCCGATGGCCGCGATGACATCAGCTCGGGATAAGGGCCGGTGCGGTGCGCGCGGATTGGTCCCTGGTGCCACAATTGCGGAAAAATCACGCCGCCTGCCTCATGCACGCCCGCGACGATCTCGCGCCACCGCGCCACCGCCGCATCGCCATGCAGTTCAGGCATGTTGTCCTCGCCCAGCGATCCCGAACCAAGCGCCGTCGGGTGATCGACGCCGATGCCTTCGGTCACGATCAACCCGACACCATGTTCGGCGCGGCGGCGGTAGTAGGCGTCCATCGGTTCGGACGGCACCCCGCCCGGCGATGCCATCCGCGTCATCGGTGACATTACGATACGGTTGCGCAAGGTCACCCCGCGCACGGTCAGCGGGCGGAAGATCGGTCGGTCGCTGGTAGTCATCGCGGAGCCTTGTCGCTGCTTGGCTGCCCCGTCCGAGGGCGGCCGGATATACGGCGGCACTTTGGCAAGCACGGTGCGGCGTGAACCTGTCGCAAGGCAGGAAGGCGTTTCGCGGCCGCCACTGCCCATATCAGGCGGTAGGCGCGAGGGGGTGGGCGCGGTGTAGCCTCGACCAAACAGGCCGTCACGCGATGACCGCCGCGGATCATGGGAGCCAGGCGCAGTGGAATCAATGCAGGGAAGCGCACCGGACGCGCAAATGCCGGGGCGCATGGGCCTATGGGCGCTATTGGTCAGCTCCTATTTTCCCATGCTCGGGCTGTTCGCGCTCGGTCCGGCGCTGCCACGGGTGGCCGCGGCCTTTGGCGATGATCCCAATGCCGAATTGCTGGCGCAACTGATCGGCGGGGCCAGCGGCTTCTCCTTCGCGCTCAGCTCGCCGATTATCGGCGGGATGATCGAGCGTTGGGGCTACAAGCCAGTCTATGTCATATCGCTCATCGCCTTCGCCTTGTGCGGAACGGTGCCGTTCGTGCTGGACAGCCTGCCGGTGATCCTTTTCACGCGGCTGCTGCTGGGTATCTGCGTTGCAGGCGCGATGACCGCAGGCCTCGCCGGGATCGGCACACTGGACGCCACCATCCGGCCGCGCATGTACGGCCGCAACGCCATGGTTTCGGCAGTGGGTGCAATCCTGACCTTTCCCTCGGTCGGTGCCTTGTCGACGATTGGCTGGCGCCTGCCTTTCCTCATCCACCTCGTCGCGCTCGTGGTTGTGCCGATGGCCCTGACGCTTCCGGCGAAGGCAGTACCGACAGTTCGCAAGATCGCGCCTACGGGGCAGGACAAGGCGCAGGGTCTGGGCGTTGCGCCGGTCCTCCTGTTGCTCGCTGGTTTCATCGGGCTGGTCATGTATGTCGGCCCGATGTTCGCGCCGTTCTACCTGAAGACAATCGGCGTGACCGATCCGCGCCTCGCCGCCATTCCGCTCAGCGTCATGTCGCTCGCCTCACTGATGATGACCAGCCTTTATGGCCGCCTCCATGCCCGCTTCGGGGCGATAGCCCTGTTCACCGTCACGCTGGTCCTGTCAGGGGCAGGACTGCTGGTGGCTGGACTCTCCACCTCGCTGCCACTGTTCGTGGCGGGCATGTTCGTCGTTTCGTGCGGGCTCGCCATTTTCGCGCCCAACGTCAACGCGCATATCGCGGCCACATCGACCAACATCGCGCGCGGCATCGGCTGGGCCATGTCGGCGATGTTTGCGGTGCAAGTGGCCTTCCCGTTCATCGCGCGCGAGATTTCGGCGGCAGTCGGCCCCGCTGCGGTGTTCCACATCTTCGGCGCCTGCGCGCTCGCGGCCGGCATCGGCGTGCTTCTGACATTGCGACGCAGCGCACGCCCCCTGCCCGAAATTGCCTGAAATGTGGCGGATCATGCATATTTTCGGCCTGAAGGTGCGTGATTCAGGGGCAGGCGCAATTGACAAGCCAGTCACACCTATTGCTATGGCTTGGATCGATGAACCGGCCAGAAACTGCTAGCCGCGCCAGTGCGCGCGCGCCCGAGGAGCCTTCGCACGGCGCCGCAGGGCCATCTGCCGCTGACCATGACGATCAGAGCATTACTCACCGCGCCTATGTCCAGATCCGCGCGGGCCTCATCTCATGCCGCCTCAAGCCCGGTTCGCGGCTCAAGATATCGCAGTTGCAGCGCGATCTCGGCATCAGCCAGGCTGCGGCGCGGGAAGGGCTGTCGCGCCTTGCCGCCGAAGGACTGGTGACGATCGAGCGCAACAGCGGGTTTCGCGCCGTGCCACTGTCGGTCGATGGCTACCGCGAACTGGCGGAGGCCTGCCTGACCATCGAACTGCCGGTGCTGCGCTCGTCCATCGCCAACGGCGATATTGCTTGGGAAGGGGCGCTGCTCTCGGCCTATCACATCTCGTCGCGCGTTCTGGCGCAAGTGGGCGACGACGAGTTCAGCATGGACGCCTATGTGCGCCAGCGCGAGGGGTTCTATCGCCTGCTGTTCGCGCGGTGCGACAACACATGGCTGCTCCACGCCTGGGCGCAACTCTATGCACAGCAGATGCGCTATCGCCACACTTTCCGCGAACTCGCGCGCTACGAACAGGGCTTGCACGAAGACTACCGCCGCTTCCTCGATGCGGTGATCGATCACCGCGTTGACGAGGCGCTGGGTCTCTGGCGCGAGAATCACGACAAGGTCGTCGCCTTCATCGAAGCAAATTTCGAGCATCCACCGGCGGACACGCGCACCACGGCCAAACGCCGCAGCGGCGAGCGCAAGGCCACCACCTGACCGGTGGCAGCCTTGCCCGCGCAGGTTCAGAACGTATCGACAGGCGGCAGTTCTGGCGCTTCCAGTTCGCGCATGTCCGCCATTTGCGGCTGATGCGCGAGATGCCCGCCATCGACCGAATAGGCCTGGCCGGTGATGTATTCGGATTCGTCCGCCGCCAGAAACGCCGCCATCGCCGCGATATCCGCCGGAATACCGATCCGCGAGGTCAGCGCCTGTCGTTTGATGCGTGCGACCAGATCGGGATATTCGGCCAGACTGTCATTGATGATCGGTCCGGGCAGGATCGCGTTGCAGCGCACGCCCTGCCGCCCGTGCTGCGAGGCGACATATTTGGTCAGCCCGATCACGGCAGCTTTCGACGTCCCATAGGCGATGCGGACATTGTCGCCCATCAGGCCGGAATCCGAAGCCGTGTTGATGATCGACCCGCCGCCATTGCGGATCATGTGCGGAAGCGCGTATTTGCAGCCCAGCATCACCCCGCGCACGTTGACGTTCATCACCAGATCCCAGATTTCGATGGGAATGTCGACGGCGGTGCGGTCCTGTAGGTTGACCTCTTTCGACGTGGCAGCGGCGTTGTTGAACAGGATGTCGATCTTGCCGAAGCGGCGGACCGTTTCTTCGATCCCGGCCTCGATCGACGCGGGATCGCCGCAATCGAAATGCACGCCAATGGACCCGCCGCCGATGCGCGCGGCAACGTCCTTTGCGCGGGCCTCGGCCACATCGGCGACCACCACGGTCGCGCCTTCGCTGACGAACCGCTCTGCCGTGGCCGAACCCAACCCGCCCGCGCCGCCGGTGATGACCGCGATCTTTCCTTCAAGCCTGCGCATCTGCACTCTCCCGTCTTGTCGTGTTGAGGGCATGGTGCCGTGCGATCGTCGGCACGGTCCCTATCCGCCGGAGGGTCAGTTGCGGGGACTCAAACCCCATACACATCGCTGCCATGCCGCCAGCATTTCTGAGAGGGTGACCGCCATGACCGATACGCTTGCCCGGCCCGATTCGATCATCGCGGTCGAGCGCTGGAACGCCTGCTGGGGCAACCGCGATCTTGAAGGCATGAAGGCCATCGCCGCAGACGACTTCATCCAGTGGCACGCCACCGTCCGCAAGAACCTGGACAAGGACGAAGAGTTTGCCATGCTGGTCGAGGCGCTCAAGGTCATGCAGATCGAGTTCAAGGATATCAGGCTGACCGCGATGGGCGGGAACACCGTGCTGCAGGAGTGCCTCGGCGATATTGCCATCGAGGGCGCTGGCACGCGCACCGACGTACCCTTCGCCATGGTCTTTCACACGCGGGGCCGGCAGATCACCCGCTGCGACGAATATATGGACGGCATGTCGCTGCCGCCGATCACCTTCACTCCGACCGCCTGACCGGCGGAGCGCCGCCGGTCAGGTCCAGGTCTCATTCCGCCGGGACGAGGCCCGCCGCATCGCTCAACTGGTCATTGCGCAGCGCTGCCAGTGTTTCGGGCGTTGGCGGCACGACGCAGACGCTGCCGATGCCCATCGCCTTGAGCACGCGCCCTGTGCCGACCCAGCAGCCAAGCATCAGCAAGGTATCGCCGATTTCGGCCTCGGTCAGGAGCGCATGCATCCGCTCCCACAACGCATCGTCGCCGTTGATGCTCTCGATGTCGCGCTCGAACCGGTCGGCAAATTCCACCAGCAGCTTTTCGCGCGGGGTGAAGCCTTCCCAATCGTAGTTGCAGTCGGCGGCGTTCTGGTAGAATTCCTCCGGAATCTCGCCGCCCGCAAAGCCCGGCCAATCGCGCCACAGCCGCATGCCTGCGCAGATCGGGCAATTCGTGCGCGCCGCGCCCATGATGCGCATGCCTTCGCGTTCGCGCGCGGTCAATGTGGTTTCGGGCGCGTCATAGATCGTGCGGAACATGCGCTGGCGCGTGTCCAGCAGCTTTTCGGTGCCGACGTGGTTGAGGATATGGACCAGCGGTTCGCGATCTGCGGGGATGTCGACTCTGTATGGCATTGGCCTCTCCTGCATCTGCACCCTGACGGTTCTCCCTCCGTCAGAACGTGCATGGTTCGCTATTTGAGCCGTCCTGTTTGATGGGTTTCGAGAGAAATCTTCGGCCCGTTTTATGCATGATTATGGATTCGAGCTACCCCGCTACCACGCACGAGCCTCCTGCCGAGAGGTAGGAACCATGGCAGGGCGGTGCTGCAATGGTTGCTCCAGAGATTGCGCCACGAGCGCAGCAGGGAGATTGCAGGATGCCCACCCTTTCCGCCACCCGCCCCGGTTTTGCCCGCGAGGAATTCCAGTGAGACGTCTGGAAGGCAAAGTCGCCGTCCTCACCGGCACCAGCGGCGGGATCGGCGCGGCAACCGCGCGGCGGCTCGCCTCCGAAGGGGCAAGACTGGTGCTGGCCGATATCGATCTGGCAGGTGCCGAACGCACAGCGCAGGCAGTCCGGGAAGCGGGGGGGGAGGCGGTCGCCCACTACCTCGACCTTGCCGATGAGGCGAGCATCACAGCCCTGATCGCGGGTGCTGTCGCGCACTACGGCCAGATCGACGTGCTGTTCAACAACGCCGCCGACACCCGCCATGAAACGATGGTGAATGACGCGGCGGTCGAGTTCATGGACGCCGATGTGTGGGACGGCGTGTTCCGCATCAACACGCGCGGCACCATGCTAATGATCAAGCACGTCCTGCCGCACATGATTGCCGGCGGCGGCGGATCGATCATCAACACCAGTTCGGGCGCATC
>JAZKBJ010000065.1:5989-8067 GCA_040388685.1 Pseudomonadota bacterium
CTGCGCGGCGATCTGTTCCGCGTGGCCTATGCCTCATCCAAGGCCGCGATCAACGTGCTGACCGAGTATGTCGCGGCACAGTATGGCAAGCAGGGCATCCGCTGCAACGTGGTCTCGCCGGGGCTGGTGGTGACCGAGAACGCAGCGATGAACCAAGGCCACAACCTCGACCTCTACCTTGCCCATCACCTGACCCCGCGCCTCGGGCGGCCCGAAGACCTTGCCGCGATGGTGGCCCTGCTCGCGTCCGACGACGGCAAGTTCATTACCGCGCAGATCATCCCGGTCGACGGCGGGATTTCCACGCACTTCCCGCACGTTGCCGAAACGCGCGGCGGCGTTGACGCCTACAAGCCGGCCAAGAGCTGAGGAGCCAGACCATGGGCAGACTGACAGGAAGAACCTGCATCGTAACCGGAGGCGCTGGCGGCCTGGGATCGGCCACCGTACGGCGGCTTTGCGCCGAAGGCGGGCAGGTCGTGATCGCGGATATCATGCTGCAACCGGCCGAGAAACTGGCGGAAGAAATCCGCAGCACAGGCGGCGATGCCATCGCGCTGCATCTCGATCTTGGCGATCCCGCCAGCATCGCCGCGCTGATCGACCAAACGCTGGCGCACTACGGCAAGCTGGAAGTGGTCTTTAACAACGGCGCCGCGACCAATGCCGATTTCCTCAACCGCGACGGCATGGCCGGTGACATGGACATCGACGTCTGGGACGAGACGTTCAAGGTCAACGCGCGCGGCACCATGCTGATGATCAAGCATGCCTTGCCCGCGCTGCTCGCATCGGGCAGCGGCGCGATCATCAACACCAGTTCGGGCGCGGCGCTGCTCGGCGATCTGGCGCGCACGGCCTATGCGGCATCGAAATCGGCGATCAACGCCCTGACGCTCTATGTCGCCGCGCAATATGGCAAGCAGGGCGTGACCTGCAATGCGATCTCGCCCGGCATGGTGCCCACCGCCCCATCGCGCGCCAACCAGCCCGAACTGATCCGGATGGTCGAACGCCATCACCTGACCCCGGAACTGGGTTACCCTGAGGACATCGCCGCGATGGTCGCGCTGCTGGCTTCGGACGATGGCCGCTTCGTCAGCGGGCAGATCCTGCGCGTCGATGGCGGGGTGACCAAGGCCTTCGCCCACGTCGCCGACAACCGCGACCAGTTCGAGGCGCATGTGGCGAACCAGCGCCAAGCCGCGGCCGGAGCATCGGCATGACGCAGGCGGCCGTGGACAGCGTAGCCACCGTCGCACGCTCGTGGGAAGCGGCTTGCCGCGCGCTCGACAGCGATCGGATCGTCAGCCATCTCGCCGATCACGCGGTGGTCTGGTTCAATTTCGATCCCGCCACCCAGCTGGACAAGGCCGCCTACCGCACTCGCCTTGATGCGGGCCGCGAAACCTTCGCCAACCCGCGCTACAAGGACATGCGCGTGCACCTGCACCCCGGCGGCTTCGCGCAGCAGGCGACGCTGGAGAGTGACACCCCCGCCGGCGTGATCGCCACACCGTTCCTGCTGATCGCCACAGTCGAAAACGGCGCGATTACCCGGCTTGCGGAATATTCCGACACCACGGCACTGCATCACGCCGGGTTAGCCTAGAACCGGGCTGGTCCAGAACCGACTGGCCTGAGCGCCGGGGTCAGCCCCAGCGCAGCGGCAGTTCGGTCACCTGGATGACGTTGCCGGTGAACCAAGGCACGCGGAAGCCTTCCTGCAACCGGAACATCGGCACCGCCTTCACGAAGTCCTCGATCGCGGTCTGCAATTCGCGCCGGGCGAGGTGCTGGCCAAGGCACCGGTGGATGCTGTGGCCGAGCGTGACATGCATCGGCTTGCGGTCGAGCCGAACCTCCTGCGGATTGTCATAGGCCTCGGGATCGCGCCCGGCGAGCGGAGTCGACATCGACACGACATCGCCCGCGCGCAAGGTATGGCCGCCAAGCTCATGATCTTTCGAAACGATGCGCTGGGTCGAAACGGCCGCATAGGCGCGCAGCAGTTCTTCCACCGCCACCACGTTCTGCGATGGGGTGTTCTCGCGCATGGTCTGCTGGTCCTGCGGGTT
>JAZKBJ010000065.1:8077-9632 GCA_040388685.1 Pseudomonadota bacterium
ACTGCAGGCTGAGATTGGCGGTCACGGTGTCCAGCCCGCCAAGATAGAGGTTGAAGGCGTGGCCGAACACTTCGCGGTCGTTCCACTTGCGGCCGTCCACCTCCAGCGTCATGCACTTGCTGATCAGGTCGTCGCCCGGATTCTTGCGGCGCTCGGCGATGGTTTCCATCAGCAGGTCCTTGACCGCCCGCACGCTGGCAATCTGCACATCACGGTCGGTGCCGCGCAGCAACTGGTTTTCCCATTCGAGGAACTGCTCAAGCCGTTCGACCGGGAGATCGATCATCTCGAGGAAGATGGTGATCGGGAACAGGATGGCGAAATCCTGTACGAATTCGCATTCGCCCTTGTCCTTGAACTTGGCGATCAGTTCCTGAGCGCGCCCGCGCACCTTGCCGTCCAGCTTCATCATCTGGCTGGGCGAATAGAGTGGGTTGAGCGCCGAGCGATAGGCGGTGTGCACCGGCGGATCGAGTTCGGTCGGGATGATGTCCCAGTCCTCACCGATCATCCCCGCAAAGCCGGTGTTGCCGCTCTTGTGATAGTTCTCCGAGTCGGCGTAGATCTTGCGCATGTCCTCGGCACGGCGCACGACCCAGCCCGGCTGGTTCAGCGCGACATTGTCGGCAAGAAACACCGCAGGCCCGGCATGGACTTCCGGAACGATCGTTTCGTGCGGATTGTCATAGATGATCTTGCGGTCATACAGGGCGCAGTGGCGCATGTCCCGCGCAGGGGCCGGGCTGGTCGCAACATCGTTCATCGTTAACTGCCTTCCACTCTTCCTCGGCCATCCTCGCCCGCCAATCCGCGCGCGCTGAAAACCACTGCATTGTGCGCCAGTGCCACGGGGCTGCACGGTACTTGCCTATCCAAAGGTGGGTTCGCGCTTCGACGTTTGGCGGGACCTCTGCCCCGACCGGGCGGTTGGCCCGCAAGCATTGCCGGCTCTCTTGGCGGACCGGGTGCCAATGACAACACGAAAGGGATGAGCATGTCCGGGTCCACTGCGGCGGCGAAAGCCTCCGGATATCGCTGGATCGTGCTGCTGGTCCTGACGCTGGCGCACAGCTGCCACATCATGGACCGCATGGTCGTCAGCATCGTGATGGAGCCGGTGCGCCACGAATTCGACCTGACCGATACCCAGCTTGGCCTGATCTCCAGCCTTGGTTACGGGCTGTTCTATGGCGCGGCGGTGCTGCCGATGGGCATGCTGATCGACCGCACGGTGCGCAAGAACACGCTGGCGATCATCCTCGCGCTGTGGAGCGCCATGACCGCCGTTTGCGGTCTGGCCACCAGCTGGACGATGCTGCTCGTCTCGCGCTGCGTGGTGGGCCTTGCCGAATCGGGCGGTTCTCCCGCCGGGCTTTCGCTGTTGTCCGATTATTTCCCCCCGCGTGAGCGGTCGACTGCGGTTGGCCTGTGGTATCTGTCATCGGCCATAGGGTCGATCGTGACCTTCATCGTCGGTGGCATGGTCGCCGCCGCCTATGGCTGGCGCATGGCCTTCCTGCTGGCGGGAGTGCCCGGGATGATCATGGCGGTGGTC
>JAZKBJ010000066.1:0-4120 GCA_040388685.1 Pseudomonadota bacterium
GCTGGGGCTATTTTCCAACTAAATAAATACAAGGGCAAATTCCATGGCGATATAACCCGCCCCCGAAATGACCACCCGCTTGGGCAAGCTTTCGAGATGGAACACCTCGTTCGAGGTGATGCAGTGTTCCGACCCGGCGAATTCGGGCATGACCGGCCAGGCGCCAGTCGCAACAAGGATAAACTTCGCGGTTACCTCGCGTCCGCTGCCTGCCAGCTTGACCGAGTTTGGTCCGGTGATCGTGGCCCGTTCAAGGAAGCGCTCGACCTTGTTGTTATCAAGCGTGGACGTGTAGGCCGCGTTAAGGCGGTCAACGTCCTTCAGGACGGCGTCACGTAACGTCGGCCAGTCGAAGGTCATCTTCTCGACCGTCCAGCCATAGTTGGCCGCATCCTGCAGTTCTTCGGCGAAGTGCGAACCGTAAACCAGCAGCTTCTTTGGCACGCAGCCACGGATGACGCAGGTTCCGCCGACCCGGTACTCCTCGGCGACCGCCACGCGTGCACCGTGGCTGGCGGCAATACGACTGGCGCGCACACCACCCGATCCCGCACCGATCACGAAGAGGTCGTAGTCGAAGTCCTGTTCAGCCATTATGCGCTCCTTGTCGAACAGCGCATATGGCCTCTGGCCTCGATCAAGACCAGAGGGATTTCAGGACAATTTGTTAGGTCACCAAACGATCAGTTGCCGATGCCTGCCAGTGCGAGTAGCGACTCGGTGGAAGGGTCGAAGCCCTCGCCTCCACCTGCGTCGATCTGTTTCGCGATGGCCTTGCCGAGTTCGACACCAAACTGGTCGAAAGGATTGATCCCGAGCATCACCGCCGAAACGAAAGTGCGGTGTTCGTGAAAAGCGATCAGCGCGCCGAGCGTGGCGGGGTTGAGATCATCGCAGAGGATGGTCGCTGAAGGACGGTCGCCGGGATAAGCCCGCGCGCCATCATCCGACGCCTTGCCCGCCATAAGTGCTGCGCCCTGCGCGAAGCAATTCGAAAGCAGGATCTGGTGATGCACCGGGTCGAGATCGTGGCCCTGCACCTTGACGGCAAGAAAATCGACCGGGATCAAATGCGTGCCCTGATGGAGCAGCTGGAACACGGCGTGCTGGGCATCGGTGCCCACCCCGCCCCATGTCACTGGGGCGCTGGGCCGGGTCAGCGGCGATCCATCGGCGAGAACACGCTTGCCGTTCGATTCCATTTCCAGTTGCTGGAGATAATCGGGCAGAAGCCCGAGGCGTTCGTCATAAGCGAACACTGCGCGGGTCTGGCAGCCGCGCACTTGCGTATAATAGAGGTCGGCGAAGGCAGCGCGGGCAACGACGTTGTCGGCCAAGTCGGTATCGACGAAGTGGCGATCGATCGCAGCAGCACCGTCGAGAAATTCGGCAAAGCCTGCAGTGCCAAGCGCCATGGCGACCGGGAAACCGATCGACGACCACAACGAATAACGCCCACCTACCGTTTCGGAAAACGGCAGCACGCGGGTTTCGTCAACGCCCCATTCCACGGCCTTTTCGGGCGCTGCGGTGAGCGCGATAACCCGTCCGTAGGGATCAGCCACACCGCTTTCGCTGAGCCATTCAAGCGCCGACGACGCATTGGTCAGGGTTTCAGTGGTGGTGAAGGTCTTCGAAGCCAGCGCAATCAGGGTGGTATGGGGGTCGCAAACCTTCATCGCGGCCTCTAACGCGCAACCATCAATGTTCGAGACGACATGGACGGCGACTTTAGCGCCGTCACGGGTCAGCGCATCGATCGCCAGCGCCGGGCCAAGGGCGGAGCCGCCGATTCCGATGTGGATCAGGCTTTTCACTTCGCCCAGCGCGCCCTCGTGGATGGCATCGACCAGCATGGCCATGCGGGCATGCAGCGCTTCGGCCTCTTCGACGCTCGATTCCTTGCCGATTCCACGCTCTGCCGTGTGTTCGGCAGCGCGGCCCTCTGTGTTGTTGATCTTTTCGCCTCCGATCAGGTCGGCGCGGCGACCTTCGACGTACATCGCTGCGGCAATGGCACCAAGCAAGGCAACCACTTCCAGCGAAAGATGCGTTTTCGACCAGTCGAAGCGGATCGCGCCGCCCGGTAAGTCCAGCGTCGTGGCATAAGTATCGAGGCGGGCAGGATCGCTGAACAGGCTCTGGAGCGTCGGCCGGGGCAGGCCTTCAAGCGCCGTCCAATAGGTTTCCGCTTCGGCTACGCTCATGACGATCCTCTTTCCTTCGCAACTGCGAGACTGCGCTATGCCCGCTGAAAGTGCGCCCGCCAAGACGCCTGTTCATTGCAGCGCAAGCTTTGCAGACGTATTTCGGCGCTGTATTATTCAAATAACACACTTGACGAAGGGCATTGCTGGCAACATGACCGCGACCATGAACGACACGCCCGACACCTCGCCAGTGCCTGCCCCGCAGACTTCGGCCCACCCGACGCCTGCGAAAAAGGAGAAGAAGGAGGACAGCTTCCCCGTCTTCCTCGTCAAATTGGTGCTTGTGGTCGCTATCTTCCGCAGTTTCATCTTCGCGCCGTTCAACATTCCATCGGAATCGATGCTGCCACGGTTGGAGAACGGGGACTACCTGCTCGCCGCCAAGTGGCCATTCGGGTTCAGCAAGTATTCGCTGCCATTCAGCGCGCCGCTGATCCCCGGACGCATTCTGGCAAGCCAGCCAACCCGAGGCGACGTGGTGATCTTCAAGGCACCGCCGGGCAACGACGTGGACTATATCAAGCGCGTGATCGGCCTTCCGGGCGACACCGTGCAGATGATTGGCGGTACGCTGCATCTCAACGGCAAAGCGATCCCAAAGCAGCGGGTCGCGGACTTTGTGATCCCCGTTAGTCCGAATACCGACTGCGCTCGCGTTCAGTTTGCAACAGTTGATGATAAAGGCAATCGCATTTGCCGTTATCCGCAATTCAGTGAGACGCTCCCGAATGGCAAGACCTACAACGTCTTAGATTTCGGCCCTTCGTTCGCAAATAATCCTTGGGGTATAGACGCTGACAACACACAGGCAGTGGTTGTACCGGAGGGCCACCTCTTCGTCATGGGTGACAATCGCGATAACTCGATGGATAGTCGGTTTCCGGCCGCCGATGGCGGTGGCGTAGGCATCGTCCCGCAGGCCAATCTGGTCGGTCGCGCAACGGTGATGATGTGGTCCACCGATGGCAGCGCCAACTGGCTGCTGCCTTGGACGTGGTTCAGCGCTGCCCGCTGGCACCGGATCGGGGGCACGTTCTGAGCACGCTGTCTGCAGAAGCACGGGCCTACGTCGCACAGCTCACAGGCGCAGACCCTGCCCGGCCCGCGCTTTGGGCCGAGGCGCTGACGCATGGGTCGATGGGGGAAGCGCGCGATTACCAGCGGCTGGAGTTTCTGGGCGACCGCGTGCTTGGCCTCGTGGTCGCCGAGTGGCTGCACGAAAAGAGCGATGCCGCCGAGGGCAAGCTGTCGCAGCGGCTGAATGCGCTGGTCAGCCGCGAAACTTGCGCCGATGTTGCGCGGGAGATCGGGCTTCCGCTCAACATCCGCTTGGGCAAACAGGCGCGGGACGATGGTGGGGCGCAGAGCGACAACATTCTGGGCGATGTGATGGAAGCCCTGATCGGCGCGCTGTTTGTCGAGCGCGGTTTCGATGCGGCGCGTGATTTCGTGCGCAAGCTGTGGGACCGTCCGATGTCATCCGGCACCGGACAGCGCAAGCATCCCAAGGCCGCCCTGCAGGAATGGGCGGCGGGCAATCGCCGAAAGCCGCCGGTCTATACGATGGTCAGCCGCGAAGGGCCGGATCACGCGGCAAAATTCACCGTCTCGGTCGAGGTCAAGGGCGTGGGCGAGGCCAGCGCACGCGGATCGAGCAAACAGGAAGCCGAGACCGCTGCCGCGCAGGCCTTCATGCAGGCTTATGCCTGAGGGCCAATTGGCCTATACACCCCAGCTTAGTTGATAGAGATTCCCTGACATGACCGAAAAATGTGGCCTCGTGGCCGTGCTTGGCGCGCCGAACGCCGGAAAATCCACCCTCGTCAATGCGCTGGTTGGGCAGAAGGTGGCGATCGTTTCAGCCAAGGCCCAGACCACCCGCGCCCGCCTGATGGGCATCGCGCTCGAAG
>JAZKBJ010000067.1:0-1257 GCA_040388685.1 Pseudomonadota bacterium
ATTGCTTTCACCGGTGCAATCGCGCCCGAAGTGCTCGATGCGTGGGCGCAACTGGTGGAGGATATTCCCGGACTTGGCCTGCTCAACGTGACCTCGCCCGACCTGCTCCACCGCGACTGGTCGGCCCGCCGCGCCGCGCGCTGGACCAGCAGCAAGGCTCCGCCGAGCCATGTCGAAAACCTGTTGTCCGATCTTGCCCCCGGCGCCGGCCTCGTCACCGTGATCGATGGTTCGCCCGGCGCCCTGTCGTGGCTGGGCGGCGTCAAGGGAATGCGCGTCAGCCCGCTGGGCATCGACCGCTTCGGCCAGACCGGCGATCTGCCCGACCTCTACCGCACATACCGGCTTGATGCAGACGCGATCATCGACGCTGCCGCCGAACTCTTCCTGGGAGAATGATCGTGGGCCTCGAACTGACAATGCCGGCGCTTTCGCCGACGATGGAAAAGGGCAATCTGGCGCGCTGGCTGGTGAGCGTCGGCGATCTGGTGAAGCCCGGCGATCTGCTCGCCGAGATCGAAACCGACAAGGCGACGATGGAATTCGAAGCCATCGACGAAGGCCGCGTGGCCGAACTACGCGTGCCCGAGGGCAGCGAGAATGTCGCGGTGGGGACGGTCATCGCCATCCTCAGCGAGGCCGATGAGATCGTGGAGGTTACGGCCCCCGCCGCCACGCCCGCTGCGCCGCCAGCCCCGGTCGCCGCGCCTGCTCCCGCGCCTGCGCCGTCGCCCCCTACCGTTCCAGCCGCCACACCTGCCCCCGCCCCGGCCGCTCAGGTGCACAAAAACGCCGATACGTCAGCGATCAGCGCAACGCCGCTGGCCCGCCGTATCGCGGACGCGATGGGGCTCGACCTTGGCTCCGTCAACGGCAGCGGCGTGCGCGGAAAGATCGTCAAGGCTGACCTTGGCTTGCAGCCGATCGCCACGCCCGTTGCTGCGGCTGTTCCAGTGGTCTCTGCGGCCATCCCTGCCCCGGATATGCTGCCGCCAATCGGTGTGCCGGTGGAAACGGTGAAGCTATCGGCAATGCGCAAGACCATTGCCCGGCGCCTGACCCAGTCCAAGCAGAATGTCCCGCACTTCTACCTCACCGCGCGGTGCCAGCTCGATGCCTTGCTGAAGCTGCGCGGCGAACTCAACGCCAGCCTTTCGGCGCAGGGCATCAAGCTTTCGGTCAACGACCTGCTGATCAAGGCTATGGCCAAGGCAATAGAGCGGGTGCCCGACACCAACGTCCAGTTCGGCGGCGAAG
>JAZKBJ010000067.1:1267-13182 GCA_040388685.1 Pseudomonadota bacterium
CTGCACCGCTTTTCGCGTGTCGACATCGCCATGGCCGTTGCGATCGAGGGCGGACTGATCACGCCGGTGATCCGTGATGCCGGCGCGCTGTCGCTGTCCGCGATTGCATCGCAGAGCAAGGCACTGGCGGCCAAGGCGCGTGACGGAAAACTCATGCCCGAGGACTATCAGGGCGGCACCGCGTCCATCTCCAATCTCGGCATGTTCGGGATCG
Source organism: Pseudomonadota bacterium (assembly GCA_040388685.1). Taxonomy (GTDB): domain Bacteria; phylum Pseudomonadota; class Alphaproteobacteria; order Sphingomonadales; family Sphingomonadaceae; genus Novosphingobium. The sequence continues at coordinate 1,482 of JAZKBJ010000067.1, forward strand.
ACGAGATGTTTCCGGTGATCAACCCGCCGCAGGCGCTGATCCTCGGCATTGGCGCCGGGGTGGAGCAGCCGTGGAAAGTCGGTGGCGAAATTGCGCTTGCGACGATCATGGCCGCAACCGCCAGCTTCGATCACCGCGCCATCGACGGCGCCGCTGCGGCGCAGTTCATGGCAGCCCTGCGCGAGATGATCGAAAGCCCGATGCTGCTGCTGTGCTGAAGGCATCCCGCGCTGCAGATGACTGCGGCGCGGGCCTGCCCGGCTACATGTGGATTTTCACACCCACCCTGAATGTCCGTGGCTCTACCACCCGGCTCAACCTGCCTTCGACAGGTGCGGTATCGAAGCCGGGGATGAAGGATTCGTAGTAGTACGCCATGTCCTTGTCCCGGCTGTCGAACACGTTCAGCACTTCGGCGTAAAGTTCTGCGCGCCCCGGTTTGAACGCACCGCGCAAGTTGATGACGTTGCTGCCCTTGTCGCGGACAGAATTGTCCTCAACCAGCGGATACCCGCCAAGATGCCGCCATCGCGCACTCGCCTGCCATTTGTCGCGCACCACTGACACGCCGACCTGCCCGGCATTATCGAAAGCATTGGGAATATAGTCGCCATTGTCATAGCGCGCATGGCTGGCGGTGAAATTGGCATCGATCGCCAACCACGGCACAGGACGCCAGAATGCGACGAGTTCGTAACCGTGGCGATGGCTCGCCCCGGTCGGCTCGACGGCGTTGCTGTCGCCGACGAACCTCAGTTCACTGCCAACACTCAGCCACCAATAGGTCGCAGTGAAATTGAACTTGCCCAACTCGGCCCGTGCGCCGAGTTCCTTGCCATTGCCCCTGACCAGAACCGGCACCTTCGTGGCAGTCACGGCCCCGCGCACATCATTCGAATGGAAGCCACTGCCCCAGTTGCCAGGCCTTCTCGGCTTTCGCCGTACACACCCAGCGCCTGTCATACTGGCGGATCTGGGCACTGGTGCCATCGGCGTTGGCGTAAATCGGGTTGACCATAACGGGCATCTCAGGGTGAAAGCGCCACGTGCCGTCAAACGATCGCGCGTGCACCCAAAACCGACCTGTCGATGGCATCTATGCTCGTGGCTCCGGTGATTGCCATGATTTCGGCAAGTTCGGCCTGCAGCAACTTCAGCACACGCTCGACACCCTGCGCGCCACCCGCAGTCAAGCCCCACAGCACCGGGCGGCCGGCCAGAACGGCCCGCGCGCCAAGTGCCAATGCCCGCAGAACGTCGGCGCCTGTGCGAATGCCGCTGTCGGCATAGACTTCAATGTCCCGCCCGACGGCCTCAACGATTGCCGGCAGCGCGAGGGCGACCGGTTGCGAATGGCGCAGGCCCTGGCCGGCGTGGTTGGATACGATCAGGGCGCTCGCGCCATGATCGCGGGCGCGCATCGCGTCATCGGCGCGTATCACACCTTTCAGGATGAGAGGCAGGTCGGACAGGCCGCGCATCCATTCCACGTCGGCCCATGTCGCAGCGGCATCGGGAAAGGTCGCGCCCATCGGCCGGTCTGCGTAGTCGCGGACGGCATACATCATGTGCTCCGGTTCCTGCCACCGCTGGAAAAGCGCTTGGGCGGCAAGACGCATGGGCCGCGGGAATGCCGGCATCACCGGGAGATCAACTGTGAAGCACAGCGCCGAAGCGCCGGCAGCAGCAGCCCGCTCGATCACGTCCTTGACCACGCCACGATCGCGCATGAGGTAAATCTGCTGCCAGTAGCGTCCAGGCGCCACCGCGCCGACCGCCTCGGGCGGCCGCGTGCCCATCATACTTAGCGTGGTGATCGTGCCCGCCGCCACGGCCCCGCGCGCGGTCGCCACCTCACCTTCGGAATTGACCAGCGTCGAGCCGACGAAAGGCGCGGTCATGATCGGCATCGCGATCTGCTGGCCCAGCACCTTCGCCGAGGTATCGATGTGCGAGACATCGACCAGCGCGCGGGGCCGCAAGTGCATGGCCTGCCATGCGGCAATGTCGTCGTGCAGGGTGCGTTCCATGCCGACATTGTTGACGAAGTTACGGTAGGGCTCGGGCATCAGCGGCTCGGCCGCCTCACGGAACTCGCCCACATCGAGCAAGTCCTGCTCGCCCGTGACCTGCTCGAAAACCGTTTCTGCCATGATGTCCTCTCCCCCGATTCAGCGCGGCTTGCGCTCGGTGATGGTGGGCAGGCGGCGGATCGGCTCGACCGTGATCGCGCGGAAGTAGGTCTCCGCCCCTTCGGACTGGAGCTGGATTCTGCCGCCGGTCAGCGGGATCTTCCGCTCCTTGGCATCCTTGGTGGTGAGGTTGGTCGCTGCCATCACCGGCACGCCGTTGACCACATGGATCGACTTGTCGCCGAAGACATAGAGATCAAGCGAATTCCACTCTCCCAGCGGCTTTTCCGCATCAGTGCCGGCATCGACGTTCCAGGTAGGGAAAGTCAGCTGCGAGGTCAGACCGCCATGGAAGTAGCGGCGGCTCGGGTAGGGGATCGTCGGATCGTTGGCGACCGGGACCGTCGCCCCGACGCGCCAGTCGACCGTCTCGAACGACGGCTTGCCCTTCGAATCCCCGACGGTCAGCAACATGCCGACCGAATGCGGCACCACTTCGAATTCGATCGCGCTCATCCATGTGCCGAAGAAGGCTCCATAGGCACCGTGCGAGTGATAGAGCACCCCGTTGTTGCGCGGCATCGGCGTCCACGTATTGGCGCCCCACTTGTATTCTACATGGAGATGATAGTTGCTGTAGGGCCGCTGGGTAAGCAGCCCGCCGAACAGCTTGCCGCTCGAATAGATCGCGGGCGCGCCGTCCTGCTCGACGACCTTGAATATGCCGTAGGTGTCATGGTTCAGCCCGATCGGCGCACTGCTTGGGCTTGCATAGGTCGTGGCAGGCACGGTGTAGCCGAGCCAGCTGTCCCATCCCGTCAGATCTCGGCCGTTGAACAGCTTGCGGGGCGCTACCTTGTTGCGCGGCAGGTTGGTCAGTACGAGGTCCTGCTTGCGATACGCCGGGTCCTTGGCAATCGCCGCCTTCTGTTCGGGCGTCGAGCCATCGGGCGGACCATCGGCGGCCACCGCGCTGGCAGGAGCGAGAAGGGCCAGGCTGGCAGCGAGAATGCGGTGGGTTACAGACACGTTGGGAAACTCCTTCAAAAGGCGATAAATCAGTTGGCCGGTGCATTCTCGGGCAGATCGAACGGCGATGCCGTCAGCGCGATCAGCGCGGCGTCGGTGGCGGGATCAATGGTCGCCGGGCGCTCGCAGGTGGAAACGAGATCGACCACGGCGCGCGACGCGGCCGATTTGACGATGGCTTCCATCACCTCCACCGAGTGCACGATGAACTCCGCCCCGGTGCGATGGGTGCTGCCGGTGCGGATCGCGAGCGCCAGATCGACCAGCCCCGCCCCCCGATAATCAGCCACGACGCGACCCGTGTGGTCCTGACGGTTTGGCGTCGCAAAGCCCTGGTCGGCGGTAGCCAAGGCACGGCGCGCCTCCGGCGGTGCCAACACCGCAGGCTCGCCGCCAAAGAACATCGGGTCCGCCATCGCCAGAATGCCGTCGGAGCCGAACAACTCGCCCGGCCGCAGCGTCGGCACCACCACGTCGAGCGAGATGATAAAGCTGACCGAGGCTTCCGCGAACTCAAGCACCGTGTTGAACGAAGTGTCGACTGTCACCGGAAAGGGCGTTCCCTGCCGGGGGCCACGGCGGATTGTTCGCTCAGCCTGACCCGCCGCTGAAATCGAGAAGACCCGCTTCGCCGGCCCGAGCAGGTTAATCCACATCGTCGTGGAATAGGGTCCGGCATCGAACGGGGGCTCGCCCCCCGCCCGGTAGAACGCCTCGGGGTTGGGGTGGAAGTGTTCGAGCCCCGGCAATCCAAGGAACGAGGTGCCGAACACCGGCTTGCCGATCGCGCCCGTATCGAGCGCCTTGCGCGCAGCCTGGTGTGCACTGCCATAGAACGTATCGGGCGCCGAGCCGATCAGCAGCCCACGCCGCTCGGCAAGGTCTGCCAGCCGCTGCGCTGCCGCAAGCGACAGAGTAAAAGGCTTTTCGGAGTAGACGTGCTTGCCCGCCTCCAGCGCCGCGCCGTTGATTGCCTCGTGCGCCACGCCAGGTGTCAGGTTGACGACGAGCTCGATCGACTCGTTCGCCAGCAGGTCCGCCACCGTCGCGGCGCGCGCGCCGAAGCGGTGCGCCTTCTCGGCAATCGCCTGTGGTGAGCGCGTGGCAATGCCCTGCAAGTCGAGCGCGGCCGAGCGCGTAATCGCATTGAGATAGACCGCGCTGATGTCGCCCGCGCCTACGACGCCGATTCTGACAGGTTCCATCCATTCCTCCCGGGCGGCGCAAGGCTCGTTGCTCCCCGCGCTTGCTGGTTATTTAATCGTTGATTAGATTATCGCGCGACGAAGTCAATCGCCCTGCGCAACGATATGTCGCGCACGGATCAGCAAGCTGGCCTCAAGCGTCTCCCCCTCAGCCAACATCGCCATGCGCTTGGGCGCGCGGTTGATCGCATCGGTCGGGTGGGTAAGCGGTTCGACGCAGAAGAAGTCACCATCTAGCCCGACATAGACCCCGGTGCAGGACAGCGGCTCGGATGGCGCCATTTCGATCAGCAGATCGTCCGCCGGTCGCCGGATCGCGAGCACTCCCTCGCGGCCCTCCTGGATCGTATCGACTGCGCGGCTGGTGACCGGCGCGCCCTGCCACCAGTCCACCACCTCGCCCGCATCCACCAGCGCAAGCGGCAGCCCTTCAGACGACGTTTGCCATTCGCAGCGATGCAGGCCTAGGTACACGGCGCTGTCATCGCCCGGAAAATAGGGGTGAAAGCCAAGCCCCGCCGGCATGACTCCGGGGCCGAGGTTGGTCACCGCCAGTTGCATCCGAACGCCGTCAACCGCCACGGCTAAGCTTTGCTCGGCCCGATAGCGCCACGGCCATTCCCCCTCATCGTAGTCGTGGGCCAGCCGGATCGACGCCCCATCATGCCCGATCACCCGCCACGGCCGCACCCACCCGTAGCCGTGCAGTGCATGGGGATGGTAGGCGCCGGGAAAGTTGGGCGGCAGGCGGTAGCTGACGCCGCCCAGCGCGAATCGCCCCTCGGCAATGCGGTTGCAGAACGGGACGACCGGAAAGCAGGCCGCGTCGAGAATGTGGGCGGTTCGCGCCCTGCGGAGCACCGGCAGGCCCTTCCAGTCAAGGCTGCGCAGCGAGCCACCGATGGCCGGCGCGATCGTCACTTCGTAATCCGACGCCGCCAGCGTCACCAATGCTTCGTCATGCATGGCGCCATTGATCATCGATCAGATTGACTGGCAAGCCGCAAGCACACTACGCCGAATTTATGGGCCCCAAGACACCCTGTTCACTCAGCTACCAGCGCTTTCCGTCTGGCCAGAGGGCGGTTTGCTGTTAGGGAAGCAATGCGATCACCCCGAAGATTGTCCGGTCGCTCGAGAGATGTGATGCCAGCCAAGAAGCCCTACCATCGCGAGAACCTGCGCCGCGACCTCCTTGATGCGGGCCGCGAATACGTGCGGCAACATGGTCACCACGGGCTTTCGATTCGCACGCTGGCCCAGCAGGTCGGCGTCTCGCCCGGCGCGCCCTACCATCACTTTCCCGACCGCCGATCGCTGCTGCTGGCGCTCGCCATAGAGGGCTTCGAAGAAATGCTCGACGGGGCAGAGCAAGTGCGGCGCAGCACCGCGACTTCGGCAGAGAAGCTCAGCAAGATGGGCCTGCTGTTCATTCGTTTCGCCGAAACCAACCCCTTCCTGCTCGACCTGATGTACGAAAGCGAGCTTACCTCGCCGGTGCTCGATCCCCATTTGCTCGATTACCAACTCAAGGGGCACTTCGACTTGCGCGACCATCTCATGGCAGCGGTCCCCGGCATCGCCGATGAGGAGGCCGACCTCAGGGTGATCGCTTTCTGGTCGGCGATCTACGGCTTCTCCTCGATGCGCAAGAAGGGCGTGATCCGGCTAAGCGAAGCCGCCGTGCCCAGCATCGACATCGCCGAAGCCATCGTCGCCCGCGCTACACTGGCCGCCCTGGCGGACTGACACAGCCCACTGATTGAATACCTGGCAACCGCCCCGAGCGCGCTCTGTGCGTCCGGCCGTCCTGCCTTGACGAACAATCAGAGCAGTGATTAGATTTGCGCTTGACGACCTTTCCCGGTCAAACTAATCGATGATCAAATTGGCTGATCCCAAAAACTCGGACGCCGATACCGGGAGGAAAACAATGAAGACCACTGCCATACTGCTTGCGACTTCTGCCCTGGCGCTATGCTCGCCCGCCTTTGCGCAAGGTGCTCAGCAGCCGCAGACCGCTGGACAGGCAGCCGAGGCAGCCGCCGCCGACCGCGGCGTGGGCGACATCATCGTTACCGCCAACCGCATCGAAACTTCGGCGCAGGACACACCGATCGCGCTCAATGTCTACAGCGGCGCGGATCTTGCCGATAGCGGCATCAATTCGGTGCGCGATCTCTCGGCAATCGACCCCAGCCTCAACGTCTCGAGCTCGAACAGCTCGGCCTACATCGCCGTTCGCGGCATCGCCTCGACCGATGTGACCGAACTTGGCGACCCTTCAGTCCCGGTTGCGCGCGATGGCTTCTTCACCAACCGCGCCTATTCGATCAACACTTCGATGTACGACGTCGCCCGCGTCGAAGTGCTGAAAGGCCCGCAAGGCACCCTGCAGGGCCGCAACTCGACTGGCGGCCTCGTCAGCATCATCACCAACCGCCCCAAGTTCAGGAACGAGGTCTCGGCCTCGTTCGAATACGGCAACTACGACACGACCAACGCCGATGCCGCGGTCAACCTCGCCCTGTCGGAGAACTTCGCGCTGCGCGCCTCGGGCACTTTCCTCAAGCACGATGGCTACCGCCGCCAGGTCGGCGTGATGCAGTCCGCTGACAACGAGGATTTCAAGTCCGGCCGCATCCAGGCCCGCTTCGCCAAGGATGGCCTCGACCTGTGGGTGTCCTATCAGCGCGATGATCGAGACACCGATGGCGAGGCGGTGCTCAAGAACACGCTCGGCGCGCCGCAGCCCAGCTTCGATCCGCTCCCCGCCTTCCGCAGCGATTCTCCAACCCGGACCGTGCTCAAGGGCGAACGCATCCGCTGGGAGGCAAGCTACAGCGGCCTCGGCAATCTCAACCTGATCTACTCGGGCGGCTGGGACAAGCAGCAGTTCGACCTCACGCTCGACGCGACCGGCCCGAACTATCCGGCCAATCGCCAGTACCTCAACACCCAGGCCCCGACGACCTGGAACCACGAAGTCCGCGTCAGCAACGAGAAGACCGGCAAGCTCTTCATCCAGGCTGGCTACTTCCACTTCTCGGAAGACAACGCGCTCGCTGCCGGACTCTACAACCGCGAGATGACCGGCCTCTTCGCGCCGGGGCAGCCGCTCTCGTTCGCGCCCAACGCCGACCAGTCGTTCCGCTATGGCATCGCTTTCGACTTCGCGATCAAGACCAAGTCCGACGCGATCTTCGCCCAGGCTGATTATGACCTGACCGAACAGCTCCAGCTGTCGGCTGGCGCCCGCTACACCTGGGACAACAAGTCGCGCACCGGCAATTCGCGTCTGTTCCTGCCGGCGCTGGCCTTTCCGCTGTGCGGCAATGGCTTCCCGGCTCCCGGTACATGCCCGCCATTCCCGATCGTCAATTCGGGCCAGGGCGAGACCAAGGAAAGCAAGCCGACCTGGCACGTCGGGCTCAACTGGCGTCCGGAATCGGGCCGCCTGATCTATGCCAAGTACGATCGCGGCTACAAATCGGGCGGCTTCAATTCGAACGGCTCGGTCGCCGCTACGCCCTATGGCGCCGAACAGGTCGACGCTTTTGAAGTCGGCACCAAGAACACGCTGATGGGCAATGCCCTGCAGCTGAACTTCGCCGCCTTCTACTTCAACTACAAGGGATATCAGGCGCAGCAGAGCACCTGCCCGACCTGCTCGACCGGCGTGTTCAACGTTGGCAGCGCCCGCGTGCTGGGCGTCGAAGGCCAGCTCAATGCCCGCGTGGCCAAGAACACCAGGCTCTATCTCAACAGCACGCTGCTCGACACGAAATTTGGCGACAACATCCTCGTCACCAACGGCAACAACCAGAACGTCGACATCAGCAAGAACCAGCTGCCCAACGCGCCGCACTTCACCGCCTCGATGGGCTTCGAACAGGGCGTGCCGCTGGGTGACCACCTCCTGTCGGTCCGCGCCGACGGCAAATACTCGTCGAGCTTCTACTTCTCGGCGTTCAACCTGCAGCAGATCCGCTCGCCATCCTATTTCCTCGGCAACCTCTCGGCATCAATCGAGCCGAACGCAGGGGGCTGGAAGCTGCAGGCCTATGTCCGCAACGTCTTCAACAAGAACGTGCTGTCCTTCGCCGAGCAGAACTTCAACGGCTTCAGCGACAACTATCAGTTCCAGCCGCCGCGCACTTACGGGGTGCGGGTGAGCGTAAACTTCTGATCCGGCAACGGGTCGAAATGTATAGCGGCAGGAGGCGAAGTCCGGCGGGCTTAGCCTCCTGCCTTCCAGGAGCAAGACATGCCAAGTTCGTTCAAATACGGTGTTTCAACCTACAGCTACGTCGATGACTACGGCTCTGTCATGACGCTGGAAGACGCGTTCGACCACATCGCCGATACTGGTGCCACTGGCATCGAGATCCTTGGCGAGGGGCAGATCGAAGGCTATCCCAACCCCACCAGCCAGTTTCTCGACCGCTGGTTCGGCCTGCTCGACAAGCACAAGCTTGAGCCAACCAACATGTGCTCGTGGGTCGACATGCGCATCACCCTGCAGCGCAATCTCACGGTCGAGGAAGGCGCGGCCGAACTCGAGCGTGATCTGCGCCTTGCCCACCAGCTCGGCTTCAAGTTCCTGCGCCCGAAGTTCGGCGTGCTCTCGCACGACCTGATCCCCGAGCCGCAGTGGGAAGCCTACACCGAGCGCAACCTTGATCTCGCCGAGAAGCTTGGGGTGGTAATCTGCCCGGAAATCCACGCCCCGACACCGATCAAGCATGAAGTGGTCGATGGCTACATCAACTTCATCCAGCGCACCGGGACGAAGAACTTCGGCCTGATGATCGATACAGGGATTTTCCAGGACCGTCCGCTGACACACTGGGGTTCGCACCAGATCAACGACGAAGCGCGCAAGCACATGGAATTCCTCAACGGAATCAAGGTTCCACCGGAGCACTTCCTTGATGTCGCCAAGTACGTCGTGTTCATCCAGGCCAAGTTCCACGACATCGACGAGAACCTCGACGACCTGAACATCCCGTGGCAGCCAGTTATCTCGGCAATCAAGCGCTCGGGCTATTCTGGCTACCTGTCGAGCGAATATGAAGGCTGGCGAGCACCATGGCGCTCGATCGACCAGGTTCGCCGCCAGCACGTGCTACTGCGCAAGCTGGAGCGCGAGTTCGACGAGGGCAAATTCGCCTGACGCCCATCGCAAACCAAGATTACCGGAGAATACCATGCTCGAACACCAGCTCATCCAGAGCACCGGCTTCCGCAATTTCGGACCCACAGGCGCGCGCGAAGGCTTTGCCATCCGCATCCGCATCCCCAACTACCACGGCACCCGCCTGTCACAGTTGGATGGCTTCGACGTGACTGTAGACGGCGTCTATTACGATCACGAAGTGAACCGTTTCGGCATCCGCGACGAAGTCTACACGATTGCTGAAATGCGCGAGGAAATCACTGCTCGCTGGGGCCTCACCGAATGGGGCGAGATCCTTGTCGACAAGCCGGGCGGCCTCGAACCGGGCGTTCACAAGATCGAGGTCGTCGCCCGCATCCGCTACTCCTACTTCCCGCCCGACGTGCACATCTTCCCGATGCAGGCCGAGCGTTACGGGACGATCTGCATCGCCTGAGGATTGGCGCCCGGCGCGTGCGGAGCGGCGGCGCTTCCGCATCGTAAAATCAGGGCTTGGAATGCCGCATTGGAAATGCTCGAGGGTATCGTGGATATGAAACAGCAATTCGGTCGACAGGGTGACGATTACATTCTCACTCCAGAGGAGATCGCCCAGTTTCATCGCGATGGATACATCACATTACGCGGTGTGATGACGGAGGAGGAGCTTGCACCTCTGGAAGCTGACTTCCAGCGCTTCATACGCGGTGAAGTGAGCGGTATGGGCAAGGATTTCTGTGACATGTCCGGGCCTTTTGACCGCGCGTTCGAGAATTTCAGCCTCGTAAATGCCGTGCTCCCCCGGCACTACGAACCGCGCCTGCGCGACAACCTGTACGAGAGGCGCGCAGCCTCGATCTCGCGCCAACTGCTCGGAGAGAGTGCGACGCTGGACTACGATCAGTTCCTGGCGAAGCGCCCCGCAAAGCCCGATGCTGTGTTCACCATGCACCAAGACCTTGGATACTGGCCCACCGGAACCCCCGAGCCACTCACTGCCACCTGCAGCCTCGCGCTCGACGACGCGGACACCGAGAATGGTTGCCTCAAAGTCGTACCGGGTTCGCAGAAACAGGGTCTGCGCCCTCACCGTCCGCTGATGGGCGAGGATCGCACCAAGTCTCATATCCTCAGCGTCGAACTGACCGATTCCGATCCTGTCGTCGACTTGCCGCTCAAGCGCGGCGACATTACCGTGCATGATGAGTTGATCGTTCATGGATCAGGCGGGAATCTGTCTGAGAACCGCTGGCGTCGCACCTATATCGTGGCCTTTCGCTCGAAGGCCTGCGTCGATTTCGAACGCGCGATCGGCTTCACCCATTCCCACAACGATACTATCACATGGGAGACCCACCTCGGCGCGCTGACAGCCTGACCGTGGCGCTCAGGGGTGTGTCCCGAGCCGCCCTGCATCCGAACGTCGTGAGTTGGTCGGCAAAGCCATTGAGACCTTATGGGCCTGTCGGGCTGTAAAGCGTACTTTGGTGGCCTCTTCGGCCGCCGCAGATGCCAGCAACAGAACCCGGGTAAACCAAGCGGCAAGTCTGGAGCGCTGCACGAACAATCGTGCCCGAAGCAGGCGCTCAATCCAAAGCAAATCCGGGATATCCGTTTTACCTCTATCATCGGCGGCGCGTGCAAGATCGCGCGCTGTTCGACTCCGCCATCGACTGCACGCTTTGGCGCCTGATTCTCGAGGAAGCGCCCGAAGCCCACAAGGATATTCGCGGGTGATCGCCGATCTTGAGCAGGCACGGCTGGTGCGGGTGATCGCCCGCCTGCGGCCATTGCTCAGCTACAAGACTAGGGCGTCGTGACGGAAGAGCGGCGCGGGCAATCGCAGGAAGAAGCCCGCCGCGCACGATGGCAAAGCCACCGCAAGCGGGAGTCAGGCTAGATCGCGCCAGTCGATACCGAAGCGCGCCAAATACTTGCGCAGCCGATCGGCGTCGTTGGTGCTGGCGCGCTTTGCCCGCGATGCGGCGAACAACTTGCGGCCGGCATCCGAGAGCGAACGGCTGGCCTTGCAGGTTTCGACAACGAAAGCCAGCTGGACGCGATCAAAGGAGTCGAGCGTTTCCAGCGCATCGCCTGCCAACAAAGCGCCGAGTTCGTCAGATTGCTGGTCGGTTCCCGGCCACAACCGCTTCAACCGCGCAATCTCACTTGCCACA
>JAZKBJ010000067.1:13219-13756 GCA_040388685.1 Pseudomonadota bacterium
CGTGGGGGAAAAGGTCGCCATGCGGGTGACGCTGGAGGCAAGGTCGCGAAAATTGCCGGGCCAAAGCGCTTCGCCTGACATCGCGAATGCCAGGTAACGATCACGCGCTTCCTTGTTGAAGGTCACTCGCTCACCCTCCCGCTCGGCGTGGCGGTCAAGCTCGTAGTCGAGGTTCGGCGCGATATCTTCGCGGCGCTCAGCCAGCCCCGGAAGCTCGAAGGTCCATAGGTTGAGGCGCGCGAAGAGGTCTTCGCGGAATGTACCATCAACAACACACTGGGCGAGATCCCGGTTGGTACCGGCGATCAGCTGAAAATCGCTTTCAGACTCGCGGTCGGCTCCTACGGGGAGGAACCGCTTGTCCTCGATCGCGCGGAGGATCATCGCCTGCTCGTCGAGCCCGAGTTCGCCAATCTCGTCGAGGAACAGCATCCCTCCGTCGGCAGTGCGCAGCAAACCGGGTCGATCTGCTGCCGCACCGGTAAATGCGCCCTTTTTATGCCCGAACAGCGCCGACATTGCGCTGTCGCCGCGCAA
>JAZKBJ010000068.1:0-5618 GCA_040388685.1 Pseudomonadota bacterium
GGCCACCAACGTGCGCCCCACAGCGAGGCCCGAGCCATTGAGCGTATGAACGAACTCGGTGCCGCCCTTCTTTCCGTCGGCGCCGCTGTCCGGCCGGTAGCGCGCATTCATTCGCCGCGCCTGGAAATCGCCGCAGTTGGAGCAGGAAGAAATCTCGCGATAGGCGCCTTGTCCCGGCAGCCACACTTCGAGGTCGTAGGTCTTGCGCGCGGTGAAGCCCATGTCGCCGGTGCACAGCAGCACCTTGCGATAAGGCAGGCCCAACGCCTGCAATACCCCCTCGGCACACCCCGTCATGCGCTCGTGCTCGGCCTCGGACTCCTCGGGCCGCACGATCGAGACAAGCTCGACCTTCTCGAACTGGTGCTGGCGAATGAACCCGCGTGTATCCCGCCCGGCCGCGCCAGCTTCGGAACGGAAGCAGGGGGTAAGCGCCGTCATGCGCAGGGGAAGTTGGGCGTAGGCGAGAATCTGGCCCTGCACGGCATTGGTCAGGCTGACTTCAGCGGTCGGGATCATCCAGCGCCCGTCCGTCGTCTTGAACAGGTCTTCGGCAAACTTGGGCAACTGCCCCGTGCCGAACACCGCCTCGTCCTTGACCAGCAGCGGCGGGATGCATTCGAGATAGCCGTTCAACCCGGTCTGCCGGTCGAGCATGAACTGCGCCAGCGCCCGGTGCAGCCGCGCCATTCCGCCCTTGAGGAAGGTAAATCGCGCGCCCGAAATTAGCGCGCCCGTCTCGAAATCGAGGCCAAGCACAGGGCCCAGATCTGCATGTTCCTGGGGCGTGAACGCGAATTCGCGCGGGGTTCCCCAGCGGCCGACTTCAACGTTGTCCGCCTCGTCCGCGCCTTCGGGCACGTCGGCACTGGGCAGGTTCGGCCAGGCGGCCAGCGCTGCGTTCTGCTCGGCGGTCAACCGGCGCTCGTCGTCTTCCAGCGCGGGCAGTTCGGTCTTGAGTGCGGCAACTTCGGCCTTGAGCGTTTCAGCCGTATCCTTGTCGCCCTTGCCCATAGCGGCGCCGATGGCTTTCGATGCCTCGTTGCGGCGCGCCTGCACCTCCTGCATCCGCGTCGCGATCTCGCGCCGCTGCGCATCCATCGCGAGGATTGACGAGGCCACTGGCTCCACCCCCCGGCGGGCAAGAGCGGCATCGAAAGCGGCGGCGTCTTCACGGATCAGGCGAATATCATGCATGGCCGCGCTATGCCGTTTCGATCCGCCAGTGGCAAGTCAGCGCGCCAAACGCGCGGCTACTTTCGCGGGCAGGAATTCAGTCCGATCAGCGAATAAAGTGGGCAGGTGCGGAGTAGGCCCGTCAGCAATGGCACAAGGCCGACCCAACCCCATGGCGTGCGAGGGCCAACGAACACCATGGCGACCAGCAAAAGGCCGAAAATCACGCGCAGAATGCGATCAATACCGCCGACGTTTGTCCTGAACATTGCCCGCCCTCCCTGAGAAGCTCTTCAGCTATTCGGCCGCTACTTCGGCTGAGTCATTGATTGCGGTCAAACCCGCCTTGGGTTCAGGATTCTGCCGCCGATCACGGTTAATCCGGCATTAGGCCGACCTGCCGAAACAAGCCTATGTCCCGCTTGAAATGCGATTAACGCTCCACGTGCGAGATGCCCTGCAACATGGCAAGGCGCGATTCTGGCGCTTTCCGTTTGGGGTGCGCGCAACATGGCCTTTCTCGGTAACCTGAAAATCAAGACCATTTCCATCGCTGGCAATTTTCTGCTGGCAGCTGCCGCCGTTGGCGGCGGTGTGGCGACGTATACAGGCGTGTCCGCGATGCAGGACGAAATCCTGTTCATAGACCAGAACACGGTCCCCAGCCTTGACGCGGTGGCCGACATGGCAGTGACTTTCGGCGACGCGCGCCTTTTCATGGCCAAGCATATTCTGGCGCCCGATCAGCAAACCACCCGGGCTCTGGACGGCGATGTCGGCGAGTTCATTGCAACCTTCGACAAGGAACTGAAGGATTACCGAGCAATGATCGCCAATCCTGAAGAACAAAAGATATATAATGATGTCGAGGGAAACTGGCAGGCTTGGAAAAGCGCCGCCATGCCGGTCCGCCAACTCTCGCTTGATATCCAGACCGAAGCCGCGACAAAGGCGTTCAATACCGATTTGGAAACGCAGGGGCAGGCACTTGACGATGCATTGGAACGCTTGCGCGATTTCAATATTGCGCTTGGCGGCCAGGCGTCTGACACTGCGGTCGCCAGCGCCGATTCGCTCAGCAGCATGGCGCTTTTGATCGCGGCTATTTCAGCGGTCATCGCTGCCGGCGTTGTGGCCATGACACTGGTGCGGGTCGCCCGTCCGCTTTCCGGTCTGACTGCCGCGATGGAAGAGATGGCCGGCGGGCACCTTGACCGCGATGTGCCCTACAGCGCTCAGGCCGATGAAATCGGCGGCATTGGCCGCGCCCTCGAATCCATCAAGCACAGCATTGCCGAGCGCACGCGCCTTGAAGCCGAAGAGCGCATGGAAGTGCAGCAGCGCATGGTCAACGGCTTGGTCGGCGGGCTGACGGCGCTGCGCGATGGCCGTCTTGGTTACCGGATCGAACGCGCTTTCCCCGCCGAATACGAAGAACTTCGCAAGGACTTCAATCAGACCGTCGAAGAATTGTCCGCCCTGATTTCTCAGGTTGTCAGCGGCTCGATCAACGTTCGAACCGGAGCCAGCGAAATCGCCAGTGCTGCCGCCGATTTGTCGGGCCGCACTGAAAGTCAGGCCGCCGCATTGGAGGAATCCGCGGCTGCCGTTCGCCAGATTACCGAATCCCTGCGCGAGACGGCCCATACCTCGACCGAGGCCAGCAGCGTCGCGGGCGACGCCCGCCGCGATGCAGGCTCCAGTGGAGAGATGATGGGGCGCGCGGTATCGGCCATGGAAGAAATCGCCCGGTCAAGCGGCCGGATGGGTGAAATCGTCGCGCTGATCGAGGGCATCGCTTTTCAGACCAACTTGCTCGCGCTCAACGCAGGCGTCGAGGCCGCACGCGCCGGTGACGCAGGGCGCGGCTTTGCCGTGGTTGCATCCGAAGTACGTGCGCTAGCCCAGCGTTCGGCCGAAGCCGCCAGCGAGATCACCGGCATCATCAAGGCAAGCGAACGCGAAGTGGGGGACGGCGTCCAGTTGATCGGCCAGACCCAGCAAGCGCTGGATCAGATCGTCCACCACACGGCACGCTTGTCGGACATGATCGGCGCCATCGCGGAAGCCACCGGCCAGCAATCTTCCGCGATTGCGCAGGTGAATACCGTCGTCGGTGACATGGACCGGATTACCCAGCAGAATGCCGCCCTTGTGGAGGAGTCGACCGCCGCCTCGCAAAACCTGGCAAATGCTGCCGGCACCCTGTCGCATCTGGTCGAGCGCTTCGACCTCGGCCATGGCAGCGCGAGACCATCTGCACGCCTCAAGGCAGCCTGACCTGCTATGATCTAGTGAAGCCAAATCCTGGTAACCAGCGGGGAAAGTGGTGGGCGCGGCAGGGATTGAACCTGCGACCCCACCCGTGTGAAGGGTGTGCTCTACCACTGAGCTACGCGCCCGTCTCGGCGGGCGGCAAAGGGCCCGTGGGACAGGGGCGCGCCTCTACGACGGAGCGGCTTCATTGACAAGTGGGTCGATCAAGATAATTGCGCGATCCATGACCGACGAAATCAACCAGCCCGAAACCGATCCCGCCACCTTGGATGCCGCGATGCCAGCGCCTGCCACCAGCGGGGCCGATGTGCCGCCGGACCGGCTTGCCATCCAGCCGCGCAGCCCGTTTTTCGACGAGGCCAAGCTGCGGCGGGGCATCGGCATCCGGTTCAAGGATGTTGTGCGGACGAATGTCGAGGAATATTGCATTTCCGAAGGCTGGGTGCGGGTTCAGGCTGGCAAGAGCATGGATCGCAAGGGCAATCCGCTGACGATCAAGCTGAACGGACCGGTCGAGGCATGGTTCGAGGATCTGGGCGAAGACGCGCCCGTCGCCAGGATCTGACTTTTCGGGGCGGTTGCCTGCGTTTAGCGCGGCAGCAACCGCCCGCGCTCCTGCGCCACCAGCGCCGTCAGCCACTCTTTGAACGCGCGGACGCGGGCGAGGTTGTGGGTGTCCTTGTGCGTCACCAGCCAGAACGAGCGGGTGATTCGCCGTTCGGGCAGCACCGGCACCAGCGATGTGTCGAAATCCCCGATGAAGCACGGCAGCACGCCTATGCCTGCCCCGGCCGCGATCATGCGGTGTTGCGCGTTGATCGAGGATGAGCGCACCGTGGCCGAAAGGTTCGGCTCGATTTCCGCGAGATAGCGCAGTTCCGGCGCGTAGAGCAGATCGGGAATGTAGCCCACCAGCGGGTGGCCATCGGCAAGGTCGGCGGGTTTGCCCGGCACGCCGTGCCGTTCGAGGTAGTCGCGCGATGCGTAGAGCCGCAGCGCGTAGTCCGACAGCTTGCCCGCGATGACCGGCCCGGCGCGCGGGCGCGAAAGGGTCACCGCCAGATCGGCTTCGCGCTTTGACGGGCTGAGAAACCCGCTCGACGCGACCAGATCGAACATCAGGCGGGGGTGCTGTTCGGTGAAGCTGCGCAAGTGCGCGGCGACCAGCCACGTTCCAAACCCTTCAGAAAGGCTGACGCGAAGCAACCCGCCCGCGCCGAGGCCGGATTCGGTGTTTTCGGAGATGCGCCGCGCCGCATGCTCCATCGCTTCGACTTCTTCGAGCATGCGCTCGCCCGCCTCGGTCAGGATCTGGCCCTGCCGGGTCTGTTCGAACAGGGTCGTGCCGAGCCGGACCTCGAGCCTGCGCAAGCGGCGGCCCATCGTTGTCGCGTCCACGCCCGATTGCGCTGCTGCCCGCGCGAGCTGGCCGGCGCGGGCAATCAGCAGAAAATCCTGAAGGTCGTTCCAGTTGATTGCCATCGCGCTGCCTTGTTTCGCTTCAGACCTGCATTTTTGCAGGCAAGCATTGCATGAAGTGGGCTTGCCTGCAAACGTGAGTGGGTGCAGGCAGGCCCGATAATTTTTAACGAGGGGATCTGGGCTGCCAAACCCGCCACCCAAGTGGCGCGGGTGCCCTGTCCTGAAAGCCGAGGATCAATCATGGCCGTCGCCCAAGCAATCGAACTGTCTCCCGAAGCTGCCGAGATCGCGGCGCTGGTCGCCCGCTCGCGCGCGGCGCAGGCACAGATCGCAAACTACACGCAAGAGCAGGTCGATGCCCTGATCCGCGCGATGGTGTGGTCCGTGGCGCGCGAAGACGTGGCCGAGAAGATTGCCCAGCACACTGTCGACGAGACGCAACTTGGCAATTACGACGGCAAGTATCTCAAGATATTCCGCAAGACCCGCGCGACTCTGTATGACATCATCAATGACAAGTCGGTTGGCGTGCTCGAGGAAGACCCGGTCCGCAACATCGTGAAGATCGCCAAGCCCGTAGGCGTGATCGGTGCGCTTTCGCCTTCGACCAATCCCGAAGCGACCCCGGTGATCAAGGCGATTTCCGCCGTCAAGGGCCGAAACTCGATCATCGTCGCCCCGCACCCGCGCGCCAAGCTGACCAACAAGATGATCTGCGACCTGATGCGCGAAGCCATCGTCAA
>JAZKBJ010000068.1:5628-10985 GCA_040388685.1 Pseudomonadota bacterium
CCGGCCGATCTCGTCATCCCGATCGAGACTCCCTCGGTCGAGAAGACCAACGAACTGATGCGCCAGTGCGACCGCGTGCTGGCCACCGGCGGTACGCCGATGGTCAAGGCGGCCTATTCGTCGGGCACTCCGGCGCTCGGCGTGGGCGTGGGCAACGCGGTGATTACCGTCGACGATACCGCCAACCTCGATGACGCCGCCGAAAAGATCCGCATTTCCAAGACGCTCGATCTGGCAGCCTCGTGCTCGTCGGACAACAGCGTGATCCTGCTCGACGCGATCTACGACGAGATGCTGGAAAAGCTGCAGCATCAGGGCGGCTACATCGTGACGCCCGAAGAAAAGACGCTGCTCCAGAACGTGATCTGGGTCGATGGCCACATCAATGCCAATGCCGTGGCACAGCCTGCCGAAAAGATCGCGGGCATGGCCGGGTTCGGCCTTCCCGAAGGCAAGATCTTCTTCATCGTGCCTGAAACCGGCACTGGCCCCGATCACCCGTTCTCGGGCGAGAAGATGACCGTCACGATGGCGCTCTATCGCGTCAAGGACATCGACGAGGCGATTGCGCTGACCAACCAGATCCAGGCCTATCAGGGGCAGGGTCACAGCTGCGGCATCTATTCGCAGTCTGACGCCAACATCATGAAGCTGGCAAACGGCACCCGCACCAGCCGCGTCATGGTCAACCAGCCGCAGTCCGCCTCGAACAGCGGCAACCTGTGGAACGGCATGCGCCAGACCTTCTCGCTCGGCTGCGGCAGCTGGGGTGGCAATGGCACCAACAACAACATCACCTGGCGCGATCTCATCAATGAGACCTGGGTATCGAAGCCGCTGGCACAGGCCAAGGTCTTGCCGAGCGACGAGGAACTGTTCGGCGACGTCATCGCAAAGCTCGCCTGACACAAGCCATGGGAACTGACCTGCAGTCCCATTTGGAAAGGAATGCTCCGGCGCGCGTTGGCAGGTCATCTGCCAACAGTTCCGGAGTTTTCCCGATGAAGCTTTCCTGCATTTCCCTCCTCGCCGCGCCGCTGGTGTTGGCTGCCTGTTCGGACCCTGTGGCCGAGCCGACTGGCGCTGCAACGCCCAGTCTTGCACCGATGGTCAGTGAATCCGAAGCACTTGCCCCGCCGGTTGCGCCCGGTGCCTCGGCCAGCGCGCAGGGGCAGGAAAGCGCGCAAGGGCAGGACGGCGTCTTCCCGGCGGTGATGCGCGGCAAGTGGGGCATGAGCGCTGCCGATTGCAATCCGGCGCGCGGCGATGACAAGGGCGCCATGACGGTGGGCGAAAGCTCGGTGAAGTTCTTTGAATCGGTGGCTGAAATCGGCCGGGTCAAGAGCGTCGACCGTGCCAGCCTGAGCGCTACCTTCGATTACGAGGGCGAGGGCATGGCCTGGCAGCGCGATGCGAAGTTCGAAATGGCAGATGGCGGAAAGACCCTGATCCTGACCGAGTTCGGCGAGGACGCGCCGCAAGGCCCGCGTCGCTACAGCCGCTGCGGCAAGGAAGGTTGATGATGCGCGGGACCATGCTCGCCTTGGCGTCCGCGTCGCTTGCCCTTGCGGGCTGCAACGCGGAAGGCTCACGCCCGCCGGAGGACCTGCCCGCAATGCCCGCAGGAGAGTGCAAGGCCGAAGCCGCGCAGGATATGATCGGCCAGAAGGCCACGGCCGAAATTGGCGCGGAATTGCTGCGCCGGACTGGTGCGGGCCATCTTCGCTGGGTGCCGCCGCGCAGCGCGGTGACCATGGATTATCGCGCCGACCGGCTGACGGTCGGCTATGACGACGCCTATACCATCGTCCGCATTTCCTGCGGCTGATACTGGACAAGACAGGCGGCGGAGAATACCCGCCGCCTGTACCTTTAAGAGCACGATTAAGCCGTGTGACGGGATGAGAAAATGACCGACCAGTTCGCGCTGACCGAAGACCAGATTGCCATTCAGGACATGGCGCGCCGCTTTACCGCCGACGCGATCACGCCTTTCGCCGCGCAGTGGGATGAGGATCACGCCTTCCCGCGCGAAACGGTCAAGGCGGCGGCTGAACTCGGCTTTGCTGCGATCTACGTCAGCGAGGAATCGGGCGGGATCGGCCTTGGCCGTCTGGAAGCCGCTTTGATCATGGAAGCCATGGCCTATGGCTGCCCCGCGACGAGCGCGTTCATTTCGATCCACAACATGGCGACTTGGATGATCGACAAGTTCGGCGGCGATGAAATCAAGGCCCGCTATCTGCCCAGCCTCGTCACGATGGATCTGATGGCAAGCTATTGCCTGACCGAGCCGGGTTCGGGATCGGACGCGGCGGCGCTCAAGACGACTGCGCGGCTCGAGGGCGATCACTATGTGGTCAACGGCACCAAGCAGTTCATTTCGGGCGGCGGGGTGAATGATGTCTATGTCACCATGGTCCGCACCAGTGAAGACGGCGCGAAGGGCATTTCCTGCCTCGTGATCGAAAAGGACATGCCCGGCGTCAGCTTCGGCGCGCCCGAACGCAAGCTTGGCTGGAACGCCTCGCCCACCGCGCAGGTGATCTTCGACAACGTGCGCGTGCCGGTGGCGGGTCGCGTCGGTGCCGAAGGTGACGGCTTCAAGTTCGCCATGGCCGGCCTTGATGGCGGGCGCCTCAACATCGGCGCCTGTTCGCTGGGCGGCGCACAGCGCTGCCTCGATGAGGCGGTCGGCTACGTCAAGGACCGCCGCCAGTTCGGCAAGGCGATTGCCGAATTCCAGAACACCCAGTTCCAGCTGGCCGACATGGCGACCGATCTCGAAGCCTCGCGCGCGCTGCTTTATCTGGCGGCGGCCAAGGTCACTTCGGGCGCGCCCGACAAGACGCGGTTTTCGGCCATGGCCAAGAAGCTGGCGACCGACAACGGCTCGTCCATCGTCGACCGCGCGCTGCAGATGTTCGGCGGCTACGGCTACTTGCGCGACTACCCGATCGAACGCTTCTGGCGCGACTTGCGTGTCCACCGCATCCTCGAAGGGACCAACGAGGTGATGAGCATGATTATCGGAAGGGACCTGCTGAAGTGAGCGAAGACCTTCTTGTAAAGCGTGATGGCGCGGCGGGCATCCTGTCGCTCAACCGTCCCAAGGCGATTCACGCGCTGACGTTTGACATGGTGCATGCGATGACCGCGGCACTGCTTGAATGGCGGAGCGATCCGGCTGTCGGAGCGGTGCTGATCGATCATGCGGAAGGCCGGGGCTTTTGTGCAGGTGGCGACATCAATCTGCTGCGCAACTCGGCGCTCACCGATGGCGGCGTTTCGGGCCGCCAGTTCTTTCATGACGAATACCAGCTCAACCACCTGCTGATGACTTACGGCAAGCCGGTCGTGGCGTTCATGGACGGCATCACCATGGGCGGCGGCGTTGGCCTCTCCGGTCCCGCCACGTTCCGGGTAGCGACCGAAGCCACGCGCTTCGCCATGCCGGAAACCGGCATCGGGCTATTTCCCGATGTTGGTGGCGGCTGGTTCCTCTCGCGCCTGAGGGGCCGTCTGGGTCAGTATCTTGCGCTCACCGGCGCGCGGCTCGATGGCGCAGAATGCGTCTGGGCAGGGCTGGCCACGCACTATCTTCCGGCAGAGAATCTGCCCGCAGCCAAGGTGCGTATCGCCGCGGACGCAGGCGCGATCCCAACGATCCTGCGCGAACTCTCCGCCGTTCCGCCCGAGCCGAAGATTGCAGTCCACGCCGCGGATATCGAACGTCTGTTCGCCTCGAACCGTTACGAGGACATCCTTGCCGCGCTCGAAGCTGACGGTTCGGACTTCGCACAGGCCACGCTGAAAACGCTCGCCACCAAGAGCCCGCAGACCTGCAAGGTTGCGCTGCGCCAGCTGTCCACCAGCCTGACCCTGCCCGACTTCGCCGCCAACATGGTGATGGAATACCGGATCAGCGCGCGCGTGCTGACCCTGCCCGACTTTGCCGAGGGCGTCCGCGCGGTGATCGTCGACAAAGACAACGCGCCCAAATGGTCGCCCGCAACCCCCGAAGGCGTCACCGACGATCTTCTCGATGCCATCTTCGCGCCGCTGGGCGCAGCTGACGAATGGAAACCGCTATGAGTTACGAAACCATCCTTGTGGAGTTGAAGGGTGCCGTCACCCTCGTCACACTCAACCGTCCGCAGTCGCTCAACGCGCTCAATTCACAGGTTCTGGCAGAGTTGATCGAGGCTTTCGCCGCGTTCGAGGCCGATTCCTCGCAGCGCTGCGCCGTGCTGACCGGTTCGGGCGAAAAGGCCTTTGCCGCTGGCGCCGATATCAAGGAAATGGCCGACAAGCCCGCTTCCGATTTCTTCAACGAAGACTTCTTCTCGAAGTGGACCAGCCATCTGGTCAAGGCCACGCGCAAGCCGTGGATCGCGGCGGTGAACGGCTTTGCGCTGGGTGGCGGTTGCGAACTGGCGATGATGGCCGATTTCATCATCGCGTCGGAAAATGCCAAGTTCGGCCAGCCCGAAATCAAGCTGGGTGT
Organism: Pseudomonadota bacterium; assembly: GCA_040388685.1. GTDB lineage: Bacteria > Pseudomonadota > Alphaproteobacteria > Sphingomonadales > Sphingomonadaceae > Novosphingobium. Next base: position 10,136 of record JAZKBJ010000068.1, read on the forward strand.
CGCTCCCGGCATGGGCGGATCGCAGCGCCTGACTCGCGCTGTCGGCAAGGCCAAGGCGATGGACATGTGTCTGTCGGGCCGCATGATGGACGCCGCCGAAGCCGAGCGTTCGGGGCTGGTTTCGCGGGTCGTGCCACTGGCCGATCTGGTCGAAGATGCGCTGAAGACCGCGACCGCCATCGCCGCGATGCCGCCGATGGCCGCCATGGTGAATAAGGAAATGGTCAACGCCGCGTTCGAAACCACGCTCGATCAGGGCCTTTTGTTTGAGCGCCGCGCGTTCCAGATCCTCACCGCTACCGAGGACAAGGCCGAGGGCATGAAAGCCTTCATCGAAAAGCGCCCCGGCGTCTGGACGGGCAAGTAAGCAGTCCCCCTCCCGCATGCGGGAGGGGTTAGGGGAGGGCATGTTCGCCCTCGGCAACAGACAGACCACCCCAGCGGGAACAGGCCCTCCCCCGGCCCCTCCCGCTTGCGGGAGGGGAGATTCTCATGAAGATCGCATTTATCGGCCTTGGCAACATGGGCGGCGGCATGGCCGCAAACCTCGTAAAGGCCGGGCATGACGTTCACGCCTTTGACCTTGCCGAAGCCGCGCTCACCCGCGCGCAGGAAAATGGCTGCACCACTTATACCTCGGTCAAGGAGGCGGTGCAGGGCGCCGATGCCGTCGTCTCGATGCTGCCCAACGGCGGGATCGTGAAGTCGGTCTATGGCGCGGACGTGATCGGCCACGCCCCTGTCACCGCGCTCTTGCTGGATTGCTCGACCATCGACGTCGCCAGTGCGCGCGAAGTGGCCAGTGCCGCAGAAGCGGCCGGTTATCCAATGGTCGACGCGCCGGTTTCTG
>JAZKBJ010000068.1:10995-11795 GCA_040388685.1 Pseudomonadota bacterium
AGCCAATGGCGGCACGCTGACGTTCATGGTCGGCGGCGCTGACGATGCGTTTGCCCGCGCAGAACCGATCCTGTCGGCCATGGGCAAGACGGTGATCCATGCCGGTGCAGGTGGTGCAGGGCAGGCGGCGAAAATCTGCAACAACATGCTGCTCGGCGCTTCGATGGTCGCCACGTGCGAGACGTTCGCCATGGCTGAAAAGCTGGGGCTGGACCTGCAGACTTTTTACGACATCTCTTCCAAGGCCTCGGGCCAGTGCTGGTCGATGACCTCGTATTGCCCGGTCCCCGGCGTCGGGCCGCAGACCCCTGCCGACAACGGCTATCAGGGCGGCTTTGCTACCGCACTGATGCTCAAGGATCTCAAGCTGGCGATGGCCGCTGCCAAGGATGCAGGCGCGCAAGTGCCGATGGGCGCACGGGCCGAGGAACTCTACGCCGCCTTTGCCGATGCCGGCAATGCAGGCCTCGACTTCTCGGCCATCATCAAGGCGCTGTAAGCGGCGCTACTTCATCCGGCTGGCGATGATCCGACCGATCGGATCATCGGCCAGTGTGGGGTTGAGCCGGGCTGGGCGAGGCTGGGCCGGTCTGGGCGCGCTGTAGGACAACTGCCTGCGCACCGGCGCGGCCTTCATGTCGGTCTCTGGACGGATGCCGCGCAGAAAGTCCGCGCCAATGCGAGAGACCGGCGTTTCCGTGGCGCGCGCCTTTTGCGGCATGTCGGCGGACGATAGGCCTGTGAGGCGCTCGGATTTGCCCGGCTTGTCGGGGTAGATGAAGCCGTTCACCGGCCATGCC
>JAZKBJ010000069.1:0-2312 GCA_040388685.1 Pseudomonadota bacterium
CGAACCAAGGACGCTTTTCGAATGAAAGCCCCTGTCGCCAGAACGTTTAGATGCTTGGAATTTACACGAGGAGTCGCTGACAATGCGGAAGTTGATGCTGGCGGGGCTTTCCGCACTGGCACTTGGCCTCGCCGGATGTGGGCAAAATGCCGGCGATCCGGTTGCCGCCGCTAGCGAAAGTGCCGACGCGACGCCCGAAAGCGCGCCCGGCATCACGCTGGCCGATGCAGTAGTGCGCCTGCCGGTCATGGCCGGATCGCCCGGCGCTGCCTATTTCACCGTTTCCCAGGGCAGCGGCGCGCCGCGCCGGATCGCGGCTGTCTATGTCGAGGGCGCAGAACGTGCAGAAATGCACGAGACCGTGACCGAGAATGGCGTGTCGTCGATGAAACCGGTGAAGGACGTCGGCATCGAACCCGGCAAGACTGTCGAATTCAAGCCCGGCGGCATGCACGTCATGCTGTTTGACATCGCCGACACGCTTAAAGTCGGCGGCACGACCGAAGTGACCATCACCCTCGACAATGGCGACAAGGCCAGCGTGCCCGCCCGCATCGAGGCAGTGGGCGGCATGTCCGGCATGGACCACGACATGAGCAAGATGTGACCGGGCAAGCCGCTCCCTGCCCGCCCGGCGGGGAGCGCTGCCTGACGCCGGGAGAGCGCACTCTGGTGCTCGAAACCTTCGGTTCGGCTGTCGACCCGAACAAAGTGCGCATCCGCCGTCGCCGCTGGTTCCCGTTCCAGCCGACCGGGACCGTCATGGCACCCATGGGCCACCTCCACTTCGCGCCCCGCAGCCCGCATTACGCCGAGGATTTCTCCTGCGCCTCGCCCGCACAGCAAGGTCTGTTCATCCACGAAATGGTCCATGTCTGGCAAACCCAGACGCGCGGTCGCTGGTGGTTGCCGTTCATGCGGCACCCGTTCTGCCGCTATGGCTATAGCTACCGCGAAGGGCAGCCCTTCACCCGCTACGGGATAGAGCAACAGGCCGAAATCGTGCGGCACTGGTTCATGGCCAGACGAGGAATTCCTGCCCCGAGCGCTCCCCCGCTGGAAAAACTTGAAGCGCTTGTGCCGTTTACGAATAGTTGAGGACTGCACGCCATTTTCTGCGAATGGCCGCAAACGCTTCAGAAACCGCTCTGCATTTATGGCGAAGCAAGACAGTCGATGCCTTCGCCCGGGCAGAAGCAACGATTGACGTTCTGGTTCAAAAACTCAACGCCCCGGTCAAGGTAAACATGCTCAGCGCAAAAATCGATGCGCTCAGGAAGGCAAAGCCCAACGCGGCAATTACAGAAGAGCGGAAAAAGAAGATCGACCAAATTCTGGACGACCTTACCGGCTTGCTATGCCTGCGAAACGATATCGTGCACTCACCGATGGTGATCGAACTGATTGGCGAAAGCGCTTCTGCCACTTTCGCCAATCCCAATCTCCAATGCAGCTTTTCGAGCTATAAGCGCACCATACCTGCGCCGCGTCTTCAGGCGTTGGCGGCGAAAGTACTCCACCTCGCCAAGACCCTGGACGGCTGCTGATCAGCAACGCACCTCGTACTCATACCCATTCCGGTCGCGGCTATAGCAGCGATCACCATCCTTGCGGATTTGTGAGCCGCCCGCAGCGCCAACAGCGCCGCCGATAGCCGCGCCAGTTGCGATATTACCATCGGTCGCCGCTGCCACACCAGCGCCCACGGCGGCACCGAGCGCGGCACCTTCGCCAGTATAGTTTCGCGCGCAGCCACCAAGGCTGACCGCCGAACCCATGATAAGCGTAGCAATCATCAACTTGCGCATCGTCTGTCTCCGTTGGTTACGGAAAGGACGCGCCGATGCTTTGCTGGTTCCGCCATCTGCGACGAACCGACCACTTCAACCGGCCCGCTCCCCCGCGCAGGCGGGGGCCTCAGGCCCCAGAGGTCCCCGCCTGCGCGGGGACGCAACAGCAAATCAGTCCGGCTTCTTGGCCACGGCCACCATCGCAGGCCGCAACAGGCGGTCCTTGATCATGTAGCCGGCCTGCAGTTCCGAGATCACCGTGCCCGGCTCGGCATCGGCCGAGGGCATTTCGATCATCGCCTGATGCTGGTGCGGGTCGAGCGGCAGGCCCATCGCGGCAATGCGCACGATGCCGTGGCTGGCGAAAACCTTCTCGATCTCGCGGCCCGTGGCGTCCAGCCCGGCAACAAGGTTCTTGAACTTGTCATCCTCGCGCAGGTCCGCCGGAATCGTTTCCAGCGCGCGGGCGAGATTATCGGCCACCGAGAGGATATCGCGGGCGAAACCGGTCGCGGCATAGGC
>JAZKBJ010000069.1:2322-2981 GCA_040388685.1 Pseudomonadota bacterium
ATGCGCCGACGCACGTTCTGCGTCTCGGCCTTGGCGTAGAGCACATCCTGCTTCGCGGTTTCGAGGTCGTCGCGCAAGCGAGCCAGTTCCTCGGAGTTTGATGGCTGGTCGATCATGTCTTCGGGCACGCCCTTAAGTTCCGCATCGAAGTCCGCGTCGGTTGGGCGTGTATCGTTATCGCTCATTTTCTAGAAAACCCGTCTTGTCCGATAAATTTGCCCAGTGTCTGGGCCGTGAAATCCACCATGGGGACGACCCGCGCATAATTCAACCGAGTCGGCCCGATCACCCCCACTACGCCGACCACCCGCCCATCGCCATCGCGCCAGGGCGAGGCGATCACGGATGAGCCGGAAAGCGAGAACAGGCGGTTCTCGCTGCCGATGAATATGCGCGTCGCCTGCGCCTCGCGCGCGGCGTCAAGCACCGAGGCAATGGATTCAGCGCTTTCGAGTTCGTCGAGCAACTGGCGCACACGTTCGATATCGTGAAGCGCCGCATCGTCCAGCAGGTTGGCCTGCCCGCGCACAACCAGCACTGGCCGCGCCGCCGCATCGAGACTCCATACCGCTAGCCCGCGCTGGACCAGATCGGCACTTACCGTGTCCAGCGCCGAACGCCCGCCCGCAATTTCGGCGCGTACCACGGCCACGGCATCG
>JAZKBJ010000069.1:2991-4321 GCA_040388685.1 Pseudomonadota bacterium
TTACTGGCTTCGGTCCAGGCATCGAGCATCTCGTTGCCCGCCTGCTCCAGCGCCGAAACACCGACCGGTTCGGGCAGGTCGATCACGCGATTCTCGATTCCGCCGTCTTCCCCCACCAGCACGGCCAATGCCCGGACGGGTGACAACGGAACAAACGAAATCTGCGACAGCCGAGGTTCGCGGCGCGGCACCATCACCACGGCGGCCCCGGCGGACAATTCGGACAGCGCGGAACTGGCCGCTGCGATCGCCGTTTCGATCGTGCTGCCGCTGACCAATCCGCGTTCGATCTGCGCGCGCTCGGCCACCGAAGGCTCGGCCACCTGCATGATCCCGTCGACGAACATGCGCAGGCCGACATCGGTCGGCATCCGGCCCGCGCTGGTGTGCGGTGCGGCCAGCAGCCCGGCGTCCTGCAGTTCCTGCAACACCGAACGGATCGACGCGGGCGATAGGTTCACCGCTCCCGTTCCCGCCAGTGCCTTCGATCCCATGGGGTTGCCGCTGGCGATATAGCCCTCCACCACGAGACGGAAAATCTCGCGGGCGCGGTCAGTCAGGTCGGAGAGGGTCGGGCCAGTCACCATCAGCAAATCATCATATGTAATCTATTCACCGCTCTTGCAGGCTCAAGGCCAATGCGCCAGAGGCCATGCAAACTTGCGAGGGAAAAACCATGCGACCGTCAGGACGCGCGCCCGATGAAATGCGCGCCATTACCGTTGAAACCGGCTTCACCAAGCACGCCGAAGGCTCCGTCCTGATTGGCTTTGGCGATACCAAGGTGCTCGTCACCGCCTCGATAGAAGAGCGCGTGCCGCCATTCATGCGCGGCAAGGGCGAAGGCTGGGTGACGGCGGAATACTCGATGCTGCCCCGCGCCACGCACACCCGTGGCAGCCGTGAAGCCGCCAAGGGCAAGCAGTCCGGCCGCACGCAGGAAATCCAGCGCCTGATCGGCCGGAGCTTGCGCGCTGTCACCGACATGAAAAAGCTCGGCGAACGCCAGATCACGCTCGATTGCGATGTGATCCAGGCTGACGGCGGCACCCGCACCGCCTCGATCTCGGGCGCTTGGATCGCCCTGCGCCTTGCCGTGCAGGGCCTCATGGCCAGCGGCACCATCAAGGAAGACCCGCTGACCCGCAAGGTCGCGGCAATCTCCTGCGGCATCCACAACGGCACGCCGGTGCTCGATCTCGACTACATCGAAGACTCGTCCGCTGACGCCGATGCCAACTTCGTTTTGATCGAAGGTGGCCACATTGCCGAAGTGCAGGCCACTGCCGAAGGCGCGACTTATGACGAGGAAGCGCTGCTGCGGCTCCTG
>JAZKBJ010000069.1:4331-4638 GCA_040388685.1 Pseudomonadota bacterium
GCGCACCGGATGGACCAGCTCATCGACGATCTGCTGCGCCTCTCGCGCATCGGCTGTGAGCAGATCTTCGCCGCACAGGAAAAGGCGGTTCGCTGATGCCTACCCGTCTCGGACCCGGAAAGCTTGTCATCGCCACGCATAACGCGGGCAAGCTCAAGGAAATTCAGGCCCTGCTTGCCCCCTATGGCATGGAATGCCTGTCGGCAGGCGCGCTGGGCCTGCCCGAACCAGCCGAGACGGGCACCACTTTTGTCGAGAACGCGCTGATCAAGGCGCGCGCTGCGGCGCAGGCGTCTCAGCTTCCCGC
>JAZKBJ010000070.1:0-731 GCA_040388685.1 Pseudomonadota bacterium
CCTTCGAGGCGTCAAAATGGCGAACATATCGGGCCGAAATGCGCGCCGCCACGGCCAGCGTATTTCGGTTCGAGATCGAAGCCATTTTGGCGTCCCTTGCGGGATTTGACTGAAACGGCCCAGCGCCGCGTCGGATGGGCTTGAAATAGAACCACTAGTCCTGCGCCCATCCTCCTCGCGCCGGGCCGTTTCACCCGAAACCTCGAAGGCGGGGTTAAGAGGTATTGACCCTGGCCACGCGCCCCCGATTGCCATTATCCCGGCAGCCCGATACGGCGCCTCTGGCCGATTGGGCGATCTAACGGGGTAGAAGGCGCAATGCGTAAGGACGCCGCACGCAATCGGGATCGCTTGATTGCCGTGGCCCGCGAATGCTTCCGCGCGGGCGCCGCCGATATTTCGCTCGAAGAGATCGCGGCCAAGGCCGAGGTCGGGCGCAGCACGCTGTTCCGCAACTTTGCCGACCGGCTCGACCTGATCCGGGCGGTCCAGGCGGCGGAGCAGGAGGCCATTGCCGACGAGTGCGCCATGCTGGGCGACCGGCCCGATGCCTTGTTCGGCCTGATGCGCACGGTCGCCAAGCTGACCTTCATCTACCGCGCGATGGACGATGCCCTGCTGGCCAGCCCGGCGGGCAAGGCAATGATGCTTCAAGCATCGCGCGAGACGGCCGCGCTGTTCACCGACCCGATTGCCCGCGCGAAAGGCTCCGGGCTGCTGCGCGCCGATGT
>JAZKBJ010000070.1:741-14080 GCA_040388685.1 Pseudomonadota bacterium
AAGACGTCCTGATCGCCTGCAACATGATCGGCAGCGCGCAAGGCAGCGACTTCGAAACCAGCGACGCGGTGTTCGAGCGCGGATTTGCGCTGATCCTGCGCGGCATCGGCGGTCCCTGCCATGCGGCGGGTGAGCGCAGCGGACAGGCCCCTCACACCGATTGAGGCTGATTGCTATAAATGGGACTTGTAGTTCCACTTATAGCTTGCCAATGGTTCGGTACGGTTAAGGCGAATCGTCCCGATGAGGGCGAGCGCCTGCCAGGCGCGGTCAGGCGATGCGCCCCGAGAGGATTGTTCCACATGACGAACGCAGCAGCGGACACTTATGACTACATCATCGTTGGCGCGGGCTCATCGGGTTGCGTGCTGGCGAACCGGCTGTCCGCCAATCCCGAAACGCGGGTATTGCTGGTGGAAAGCGGGCCGGACGATACCAGCCCGTTGATCGCCATGCCGCGCGGCATCGGCAAGCTGCTGGATCCGCGCAATCCGCACGTGTGGTCGTATGACGTATCGCCCGGCGGCAACAAGCCGACCGAAATGTGGCTCAAGGGCCGCGCGGTTGGCGGATCGTCCTCGATCAACGGCATGGTCTATATTCGCGGCGCGCCGATGGATTACGACGGCTGGGCGGAAGCTGGCTGCACCGGCTGGGGCTGGGACGAGATCGGGCGCTGCTTCGTCGAACTCGAAGATCACGAACTGGGCGAGGCGCCATCAGCTCGATCGCGCTCGGCGGCGGGCCGATCCACGTCAGTGTCCATCCCAGCCGCAACGGTCTGTGCGAAGCGGTTCTCACCGCCGCGCAGGAAATGGGCGTGGACCGCGTCGCCGATGTCAACGATGTCGATGTCGTGCGCGAAGGCGGGTTGGGTTACCAGACGCGCAACATCGACAAAGGCAAGCGGGTCAGCTCAGCCAAGGGCTTCCTCAAGGAAGCGCGTGAGCGGCCGAACCTTGATGTGCTGGTCGAAACCGACGTTCTCAAGGTGGAAACCGAAGATCTCCGCGTGACCGGCGTCACCTTGCGCAACAAGCGCGGGACGCGCTTCATGGCCGCGCGCGAGGTGATCCTTTCGGCGGGCGCGGTGCATTCGCCCAAGCTGCTGCAACTGTCCGGCATCGGCCCCGAAGCGGTGCTGCGCGCCGCCGGGGTGCCGGTGGTCGTCGATTCGCCGGACGTCGGCCGCAACTTGCGCGAACACCGCTATGTCCAGACGGTGTACCGCGTGAAGGGCGACAGCATGAACCTGAACTATCAGGGGCTGGGGCTGCTCAAATCGGTGCTGCAATATGGTCTGTTCGCCAAGGGCGCGCTGACCCACGGCGCGCACGAGGTCGGCGGTTTCGTCAAGACCCGGCCCGGGCTTGACCATGCCGACGCGCAGATCGGCGTCAGCCTCTATTCGTTGAACCAGACCGACAAGGGCGTGGTCCCCGACAAGCATCACGGGTTGACGATCCTGGGCTATTTCACCCGGCCCGAAAGCCAGGGCGAAGTACGCATCCAGTCGGCCGATCCCGATGCGCAGCCGCTGATCGACGCCAACCACTTTTCCGCCGAGATCGACCGGATTACCGCCGTATCGCTGTTCAACTGGCTGCGCGCGCTGGGCCGGCAGCCGGCGCTCAAGGACTGGATCGTCGAGGAGCAGTTCCCCGGCGACATGGTCAGGACCGACGACGATATCCTGCAGAACGCGGTCGCGCTTGGCGGCACGGCGTTCCACATCGCGGGCACCTGCCGGATGGGCGCGGACGATCAGTCAGTCTGCGATCCGCAGCTGCGCGTGCGCGGCGTGACGGGCCTTCGCGTCTGCGACACCTCGATTTTCCCGACGCTTGTATCGGGCAACACCAATGCTCCCGCGATGGCCGTGGCCTTGCGCGCCGCCGAACTCATCCTCCAGACCGCCTGAGGCCCCCATGACCATTCCCTTTACCGATATCGACCGCCTCTACATCGACGGCGAATGGCACGCAGGTGCGGGCACCGAAGCGGTGCTCAATCCCGCCACTGAGGATGTCATCGGCGAAGCGCCGGTCGGCGATGCGGCGGCGGCAGAAGCGGCGATTGCTTCGTCTCATGATGCTTTCGAAAACGGCCCTTGGCCGCGCATGGCGCAGGCCGAGCGCACCCAGGTGATGCAGAAGTTCCACGACGCGCTGCTCGCCAGGCGCGGGCAATTGGTCGACCTGATCATCAAGGAGGTGGGTTGTGCCCAAGGCGTGACCAACAGCGTTCAGGTTGATGCGCCGCTCGAGCACCTGCAATCGGCGATCGATTATTCGCTGCGGGAAGAGCCGCGCCAGATCCCGGTGGCGTCCAACGCCAACATGATCAATCCCACCGGGCCGCGCATTCTGGGCGGCGGCACCGTGGTGCGCGAACCCGTCGGCGTGGTCAGCGGGATTACCGGCTACAACTTCCCGTTCCTGCTCAATCTTGCCAAGGTGACGCCCGCGCTGCTGGCGGGCAACAGCCTGATCCTCAAGCCCTCCCCGTTCACGCCTTATTCCGCGCTGATGCTCGGCCAGGTCGCCGACGAGATCGGCCTGCCGCGCGGCGTGCTCAATGTGATCACCGGCGGGCCTGACGTCGGCTCGAAGCTGACCACCGATCCCCGCGTGGACATGGTGACGTTTACAGGCTCCGAAGCAGTCGGTGCCGCGATCATGGGGCAGGCCGCGCCCACGCTGAAGCGCGTCCATCTGGAACTGGGCGGCAAGTCCGCGATGATCGTGCGCGAAGACGCCGATGTCGAGGCGGCGGCGACGATGGCGATCATGGTGCTGTCGGTGAATGCGGGGCAGGGCTGCGCAATCACCACGCGCTTCCTCGTTCACAATTCGGTTCGCGCACGCTTTGTCGCCACGGCCAAGGCGGTTGCGGCGCACTGGAAGGTGGGCGATCCGTCCGATCCATCGGTGCTGATGGGACCGCTGATCCGCGAATCCCAGCGCGCCAAGGTTGAAAAGCTGATCCAGTCGGGCCGCGACGAAGGCTCGACGCTGGTTGCCGGTGGCACCCGCCCGGCGGGCCTTTCCAAGGGCTTTTTCGTGGACATCACGCTGTTCGACAATGTCGACAACATGTCCACGCTGGCACAGGAAGAAGTGTTCGGTCCGGTGGGCTGCGTGATCGGATACGACACCGATGACGAGGCCGTGCGCATCGCCAATGAATCGCGCTATGGCCTGAACGGCGCGATCATGACCGCCGATTCCGCCAGGGCCTATGAAATGTCGCTGCAACTGCGCACCGGCAATGTCGCGATCAACGGCGGTATCGGCAAGATGGCCTATGCCCCGTTCGGCGGCTACAAGCGGTCGGGCATCGGGCGCGAATACGGGCCGGACTGGCTGCGCGAATTCCAGCAGGAAAAGACGATCACCTACCCGGTCGGGCGTTGAATCTACGCTTCCACCAAGCGTTCGCGAATGGCGGCGATCTGGGCCTCATCGAGGCCCAGCGCCGCCTGCGCGTAACCTGCAATCGAGCCATACCGCTCGGCCACGCTGTCGAGCGCGGCCTTGAGGTAGGCGGGATCGGCCCGCATCAGCGCATCGCGCACATCGGGTGCCATCTTCTCGAACGGATGTTCGCCGTCCGTCAGCCCCATGCGGGCGGCGCGGTGTGCGCGCGTGAAGGCATAGAGATCGACCGCCGTGTCGGTCAGCGCAAAGTCGGCAAGGATCGTGTCTTGGTCCACGCCGGCAAGGCCAAGAACGATCGCGGCGCAAAACCCGGTGCGGTCCTTGCCCGCCGCGCAGTGGAACACCACCGGGGTCTGATCATCAAGCAGGGCGTCGAGCAAGCCCCGCAACGGACGCACGAGCCAGTCCTGCATCGTGGGGTAGGACCCGATCAGCCACGCCCGCAATTCCGGGCCAGTCGCCACTTTTTCCCACGCCGCCCCGCGCTGCGACGAAGCGATGGATTCATCAAGCTGCCATGACAGGTTCTGCACTGGTCCAGCCCAGTGGGTCGGTTCGGAGGCAATCTCGTCATCGCGGCGCAGGTCGACAATCGTGCGGATGCCGAGCGGGGCAATGGCTGCGTGATCGGCCTCCGTCAGGTAGGTCAGCACGCCCGAGCGGTAGATCAGCCCGCGCCGGACCATTCCGCCACCGGCAACAGGATAGCCGCCAAGGTCACGGAAATTGCAGCCGCCGACCAGATCGAGGGTTTGGGATTGCTGTGTCATCGCTCAATACACCAGCACGATCTTGCCGCGCACGTTGCCGCCTTCGACTTCGGCCATCGCGGCAACAGCTTCCTCCACCGGATAAGTCCGCTGGATCGTGGGCTTCAGCTTGCCCGCATCGGCAAGGGCTGCGGCGTTGGCGAGTGCTACGCCGTTGGGCGTGCCGAACGTCATCGTCGCGCGCACGCCGTGACGGGCCGCCTCGTCCTGATCGGGCGGCGCGACCAGCGAAATCAGGATGCCGCCGGGTTTGAGCAGGCCCCACGACCGCGCCTGCGCCGCCGGGCCGTACGCGTCGAGCACCACATCGAAATTGCCGATGGCCTGTTCGTAAGCCGTGGTCCGGTCAATCACGTGGTCCGCGCCCAGTCCCCGCACGAAATCCACCGTGGCCGGCGAGGTCAGTGCGGTGACTTCTGCCCCCAGCGCCTTGGCCAGCTGCACGACGATGCTGCCGACGCCCCCCGCTGCGGCATGGACCAGCAGGCGCGTTCCCGGCCCGACCGGTTCGGCATCGAAGGCGGCCTGTGCAGTGACCACGGCGACCGGGAGCGCGGCGGATTCGACCAGCGACAGGCTGGCAGGCGCCTTGGCCACCGCATTGGCATCCACGGCCAGTTCGTCGGCAAAGACACCAATCGGGCCGACCGAGCCGTAGACCGCGTCGCCCAGCGCGAACCCGGTCACGCCTGTGCCCAATTCGGTGACGGTGCCTGCAAATTCGTTGCCGATGGTGAAGGGGAAGGGGATCGGGAGCATGTCCTTCATGTGGCCATCGCGAACTTTCCAGTCGACCGGATTGACACCGGTTGCCGCCACGGAAACGCGCAATTGCCCTGCGGCGAGTTCGGGCCGGGGCACATCGTTGATCGCAACAACTTCGGACCCGCCATAGGCGGTGATCTGGACGGCTCTCATCATGGTCTCCGTGGCGGCGCCGCGCCCTTAAAGGACGTTTGCCGCGATCTTTTCGAGGGCGATGCGCGCGTCTTCGACGCTGGCGATGTGGGGCAGGCTGAAGGCGAGACGGTCCGCGCCCGCGTCTTCATAGACATTGCGCAAGTCCAGCGCGTCGTCACCCGGCGCGAGGATGACGCCGACTTCGAAGTGCGCGATGTCGCGCCCGGCTTCCTGCGCGTGCGCCATGATCTTGACGCGACCCTGGCGAACGTGGTCCGGCCCGGTCACGTCGGTTTCGGTCAGCGACAGCAGCTTTGTGCCGGCATAGGCAGGGAGCCAGCCCTGACAGTGCTTGCCCACGCGTTCGAGTACGGCATCGCTGTATCCGCCCAGCAGGATCGGGGTGTGCGGCTTGCGCGCCGGGCGCGGATACATCTGCACTTCGGGGAACCGGAAGAATTCACCGTCGAAGGCGAACGCATCCTGCGTCCACAGGCCCTTCATCACCGCGATGCTTTCCATGGTATAGGCCCAGCGGCGCTCGAAGCTGCCGCCGCTCGCCTCGATCTCGATCCGGCTTGCGCCGCCAGTGCCGAGGCCGAGCATGAAGCGGCCGTTGCTGTAGGCGTCGATGCACGCGACCTGCTTGGCGACATCGACCGGGTGCTTCATCGGCATGATCAGCACGCCGGTCGATACTTCGAGCCGGGTGGTCATGGCGGTGGCGCGCGCGGCACCGATCAGCGGGTCCTGATAGAACGGCACGCCGTGCGTGTGCGGGCCCTTGATCTCTTCGCGCAAGGGGCGGACGGTGTGATGGCCCGAGGTCAGCCAGTCGAAGCCGATCGCTTCGGCCATGCGCCCGATTTCGCCCATGTCGACGTCGTTAATTGGCGCGCCCGGATCGGCGAACGGCCTGCTGATGCCAATTTTCATCGATGCTCTCTCCAAAGGCTTTTGACCGTGGTCATCCGTAGAAAAACTTGAGCAATTCGCTTTTGGTGACAACGCGTTCGCGGCGGGCGGCGTTGGACGTCACCGGATCGTCGGGCGAGACTTCGTCGGGATTGTAGATCGGTCCGGACCCCAGCGCTGCGATCGTGCCGCGCGCCAGCGTCGCCGTGTCCGACGCGCCGGTGGCTTCGACCGGGATCCCGCGCTTTGCCAGCGTCTCGCGCAGCATCGGCGTATCGGCGATCTTGAACAGCAGCGTGACCACATCGACGCCGCGCGGGGTCAGTTCGGCCCACAGCGCTTCGCACAAATTGAGCGCAAAGCCCTTGGTCGCGGTATAAATGCCCGAAAGTGCCGCACCGCCGAATGCCGCTTCGGAGCCGACCACGATCAGTCCGCCGCCGCCCTGTTTCACCAGACGCTGCCCGAAATGGTGGAGCGCTTCTGTCAGGAACAGGACATTGCGCTGGATCGTGGCGGCCCATGTTTGATAAGGCAGATCGACGAACTGCGTGCCCGAGGCTTCTGCGCCTGCGTTGAACACGGCAAGCGTGAGTGGCAGGTCGGCAGTGGCAGCCTCGATCCGCGCGACGGCATCGGGCGCGCCCAGATCGAGCGACAGCGTGCGCGCTTCCACGCCCAGCCCGCGCACGGCTTCTGCGGCTGCGGCCAGCCTGTCTTCCTGCCGCGCGATCAGCAGGCAGTTCATGCCGTGGCCCGCAAGCTCTGTGGCAAAAGCGAGGCCAAGGCCGTCCGATCCGCCGGTGACGAACGCCCATTTGCCCGGCGCGATGGCCGCTGCCAGCGTCATTGCGCCAGCACTTCCGGATTCCCGGCAGGGTTCTTTTCGCCGGTCACGCCCATCTTGCGGTTGAGATCGTCCATATCGAGGTATTCGCGCCATTTGACGATCAGGCCCGCGTCGTTGAATTCATAGATCGCAACCATCTGGTGCGGGCAGGGGCGGCCCATGATGATCGCGGTATCCGAACGCTCCTGCATCACCATGCGGTCGTTCGACACGATGTTGACTTCATTGCATTTATTGTTTGTGGCAAAGGTCATCTGGTTGAGGATTTCGGCGCGCAATGCATCCTTGCCCCTGATCACCGGGCCGCCTGGCACCCACAATTGCCATTCGGCATCGTCGGCAAAGAACGACAGGATTTTCTCGACATCGGGCCGCACTGCGTCACTGCCGTCGCCCCAGGCGTCGTGCATCGTGCGGACCTTGTTTTCCAGTTCGATACCCATGATGTTTTCCTTAGGGTTCAATCGCCTGCGGACAGCGCGCGCGTCACGCTGATGAATGGCACGGTGCAGCTTTGGCCGCCGTCGACCGGATAGAGCATCCCGTTGACGTAACGCGATTCGTCGGATGCCAGGAACAGCGCCATCGCCGCGATGTCTTCAGGCTCGCCGATGAAGGGCGTGTTCAGCACATCGAGGAACAGGCGGTCCATTTCCGGCGTGGTCCACTGGATCTTGGCCGGGGTCTGCGTCGGACCCGGCAGGATCGCGTTGCTGCGGATGCCGCGCTTGCCATACGTAGCCGCGATGGCCTGCACGAACCAGTTGAGCGCCGCCTTGGACGACCCGTAGCTGTAGGCGGTGATGTCGCCGCCCATCGAACTGCCGGACGAGGTCGCAATGATCGATCCGCGCCCGCGTTCGAGCATGTGCGGGATCGCCAATTTGCTCGCGATCACCGCGCCCAGCACGTTGACGCGCAAGTTGGCGAAGAAGATTTCAGGATCGAACGCGAGGAAATCCATGTCGCGCATGGCGTGTTCGGTGTTGGTGTAGAGCGCGTTGTTGAACAGGACGTCGATCTGCCCGAAATCAGCGATGGTCGTGTCGATCATCCGGGCAAGATCAGCCTCGCTGCTTACGTCCACGGTAATCGCGCGCGCCTTGCCGCCTGCATCGACGACGGCCTGCGCCACCGCTTCGGCGGGTTCGGCGCGAATATCGGCGACGATCACGGTGGCGCCTTCACGGGCGAACATCTGTGCGCTGGCGCGGCCAATTCCGCTGCCACTCCCGGTAATGATGCAGACCTTGTCTGCCAGCCTCGCCATGGTTCAGTGCTCCTCGTCGCCCTGCTGGCGCCTAGTCTGCACAGAGGCGCGATTTTGCTGGCAAGGTTACCTGCCGAAAGGTTGGCGAAGCCGGGTGAACGGCATCGGACCAGAGCAGCGCGTCTCGGATCAATTCTACGCAGCTGGTGCCTGTGCCAGTTTTGCCACCCTTCCCGGCGGCAGGTTTTTTGAAGGCCCCCCGGTCACACCGAACGGCCAAATCGGAACCGCAAAGGACGAAAACGTCCGATTCAGCAGGGAGGAAAACCGATGATTTCGAACATCCGCACGAAGAGCATTGTCGCCATGTTGTTGGTGGGCACATCTATGCCCGCGTTTGCCCAGGAGGCCGCGCCTCAGTCCACAGCCGATACCGAACAGGCAGCAGGCCAGACCGATGGCGACATCATCGTCACTGCGCGCCGCACCGCGGAAAACATCCAGTCCACACCTGTTTCAGTGACCGCATTTGGCACCGAATCGCTGCGTCAGGCGCAAGTCCGCGATACGCAGGACCTGCTGTTCAAGACGCCGGGCGTCTTCCTTGCAGGCAGCGGCGGCCGTGAAAACTCGAACTTCTCGATCCGTGGCCAGTCCAAGGCTCTGGCAGGCAACAGCGCTCCGGGCGTGATCAGCTATTTCGCCGATGTGCCCGCGCCAACGCTCGGCTCCAGCATCCCGACCTACGACCTCGCCTCGGTGCAGGTGCTCAAAGGCCCGCAGGGCACGCTGTTCGGCCGCAACACCACTGGCGGCGCGATCCTCTATTACCCGACCGCGCCGAACTATGAGCTCGGCGGTTATGTGCAGGCCTCCTATGGCAGCTACGATGCCAAGATCGCCGAAGCCGCGATCAACCTGCCGCTGGTCGACCAGAAGGTCGCGCTGCGCATTTCGGGGCAATACCAGAAGCGCGATGGGTGGACGAAGAACATCGGCGTCGGCAACGACGCGGACGATCTCAATTCGCGCGCGATCCGGGGCTCGCTGCTGCTTGAGCCGGTCGAGGGCCTGAAGAACACCACCATCGTCGATTATTATCGCAATCGTTCCACCGGCGGCGCTTCGGTGCTGGTCAATGTGTTTGCAGGGCCGAACGCGCTCACCGCTACCGGCACGCTGAGCGCGGCGCAGGCCCAGCTTGCGCTGCAGCGCGCTCGCGGTGTGCGCGTGATCAATTCGGATATCGACGCCTTCGAACGAGCCGAGCGTTTTGGCGTGACCAACCGCACCGAAGCCACGCTTTCCGATGCGATCCAGCTGGTCAACATCTTCGGCTATCGCCACACCAAGGTCGATTACTTCTCCAGCGTCGACGGGCTGCCCACGCTCATTTCCGACGGCACCGGCGCGATCCCCAAGTTCCTGCCGGTCATGGTCGTCGGCGGGCGCCAGACCTCGGACGTGGAGCAGTTCACCGAGGAACTGCAGCTGCGCGGCAAGGCGGCGGACGACAAGCTGGAATGGCTGGTCGGGGGCTTCTACCTCAAGAGCAAGCCCAAGGGGCCGACCGGAACCTATATTCCGATCTTCATCCTGCCTGGCTTCACCAACGCGCCGTTCAACTATGGTTTCTTCACCGAGACCAGCAAGGCGCTGTTCGGCAACGTGACCTACAAACTTGACGGCATTGCCGATGGCTTGCGCTTCAGCGCGGGCTTCCGCCACACCTGGGACGAAATCTCCGCCTGCGTCGGTGGCGGCACTTCGCCCAATCCGGTGCTGTCGCCCGCCGATTGCAACAATGCCGTGCCGACCATCCGCAACAGCAGCATAAACAAGACGTCGTCCAAGGCACCGACCTGGACGATCGGGCTGGATTATCAGGCCTCGGATGAAGTGTTCCTCTATGCGGTCACGCGCCATGGCTACCGCGCAGGCGGGATCAACAGTCCGACGCTGGCCGGACGCCTTGCCAAGTTCCAGTCGTTCCGCCCGGAAAAGGTCGACGATATCGAAGTCGGCATCCGTTCGGATCTGAATACGGGCGATGTTGCCATCCGCTTCAACGCATCGCCGTTCGTGGGCTGGTACAGCAACGTGCAGGTGCCGGTGTCGGGCCTGAACACGCAGGCGACCTGCAGCACGGTAACGCCCGGCGGCACGTCCGCGCCGAAATCGCCCGATGGCGATTGCAATCCCAATAACGACCCCAGCGGCGGCACGCTGCTGGTCAATGCCGGTTCGACCCGCGTTGCCGGCATCGACCTTTCCACCCGGATTGCGCCGACTTCCACTTTGGCGTTCGAGGCAGGCGCGACCTTCCTCGATCTCAAGACACGTTCGCTGACCGTGCCGGCCGAATTGCAGTCCTACCTTCGCGTGCTGGAAGTGCCATTCAACCTCGTTGCCAAGCAGACGATCACCGCAGGCGTGCGCTGGACGCTGCCGGTGCCTGAAAGCATCGGCAAAACCGTGTTCAGCGGCGATTTCTACCATTCGAGCAGCGTCCAGTCTTCGGACGCGATCCTGCCTGCCTACAGCATCGTCAACGCGCGGCTTGATATCAGCAACATCGGTGGATCGTCGGTCGATGCCAGCGTGTTCGTGCGCAACGTGTTCGACAAGGAATACCTGGCGTCGAGCAACGTCGGATCGAACCTGCTCGGCGTGCAGAGCGGCTTCATCGGTGCCCCGCGCACCGTCGGTGTCGAACTGCGCTATCGCTTCGGCAACTGAGCCGGGTATCGCCTGAACAGAAAACCGGCGCGGTCGGTGGAGGGAGAGAACAATGGTCTCGCAAGCAGTACAGCCCCCCACCGACCCCACCGACGCCAGGGTTTACGACTGGCTGACCGCCAACATCGGCCCGGTCACTGCGTTCGAGCGGCAGCCGCGCTGGCGGCCCGGCTGGAACGTGGTGGCGGGCGGCGCGCCGCTTTACGTGCGCGGCCCGCGTGGCGATACATATGCCTCGCCGGTCGACATGTTTCAGGAAGCCGAAATCCATCACGTGTTCGAGCGCCACGGGATTCCCGCGCCGCGCGTTCGCGGGATGATCCCCGATCCGCTGTGCATCGTCATGGAAATGCTGCCCGGACGGATCAATAGCGGGTCGATTGCCGATCCTGAAATGCAGGGCCGCGTGCGCGAGCGGTTCATCGCTATCGTGGCCGACGTGCACCGCTTGCCAGTCGAGGCGTTTGCCGCCGCCAGATTGCCGGTGCCGCGCACGCCCAAGGAGATCGCGCTCAATCTCTATGCGCCCTCGCAAGAAATCTTCCGCGAGCGCATCGCGGGCCGACCGTGGCCGCTGATGGAATTCGCGTGGGGCTGGCTCAACCGCAACGTGCCGCAGGACCGCACCCGCGCGACTTTCGTGAACTACGATGGCGGCCAGTTCATGTTTGACGATGACGGAGCGGTCACCGGCCTCATCGACTTCGAGGTGTCGTCGCTCGGCGATCCGGCGGCGGAACTCTCGGGCATGCGTCTGCGCGATTCCTCCGAGCCGCTGGGCGACCTGACCGCGATGGTCGCGCGCTATGAGGCGCTGACTGGCGACCGCATTTCGCGCCAGCTGATCGAGTTCCACACCGCCGGGTTCTGCGCGGTCAACGGGTTCCTGATGTGGCCGCTGATGTTCGACAGCGCGCCCGAACAGGATTTCATCGCCTATCTCAACTATTGCGTGGGCACGAGCCGCTGGATGATCCGCGCCATCGCCGATCACATGGGTGTCGCGCTGGTCGATCCGCCGGAACCGCACGCGCAACCGCTGGGCTTCGAACAGGCCTCGCGCCATCTGGTGCGGCACATCGAGGCGTTCCCGGACGGCACACCCCGAAGACTACGCCCGCGATTCCGCCGCGCATCAGGCATTCTACATGGGGCGGCTCAATACGTATGGGCTATCGGTGCGGGCAGCCGACCTGGCCGATGTTGCTGCGCTTACCGGCGTGCGTCATGACACCTGGGAGCAGGCGCAGGCCGCGCTGTCGGAATGGGTCGCACAGGCCGGGCCAGAGGCCGACGCGGCTCTGGTGCAGCACTTCCACCGCTGGCTGCAGCGTCAGGCGTTCATGCTGCGCGGCTGCGGCCCGGCGGCGTTCATTTCGGCGGCCAATCTCCAGCCCATTCTGGACCGCTGACGTCAGTCCCGCCGGCGCACTGCCGCAAGGACGAATTCGGTGCTGCCGGCGCGCCATGCGTCCGCGTCCAGATCCGCGCCGGTGCGCGTGCGCGTGACCAGCGAGATCATCGGTGAATGCGCGAACCACGTGGTCACAAGGCTGTGAATCGCCCAGAACAGCTGATCCGCATCGCAATCGGCGCGGAAAATGCCCTCCGCGCAGCCGCGCTCGACGATGGGCCGCAACACCTCGTCGATCAGCGTCCTGAGCACGGCTGCCAGCGGGCTGGTCTTGCCGACATGGGCAAAAGCGTGCTGCGCTTCGTCAATCGTCATCCGCACGATCTGCGGGCGCTCGACGAATTCGCGGAACATGTTGTGCATGAACTGCCTGAGCGCCTCTTCGGGGGCGAGCGCGGCGTACTCGGTGCATGCGATGAAAGCGGCGGTCTTCTCGGCGGCTTCCTTCAGGATGATCGTGTAAAGATCGGACTTGCTGCCGAAGTAATAGTAGAGAAGCTGTTTGGACACTTTGGCACGGCGGCAGATCGAATCCACGGTCGTGCCATCGAACCCGTGAATGGTGAACTCTTCCTTGGCGGCGCTCACGATGTCGGCAATCGTGGTAGCGTTGGCCGTGCGCCGCCCCCGGATCGCGGGCGGCTCAGCAGTGTGGCATTGGCCGCCGTCCGGCATTTCGCGTCCTCTCCCGGCCGGGTATCCGCACCCTGACCAAGCGTTGAATTATTGGCTTATGCGATAACGCCGCCGCGACCTAAACACAACGTCCGCGCCGCAGCGCCACGGCTTCTGCGCCGCGCCGATCTTCCGACATAACGATAAGAAACCTTGAGAGGATGCAGATGTTGTTTGGAAATCTGAACGAACGCGTGGCGATTGTGACCGGATCGGGCGCCAATATCGGTGAGGCCTGTGCCAAGGCGCTGGCCGGGGCCGGAGCACATGTTGTGGTCGCCGACATCAATCTCGGCGCGGCAGAAGGGGTTGTCGCCGCAATTGCCGCATCGGGCGGCAGCGCGATGGCGCATTACCTCGATCTGGCCGATGAACAGAGCATCATCGATCTGGTTGCCGCCACCGTCGCCAGATACGGCCGCATTG
>JAZKBJ010000070.1:14090-15447 GCA_040388685.1 Pseudomonadota bacterium
GATTTCATGGCGCAGGACAAGTCGATCCCGGAAATGACCACCGAAGTGTGGGACCGGACTTTCGCGATCAACACGCGTGGTCCGATGCTGATGATCAAGCACGTCGCGCCGCACATGATCGCTGGCGGCGGCGGGTCGATCATCAACACCGGCTCCGGCTCGGCCATTCTCGGCGATGTGTTCCATCCCGCCTATTCCACGTCGAAAGGCGCGCTGCACACGCTGACGCGCAATGTGGCGGCGCAACTGGGCCGGCACAACATCCGCTGTAACGCGGTGCTGCCGGGACTGGTGCTGAGCAAGGGCGCGCGCGAGATCATGACCGCAGGCGAGATCGATTTCATCCAGCGCCACGTTCTGCTGCCGCGCCAGAGCAAGCCTGAAGACATCGCTGGCCCGGTGCTGTTCCTGGCATCCGACGCCGGAAGTTTCGTCACCGCGCAAGTGTTCAGCGCCGATGGCGGCATCGTCCATCATTCGCCCTATTTCGCCGACGTGATGGCGATGAACGAAACCGCGTGATCTGAGGGGTTGGGCTTATGGCTTCCTATGTGATGAGCATGATGAACAAGCACGACCTTGCCAAATATGGCGAGTATTCGGCGCAAGGCTTCGTTTCGCTGCAAGGCCTACCGTTCGAGGTGATCGTGGGCGAAAATCTGGAAACGCTGGAGGGCACAGCGCCCGGCACCAGCGTGGTCGTGATGAAGTTCCCCGACAATGACGCGGCAATGGCCTGGTACAAATCGGACGCCTATCAAAAGGCGATCCCGATGCGCCATGCCGCTGCCGAGACGATCTTCGCTGTGCACTTCACCGACGATCAATAATCGCCCCAGATTCAAAACAACAATGATGCGGATGCGCAAAAATGCGCGGCGCGTGACCGGAGAGGTTTCCTATGACCAAGTATCCAACGATGTTCAGTCCGATCAGGATCGGGCGGCTCGAAGTGAAGAACCGCGTGTTCATGTCGCCGCACGGCATGGTCGGGCTCGGCATCGGCACCGACCGGCAGGTCGGCTATTTCGAAGCGCGCGCCAAGGGCGGTGCGGGTTTCATGGTGATCGCCAGCTGCCAAGTGGTGCCTGCGCCGCTGGTGCCGCCGGGCTGGTTCATCGAGGCCTATAATCCCGATCATATCCCCGCCATCAGCCGGATCGTCGATGCCGCGCACAAGCATGGCGCGAAGATCGCGGTGCAGGGCGTGTGGATGATGGCCGACCCGGCAAAGGCGCAGGCCTCTGCCATCGCGCCGCACACCGTTCTGGCCGACACCCAGCCGCGTTCGATGACCACGGCTGAAGTGCGCGAGCTGATCGAGGCACACGCCATCGCTGCATCCCACGCCGAACAG
>JAZKBJ010000071.1:0-8534 GCA_040388685.1 Pseudomonadota bacterium
CTATCAAACCGCGCTGCGTCTCGCCGGGATAAACGCCATCACCATCATCGACGGCGATCACGCCGCCGCGCGCGGCCTCTGGGCCATCGGAGAATGCCTGTGACACTCGACCAAGCGCTCGGCGCGCTGCCGCTCATCGCGATCCTGCGCGGGATCACGCCCGCCGAGGCCGTGCCTATCGCCGATGCGCTTTATGAAGCGGGCTTCCGCTGCCTTGAAGTGCCGCTCAATTCGCCAGACCCCTTCGCCAGCATCGCCGCGATGGCCGCGCATCTTGGCACCCGCGCGCTGGTCGGCGCTGGCACCGTGCTGAATGTGACCGACGTCGCGCGCGTCCGCGAAGCAGGCGGCGGGATCGTCATCTCGCCCAACACCGATACCGACGTCATCGCTGCGACCAAGACCGCTGGCATGACCTCGCTTCCCGCCTTCTTCACGCCGAGCGAAGCCTTCCGCGCACTCGCCGCCGGGGCCGATGCGCTCAAGCTGTTCCCGGCTGAAGCGGCTGGTCCGGCAGCGCTGAAAGCTGTCCTCGCCGTCCTCCCAGTCGGCACGCGCGTGTTTCCAGTGGGCGGGATCGACGCAACGACCATGCCGGCTTACCGCGCAGCGGGTGCAGCCGGGTTCGGCATCGGCTCATCGCTCTATGCACCGGGCCGATCCGCCGCCGACGTCGGCGAGCGGGCGCGGGCCCTGGTTGCCGCACTCGCCTAGCCCGGTGCTTGGCGCCGCGCCGAAACAGGCCTTACAAAAACTTATGCTCCGGCGCTGACACGCGCAGCCACATCGTCGCGTGGCGGTGAAGCACATTCGGCTAATGAAAACTGATAAGTCGCCGTTCGAGACTCAACAGACTTTGCCTTTCGCACCAGCCATACTGCCCGGCAGTTGCCGTTAAAGGTCAGGAAGTCGAAGGCCGTGCCCAAGCCAGAAAATTTGCCCCCCGTCGTGGTGATCGGAGCGGGCTTCAGCGGCACGCTGCTTACCATTCACCTGTTGAGGCTGGGCGCATCGGTCGTCCTAGTCGAACGAAGCACTGCGGCGATCGGCAAGGGCCTCGCATTCGGCACACGGCGGCCAGAACACCTGCTCAATGTGCGCGCTGCCAACATGAGTGCATTCCCCGACGATCCGGGGCACTTTATCAGGTGGATGGGCTTTTCGGATAGGGAGCAGCGAAACCGCTTCGTGCCGCGCCTTGCCTACGGGCAGTATCTGCGCGAGCAGTTGATGGCCGCGATTGCGGGCGCAACCGGGCGGATACGGATTGTGTCGGACACAGCCACCGGGATCGACACAAACGGGCGGCAGCCGGTTGTCACATTGGCGCATGAACCGCGCGAGGTGGCGTCGGCGGTTATCTTGGCAGCTGGCAATCTCGCGCCTTCGTTACCGGAATGGATGGGAGGCATGGCGCCCGATACGATCATCGCAGATCCCTGGATCGCGGGTGCACTCGACCGGATCGACCATGCCCGCAGCGTGGTGATTGCAGGATCAGGACTGACGGCGATCGATGTGATCATGTCGCTGGTCTCGGCTGGTCATACTGGACGTATTACCGCGATCTCGCGCCGCGGCCTCATTCCGCGTGCGCATGCCCGGGCGGGTCCGGTGACAGAGCCCATCGCCATGCCACAGCAGCGTGGCGCCAGCCTCGTCAAGCATATCCGCAGAAGGGCACGGCAGATAGGCTGGCAGGCCGCGGTCGATGAGTTGCGACCGCATACGCAAGCCCTTTGGCGTGCCCATGACCATCACTCTCAAGCCCGGCTGCTGCGGCACCTCAAGCCGTTCTGGGAAGTTCATCGCCACCGGCTTGCGCCGAGTGTCGAAGAACAGCTCGACCGATTGCGGGCCAGTGGCCAGTTGCGCTTCGTGGCCGGACGCTTGCTGCGAGCGCAGCAAGGAACGTCGGGGCTCGAGATTGCGTATCGTCCACGGGGCCATGGTGAGCTCCACACCATGCCCGCGGATGTGGTGATCAATTGCACTGGCCCCGAAGGTAATCTCGCGCGCGTTGCAAACCCTTTGCTCCGCGATCTGCTGGCGCAAGGCCTGGCCCGATCAGATCGCCACCGGCTAGGCCTCGACGTGGATGAGCATCTTCATCTTGTCGGCGGCGATGGCAGACCTGTGCGCGATGTCTACGCTGTTGGACCGCTGACGCGCGGCGGCATTTGGGAAATGGTCGCAGTGCCCGACATTCGCGTTCAGGTCTGGCAACTGGCGCGGCGGCTGAACGGCAAGGTCAGGTCAGACTTGGTCGCGGCTCAATAACGGCGCTCGTGATCCTCATGATGTTTGCTGCATTTATGCCGCTTCAGGACCACTCGCTTTTGCTCTGCTCTTCCTTGTTCCCAAACCCCGTGACGGTGAGCGGCCGGTCATTGGCGAGGCGGTATAGCGAGGGGCCAACCTCTCGCTCCGGCGACGGGTGGCCGGTGAACAGTTCATCGGAGAGATGAGGAAACCTTGATGGCATATTTGATTTCCTCAAGCGACTTCTCTCGGCAAATGTGCATTGGCGCTCAGCGAAAAGGGGAAACCGCATGGTCTTGCCGGAAAGCGCTGATGAACAACCTTCGCTCGACCTCGCACCCATCATCAAGGGGCTGCGGGCGGCCCGCGATGCATGGCGCGGTGGGCAGGACAGGCACGCCGAGTTCGGCGCTCTGGGGTTTCCTTCACGGCAGGCAATGACGCGGATCGTCGACGTGCTGGCGGCCGCGCTGTTTCCGCTGCGGCTCGGACCTCCGGACCTGCGGGTCGAGAATGAGGACACCTTCGTCCTCGCGAGTCTGGAAACGGCCTTGCCGCTGCTGGCCGCACAAATTCGCATGGAACTGCACTACAGCCGCCCCGAACGCGGCAGCGAGGCAATCGAACGCGCGGTCGGGGCCATCGTCGATGAGCAGGCCCGCCGCCTGCCCGAAATACGCCGGTTGCTCGATACCGATCTGGAAGCGGCCTATGCAGGTGATCCCGCCGCGCGCAGCGTCGACGAAGTGTTGTTGTGCTATCCATGCGTGACGGCGGTGATCCATCACCGCATTGCCCATGAACTGCATTTGCTCGGCGCACCGCTGGTCGCTCGCATCATCGCCGAGATAGCCCATTCCCGCACCGGCATCGACATCCATCCCGGCGCGCAAATCGGAGCGAGCTTCTTCGTTGATCACGGTACGGGTGTGGTCATCGGCGAAACCGCGATCATTGGCGACCGGGTACGGATCTATCAGGCCGTAACGCTTGGCGCGCGAAGCTTCAGCATGGATGAGGAGGGCCGGCTGATCAACGAGCCACGCCATCCGATCATAGAGGACGATGTCACGATCTATGCCGGCGCCACGATCTTGGGGAGGATCACGGTTGGCCGTGGTTCGGTGATCGGCGGCAATGTCTGGCTGACGCGCTCGGTGCCCGCAGGCAGCCGGGTGCGGCAGACCGCGCCGAGCGTCAGCATCGAAGCCGCCGACCCGTTCGACTGACTTTGGTCACGTGGCTGCGCGCTAATTCGCATTTCTCATATGCCGGGCGCGACAACTCGTTTGTCGCAATAATCTCTATCATTATGATAGAGAAATATGAAAGCGCCATCTGGACAGTCACTCGACGGGTTGCCTGCCACCTTTGCAGGACGGCGCGCGTTCCTTGCTGGCGCGGGTGCGCTGGGTTGTACGAGCCTACTCGCCGGTTGCGGCTCTGACCATCGGGCGGCCACGGCACTGAGCGTCTCGTTGACAGGCAAAGGGGAAAGCGACAATCGCCTGCTTTTTCGCGCTGCCGGAATTACGCCCGACTTTCCTGTAGCCTATTCCGAGTTTGAATCTGGCCACCTCGTGGTTGAGGCGCTCAATTCCGCCGCGCTCGACTTTGGCGGCATGAGCGAGATTCCCCCAGTCTTCGCGGCGGCGTCCACCGTGCAGAGCTTTCGCCAGATCGGCGTGTATCACGGGGACGTGAACAACCAGGCCGTGCTGGTGCCGCGTGGCTCCACCATCACGGGGCTCAAGGATCTCAAAGGCAAGCGCGTCGGCTATGTCCGCGCGACGACGACGCAGTATTTCCTGATCCGTATGCTGGAAAGCGTCGGTCTGAACTGGAGTGACATTACCCCTGTGGCAATGTCGGTCGCCGACGGCGCGGCAGCGTTTTCGCGCGGGTCGCTCGACGCCTGGGCGATCTATGGCTTCCCGATCCAGCGAGCAGTCTCGGGAGATGGCGCGCGCATCCTGACCACCGCGCTGGGCTTCCTTTCCGGCAATTACATCGTTGCTGCCCATGTGGATGCGATTGCCGATCCCGTGCGGCGGGAATGGATCGGCAGATACCTGCGCCTCATTCGTCAGGGATATGCCTGGGCGGCTGCCAACCAGCGCGAATGGGCCGCGATCGTTGCGGCCGAGATCGGCGTGCCCGTCGGGCAAGTCGAGGACCAGTTCCGCCGCAAGAGCGCCAACTTCGAATTGCGCGCGGTCAGCGATCAGGCGATCCGCTCGCAACAGGCGGTCGCGGACGTATTCACCAGCGCCGGGCTCGTGCCGAAGCGCGTCGACATGCGTCCCTTGTGGGACGAGACCTTCAACCCCGTGATCAAGGAGGCCTGATCGTGGCCGGCCTTACCGTTTCCCTTGCGGCCAAAGAGACGATTGTCCGGCCGGACCTGTCGGATGCCAATCTGGCACGCATCACGCGAGCGCTCGCGGCCTATGCCGAGGATTATGACCGGCGACCGCGTTTTCCCCGCGAAACCTTTGATCTGCTCGCCGGGGAAGGCCTGATTGGCCTGACTGTGGAGCAGCAGTTCGGCGGGACCGGGGCGGGGTATGTCGATGCCATGCGCGTTCTGGGGGCCGTCGCGAAAGGCGAGCCCTCGACAGCGCTGATCCTGTTCATGACTTACGCGTTCCATGCAAGCCCGGACAAGAACCGCAACTGGAATCGCGGGCTCTACGAACGTCTGGCGCGCGAGGCCGCCGGGGGCAGAGGGCTGATCGGCACCTTCCGCGTGGAGCCGGAACTTGGCACCCCTGTTCGCGGCGGCCTTCCGGCAACGACCGCGCGGCGCACCGGCAGCGGCTGGGAACTGAGCGGCGAGAAGATCTACTCTACCGGCTCAACCGGGCTGGACTGGTTTGCTGTGTGGGCAAAGACTGATGAGGAACACCCGCGTGTCGGCACGTTCCTCGTACAGCCGGAAAGTCCCGGCATCACGATCGAGCCAGAATGGGACCATCTCGGCATGCGTGCCACGGTCAGCCACAAGGTGGTGTTCGCGCGAACCCCGGTCATCGCCGACCATGCCGTGGACCTGCGCTTGCCTGAAGAATGGGCGCCAAAGCCCGGCGAAGACAACCATGCCGGACTCTGGAATGCGCTGGCCATCGGCACGATCTATGACGGTGTCGCACGGGCCGCGCGAGACTGGCTGGCGTGGTATCTGAACGATCGTGCGCCGGTAAATCTCGGCGCACCGTTGGCCAGTCTGGCGCGCGTGCAGGAGCGCTTTGGCGAGATAGAGGCGCTGCTCCACGCCAATCGCGTGCTGCTCTACAGCGCGGCAGAAGCGGCCGACGACGGCCGGGTTCCGACCGGCATCGAAGCCAACGTGATCAAGCACCTGACCAATGCCAACGCCATCCGCGCTGTAGAGATCGGGTTGGAACTGACCGGCAATCCGGGGATCAGCCGACGCAATCCGCTCGAGCGGCATTACCGTGACGTTCTCTGCAGCCGCATTCACTCGCCTCAGGCAGATACCGTGCTCGTGGCGGCTGGCAAGGCCGGGCTTGATCGGGGGAAAGCGGCATGAGCATTGTCGTTGCCAGCCAGCTGGAGCCGGCACTCAATGACGAGATTGCGCGGCACCCCGCCCGCCCGAAAGTGATCGCAGTGCCCGAGAACGAGCCGTGGCGCAGCGCGCGCGAGGCCGATGTGCTAGTGGTTCGGCCGACGCCGGTCTGGCGCGACGCACGCGGCGAAGCCCCACCCCCGATCTGGCCGGGGCGCCTGCGCTGGGTCTGTTCAGCCTCGGTCGGCATGGACTTCTATCCGCGCTGGCTGCTGAATGCGCCGATCGTGTCCTGCGCCCGAGGCACGGCGTCGGAAGAAATCGCCGATTACGTGATTGCCGCGATCTACCGCCAGGCCAAGGACCTCGAGGAAGCTGCCGTTTCCTCGCCTTTGGAGTGGCGCTACCGGCAGCTTGGACAGGTTCACGGCAGCACGGTGGGTATCGTCGGCTTCGGCGCGATAGGGCGGGCGGTGGCGCGGCGGGCGACCGCGCTTGGTGCGCGGGTGCTGGCCATGCGCCGCAGCCGTGACCGCACTTTCGGTATCGTCGGCGTGGAAATGCGCGATAGCGTGGAGCAGGTCGTGCGCGAGGCCGATCACATCGTCATCGCCGTTCCCGCAACGCCTGAAACTCAGGGGCTGTTCAACGCCAGGTTGTTCGCGCTTGCCAAGCGCGGCGCGCATCTCGTCAATGTGGCGCGCGGTTCGGTGGTGGACCAGACAGCGCTCGTTGCGGCGCTGGACAGCGGTAGCCTGTCGTTCGCCACGCTTGACGTGACCGAACCCGAACCCCTGCCGGAAGGGCACCCGCTCTATACCCACCCGCGCGTGCGTCTGACACCGCACATTTCGGCAAGTTATACGCTGGCCCGTGGCAAGTTGCTGACGAAGATCCTTTCGGACATCACGCTATTCGCCGCCGGGAAGCGGCCGAGCGACGTGGTTGAGCCGGAGCGTGGCTACTGACCATCGCTCCGGCCTGACGACGTTCAGGCTGCCTGGGCTGCAGGATTTGCCACTCGCGTTTCCGGCAGATGGTCCAGCACCGCGCTGGCTTCGGTGCGCACCAGCCAGTCCGGGCTGACGTCGATGAAGCGGATCGTCAGATCAGCATTCAGGACAATCACCGCAGGCTGGGCGATCTCGTAGCTGCCGGTGCCAAGCGTCGCTCCGATCCAGGGCTGGCCGGGCTCCACCACCGGCTGTTCTTCCGGCAGGAACGTCAGACCAAGGCGCCGTCCCAGCGCATAATCGGGGTCTGCAAAGGTAGAGAAACGCAATCCGTGGCGCTCGGTCGGGCCGTTGTCGACGGGGTTCTGCGCACTGATTGCGAGAAGCGGAATGCCCGCTGCCGATAGTGAAGGCCAAAGCGTTTCGTCGTAGTATGGCAGAGCGATGTTGCACGCCGGGCAACCGCCGAAGCGGAAGAAGACGATCACGGCAGGGCCATCGCCCAACAATTCCCGGCTCGACACCGTGCGGCCTTCGCCATCGATCACGTCGAATGGCTCGATGCGGTCGCCCTTGCCGGGCCCGGCTTTCGGATTGAAACGATCAACCAATACCCGCCGTTGGTAGGCATTCCTTTCAAGCTGCTCGGCGGGCCAGGTACGCTCGCGTTCTTCCTGCAATTCGGCAAACCGTTCGGCGAGGCTCCTCGTCGTCATTCTCGTCATCCTTCCACTGGTCATGGACAACCGGAACTAGGCCTCCGCGCAGAGGCGGGAAAACGAGAAGCCCTGCAAAGGCTTTGAGACTTGCTCATAGGTCGCGCAGCCAATGCATTCGGGTCAGGCTGCAAGAGTTTGGGTCACCGGGTCGGGACGTGCCGACAGTTCGAGCGTTTCGCGGGTAAGGTCTGCCAGTCTTTGCGTTGCGGAATCGAGCGCATTGGCCGTCTGCAGGATACACGAAACAAAGGGCAAAGGCGGAAGGCCCGCGTCAGTGATCGGGTCGTCAGTGAGGAACAGATGGGTACGGCAGGTTATGCCAAGGCCCGCCTTGACCGCAGCGCGCAGTGTAGTCAGATTCGGCGTTTCCACCGTGATCCTGAAGCTGTGACCCGCATCCTCAAGCGCCCGGATTGCGGCTTCGCGGAACCGGCATGGCTGTTCCAGCACGGCAAGCGGAATGGTCTGGCGCGCCGCAAGCGCGGGGTCGCCGTACCACGCCATCGGCGCGCGGGTCACGGCTGCGGGATCATTCGGGGCAGCAAAGCCCAGCACGATGTCAAGCTGGCGCCGTTCGAGCAGGGCCTGCAACTCTGCCGTGCCGGCGATGCGGGAGTAGATCTGTGCGTCGGGGTGCAGTTCGGCAAACTGCGCGAGCAGTCCCGACAGCAGCATCTCGGCGAAATCCTGTACCATGCCGATCCGGGCAGGTCCGCTGAACTGGCCTGCGGTGACTGCCGCCACGGCCTCGTCGTGCAGGGTCAGCACCTTGCGTGCATAGTCGAGCATCAACTCGCCCGCCTGGGTAAGCGAAAGCCGTCGGCCATCGCGGTGGAACAACGTCTGCTGCAGCAAGTCCTCCAGGCGCTTGATCTGGAGGCTGAGCGCGGACTGGGTGACAAAGACCTTCTCTGAAGCATTGAGCATCGAGCCGGTGTCGACGATAGCAACAAACGAACGCAGCAGGTTGGTAGGCAGGTTGACCGGCATCATAGGCACCATCTGATCGAGGAAGCGGGCGCGGCTGCGGTCGTCTCCAGCGAGAAGTCGTGGTTGTGCGACTCGGTG
>JAZKBJ010000071.1:8560-11347 GCA_040388685.1 Pseudomonadota bacterium
TATTATCAATCAAAATAGTAGACATTTGCGGACGCAAAGCAAGGGTTGTTGTCGCATGCACTTCACGCTTCGCCGCTGCAACCGGCCCGATCACAAGCGGTTTCCGCGCTCCTATGAGACTTGATGATAGGTCCGGAATAATTCTCAATTGTATTAGTAGAGATTTTGCCGATGCTTCCGGTCTCACGTTCGACCGGAACATAAAATGTCGTTATCCAAGATTTTGTCCGACAGCCGCTGGACCAGTCCGCTCGTTCTGCTGGGCCTGTGGGAGGCCGGATCGCGCAGCGGGCTGATCCCAGAGCGGACACTTGCCCCGCCATCGGCCGTGATCGGCACCCTGTTGAAGATGATCGTCGATGGCGAATTGCCGGTCAATCTCGCGGTGTCCTTCGCTCGGGCGCTCAGCGGCCTTGCCATTGGCGTCACATTGGGCGTGATCCTTGCGCTGATCGCGGGACTCAGTCGCAAGGGTGAAGTGGCTGTCGATCCGCTGATGCAGATCAAGCGCACGATCCCGACTCTGGCACTCACCCCCCTGTTCATCGTATGGTTCGGCATCGGCGAGACGCCGAAGATCGCGCTGATCGCGTTCGCCTCGATGTTTCCGGTCTACCTCAATCTCTACAGCGGCATTCGCAGTGTCGACCTGCGCCTGTTGGAAGGTGCCAGAAGCTTTGGCCTGAGCCGCGCAGAACAGGTGTGGCATGTAATCCTGCCGGGCGCGTTGCCATCGCTGCTTGTCGGGCTGCGCTATTCGCTGTCGATCTCGATCCTGGTGCTGGTCGTGGCCGAGCAGATCAATGCATCGGCAGGGCTTGGCTATCTGATCAACAATGCGCGCGATTTCATGCGCACCGATGTGATCGTGGTCTGCCTGATCGTCTCCGCGGTGCTCGGCCTCGCAGCGGATTGGCTGGTGCGACTGATCGAACGCAAGGCTTTGATCTGGCGCCCCAATCTTGTCGAAGCCTGAACCCCTTCCCCGGAGAACCGCCATGGACGCCCGTCTCAACTTTCTCTCCGACGTGCCGACGATACCGCAGAGCCCTGCTGAATTGCCGGTGGTCAAGCTCCGCCACTTTTCGCGGCGTTTTGGCCAGAACGAGATCATCAAGGATCTGAATCTCGAAATCGCACCGGGCGAATTCGTGGCGCTGCTTGGCCGCTCCGGTTCCGGCAAGACCACGCTGTTGCGGACGCTGGCCGGCCTCGACAGTGCTGAAGGTCAGGATGTCACGGTGCCACCGTCACGCGCAGTGGTTTTCCAGGATGCACGCCT
Organism: Pseudomonadota bacterium; assembly: GCA_040388685.1. Taxonomy (GTDB): domain Bacteria; phylum Pseudomonadota; class Alphaproteobacteria; order Sphingomonadales; family Sphingomonadaceae; genus Novosphingobium. The sequence goes on from JAZKBJ010000071.1 coordinate 9,843, forward strand.
GCTGCCGTGGAAGCACGTCTGGCGCAATGTCGCGCTTGGGCTGAAGGGACCAGATGTACGCGACCGGGCAGAAAGTGCCCTGCGCGAAGTGGGCCTTGGCCACCGGCTTGACGCCTGGCCGCTGACCCTTTCGGGCGGCGAGGCGCAGCGTGTGGCGCTTGCCCGCGCGCTGGTCCGCGAGCCGAAGCTGCTGCTGCTGGACGAACCCTTCGCCGCGCTCGACGCTCTGACTCGCATGCGGATGCACGGACTGGTGCTCGACCTGTGGCGCGCCCATCGCCCGGCGGTGCTGATGGTCACGCACGATGTGGATGAGGCGGTGGCGCTGGCAGACCGCATTCTGGTTCTTGAGGAAGGACAGATCGTTGCGCAGGATCGCATCGCGATTCCGCGCGGCGAGCGCGGCGAACTGGCGCGTCCCTACCGTGAGAAGTTCCTGCAGATACTTGACGTCGCGCCGCGCGCCAATGGCGTTATCCCGTTTCCGTCAGGCGTCCACCAATGAACGCATTGGTCGCACCGCCCATTTTGCCGGGCTATGGCATTGCGCGCCTGCGGGGCTTCGTGGTCAGCTTTGCCGAGCTGCTCGCCTCTACCCGTCACGAGCGTGAGATCCTGGAAAGCGGCAGCAAGTTGCTGGCAAGGCTGGTCTCGCACGATGACTGGCTGCCTGATGCCTATGCGCAGCCCGATCCGGACCGCTATCGGCAATATCTGCTCCACTGCGACAGCCACGAGCGCTTCAGCGTCGTCTCGTTCGTCTGGGGACCGGGCCAGGGCACGCCGATTCACGACCACCGGACGTGGGGCCTGATCGGGGTGCTGCGCGGCAGCGAAAAGTCGAAACGCTTCGAGAAGGGCCCGACCGGATCGCTGCGGGCAGTGGGCGGTCCGGAGGTATTGCACGAAGGCGAAGTGGAGCAAGTCAGTCCTGCGACCGGTGATATTCACCGCGTCAGCAACGCCGAGCCGCGCCATGCCTCGATCTCCATCCACGTCTATGGAGGCAACATCGGCGGAATCGAGCGCGCGACGTATGCGGCTGACGGGACGGCAAAGCGCTTCGTCTCGGGCTATGCCAATACGGATGTCCCCAATCTCTGGGACCGGTCGGTGAAATCATGAGCTTGAGCCCTCAGGACATCCGCACGGCCCTGCTCACGGCCAGCGAAATCGCGTTGATCGATGTTCGCGAGGAGGCAGACTTTGCACAGGGGCATCCGCTTTTCGCTGCACAGATTCCGTTGCGGCGGCTCGAAGCAGAGGCACAGTGGCGCCTGCCTCGCGCCGACGTTCCGGTGGTGGTCTACGACAACGGCGAAGGCCTGACCGACGCTGCCGTCGCAACGCTGAAGGCGCTGGGCTTTTCTGATGTCACTACGCTCGCGGACGGCCTCGCGGGGTGGCACGCGGCGGGGTACGAGGTGTTCGAGGACGTCAACAGCTACTCCAAGGCATTCGGCGAACTGGTCGAGCACCGCCGCCATACGCCATCGCTCCCCGCG
>JAZKBJ010000072.1:0-3264 GCA_040388685.1 Pseudomonadota bacterium
GCCTCTACAACGGTCGCGCCACGCGCAGCCGCGGCGTGAAGAACGGCGGCATGGAAACCTTCGAGCCGCTGTTCCGCGCCTCGATCATCATCGCCCAGAACGATCCGGTCAGCGCTTCGCCCGCCGTGCTCGAGCGCATCATGTCGCTGCATTTTGACAAGTCGGCCTTTTCCGAAACCACCAAGACCGCTGCCGAAAAGCTGGAACGCTGGCCCGCCGAGGAACTGGCCGGTTTCATCCTCTACGCCCTGCGCCACGAAGCCGATTTCATGAAGGCCTGGGCGGAATCCTACGCCCGCTACGTGAACGAACTGCAGGGCATTTCGGGCGTGAACAACATCCGCCTGCTGCGCAACCATGCCCAGCTCGCCGCCGCTCTCACCGCGATGCGCCGCATTCTGCCGGTCAGCGATGGCCTTCACACCGCAGGCCTTAACTTTATCGCCGAGATGACCAGGACCCGCCAGCGCGTGGTTTCCAGTGAACACCCGGTGGTCGAGAAGTTCTGGGCAATCTTCGATTATCTGGTCGAGATCGAGACCGAGGCCCAGCGCGAGGACCGCCCACTCAACAACAGCCGCAAGGCCGATGCGGAAATCGCGGTCAGCCTGCCCCAGTTCTTCGAGCGTTGCCGCACCCACGGCCAGGTGCCGCCCTCCGAGGACGATCTGCGCCGCCACCTCAAGACGTCGAAGGGCCGCAAGTTCGTCGCCTGCAAGACGGTCAACGCCCCCGGAAACAAGCATTTCCACTGCTGGGTTTTCGCCCGCCCCCTCTCCGAAACCTCCATCATCTGAAGGAACAGCCCATGAAGCGTGCGCCTGTTACCCCTCGCCCTGCCAATTTGCCCCATGTCGCCAGCTTCGAATGCGGTTGCGGCACAGTTCACAACAGCCACGATGGCCTGCTGGCGGTGGGATGGACCCGGTCGGCCGGCACGATTTTCTGCGCCGATTGCACCCGTGCCGGAATCGCTTCCCGCCGTATCGCCAGCCCCCCACCACGCCCGAGCAACGCCGAAAAAGTGCGGTTGCGCGGCGAGGTGGCGCAGCTGCTGCGCGAAGGCCAGATGCTGATGCCGCTCAACGGCAAGAAGCGCATCGACTGGGTCGACCGGGTCAACAGCCTGATGGCTGATTTCACCCGGAGTGCCGCGTGATGGCAACGGGTGAAATCCTGATCGCGGGCAATCCCGATGCTGCCGCCAGCTGGCCCGATACCCCGCTTTATGCGTGGGATTACGATGCCCTGCTGGAACAGGCGCGCACCGCCCTGCAGCGCCGCCGCGAAGGCTATCCCAAGCTGATCGAACGTGAGGTGATGACCGAGGCCGACGCCGCCGACGATATCGCCGCCTGGGAGCTGCTCGGGGCGGAATGGCAATGGATCGTCGACGGTTCTGCAACATTGCCGCCGCCTCACACCATCGACCAGCGTCTGGGCGCAATTGATCTGGCGCTCGAGCGCGTGGGCACCGAACTGCGGCGCGGCAATCGCGGGCACGACGTCTATCGCCAGTCGCACCTTTTGCAGGCGATGCGCTGGCATCTCGAACGCCTGAAGGATGGCGCGCCCGCCGTGCATCATTTCACCAGGCTCACACGCCTGGTGCGCGCCGGGATTGCTGCAGATCATGCCGCCGCAAGGGAGGCCGCGTGATGCTGGCCCGCCTGTTCGAACCGGCGCGCTATTTCGGCGCACTGATCGTCGCCGCTGGCGTCGGTAGCCTGATCGGGTGGCTTCACAATGCCTTGTGATCTCACCCCCCGCGATCGCCGCCCCCGCGTCCAGCAACTGCGTACGCACCGCGCAGAGATGGAACTGGCCCGCGCTGAAGGCTGCACCATCCTCGAAGCGCGCCACCGCATCGCCGCCCGCGCATCGGACGCGAAATGGCAGGCCACCGATGCCCGCCTGAAGGCCCGCGCCCGCGCCCGGGAAGCCGATGCCGCCCAGCAATCCCAACCCGTCCAGCCCCCGCGCTGGATGCTGTTCGACTGAACGTTCCTCACCACCAACGAAAGGCCCCGCAAATGCCTCTTACCCTCCCCCGCGAAGGAAGCCGCGAAAGGCAGGTGCTCGACCTGATCTGCACCGGCATCAGCAACAAGCAGATCGGCCACGAACTCGGCATCAGCCCGCGCACGGTCGAAATCCACCGGAAGAAAGCCATGCGCCGCATCGGTGCGACCAGCGGCACCCACGCCGTCGCGCTGATCTACGCCGCCACCATCGATGATCTGAATGAGCAACTGGACCGCGCCCGCGCCCTGCAGTGCCACTGCGAACTGGGAGGGCAGGAATGAAGCGCCTCCTCCCCCTATTCGAAACCGGCCAACTCTACGGCTCCGATCTCACCGGCAAGCACCACTGCCGGGGCATCTCGCTCACCGTGCAGTGGCTCGGCCTCATCATCGATCTCAACATCGGCAGGGTTTCTTCCCGCCAGAAAGGCAAGGCGCGATGAGCGGCCTTCTCACCTCAACAGCCCTCGGCCTCGGCCTGATCGTCGATAGCTTCGCGGGCGGCGGTGGCGCGTCCACCGGGATCGAGGCGGCGCTCGGCGCTGCGGTCGATATCGCGATCAATCACGACGATCAGGCCATCCGGATGCACGAGGCCAATCACCCCGGCACCGTGCACGTCAACAGCAACATCTGGCAGGTCGATCCGGTCGAAGTCGTGCGCAGCCATCCCAGCGGCATCCGCAAGGTTTCGCTCGCGTGGTTCTCGCCGGACTGCAAGCACTTCAGCAAGGCCAAGGGCGGCAAGCCCCGCGAAAAGTCGATCCGCGATCTGGCGTGGGTTGTCGTCCTTTGGGCGCAGCGCGTGCAGCCCGATGTCATCCTGCTCGAAAACGTCGAGGAATTTCGCACCTGGGGGCCGCTCTGCGATCAGGGTTTCCCCATCAAGGAGCGCGCGGGCGAGACGTTCAAGGAATGGACGAAGCAGCTGCGCAAGGCTGGTTACAAGATCCAGTGGAAGGAACTGCGCGCCTGCGATTACGGCACGCCCACCATCCGCAAGCGCTTCTTTATGATCGCCCGCCGCGATGGCCTGCCGATCGTCTGGCCCGCGCCGACACACGGCAAACCCGGCACGCCCGATGTGCTTTCGGGCAAGCTCAAGCCATGGCGCAGCGCGGCGGAAATCATCGACTGGTCGATCCCGTGCCCGTCAATTTTCGAGCGCAAGAAGCCGCTGGCCGAAAAGACCCTGCGCCGCATCGCCCACGGCATCATGAAGTTCGTGGTCAACAACCCG
>JAZKBJ010000073.1:0-4193 GCA_040388685.1 Pseudomonadota bacterium
ACCAGCGCTTCCAATGCTTCGGCTGCCATAGGGCCTTGCAGCGCGAACAGGGCGCTGTCGTTCAAATGATTGATCGTCACGCCATCGGGCAATTGCGCGCGCAAGTGGGCGATATCATCCCACTTGGTCGCGCCGTTGACGACGAGGTAGAAGCCGGTTCCCCAGCGCGTCACCATCAGGTCATCAAGAACGCTGCCGGTCTCGTTCAACAGAAGCGAGTAGCGCACACCGCCCACCGGCAATGTGGACAGATCGATCGGCAGCACGGCTTCGAGCGCGGCTTCCACCCCTTCGCCTGAAATGTAGAGCTGTCCCATGTGCGAGACATCGAAGAACCCAGCGCTCTCACGCGTCCACAGGTGTTCCGCGATGATGCCTTCGAATTGAACCGGCATCCAGTACCCGGCAAAATCGACCATGCGGCCGCCCCGCGCGCGGTGCCAGGCGTCGAGCGGCAAAGTCAGCGGACCCGCCGGAGCCTCATCGGGCTGATCGGAAATATCGTATGTGTCGCTCACAAATCAGGACTCCGTGCAGTTCAGGCGCCATTCGGCGCCCCCTCTGTCACGGAAACCTGAGAGCTTTCCCCCACCCTCCTCTCCCGAGAAGAGGGCTTGTGCGGGGTTACCCCTTCGGCGGCCCATCCCGTTTGCGGGAGTGACACTTTCCAGAGCGTCGCTATCGACCAACGCGGTCCATTTGCCTGAGAGATTCCGGGGCGGTTGCTCCTTCGGCGTCTCTCGATACTGAACGAATCGAGAGAGCTCTCCCGCGCGACCAGCGACGTGGGCCTTGTCGCTGCGAGCCTCGGTGAAGTCAACCGCGCGCGTCCGCGCTTATCCCCGGCGCAGTATCCGCTTGAAATCGTCGTGTTCGTGAACCTGCCGACCGCGCTGCCTGGTGCCGGTGATCGACAGGATGACGCTGGCGAGATCGGTGGCGCGCGCCGACCGGTACTTCCGCAAGGATCCCATCATCAACAGATCGAGTAGCGGGCTAAACAGCATACCCAAACGCTCGGCGGCGCGCGGCGGACCTTCGCGGTGTCCCCGCAGCAGTCCCGGACGCAGGATATCGAGACGGTCGAAATGCAATCGGGCCAGCTTGTCCTCGACCTCGCCCTTGACCGAGAGGTAGAAATTCTTCGATGAGAACTGCGCACCCACGGAAGACACGACGATCATCTGACGCGCCCCCGCTTCCTTGGCCGCTTGCGCGCATTCCAGGACCAGATCGTGATCCACCGCCCTGAACGCGGCCTTGTCACCACCGACTGCCTTGATCGTCGTGCCGAGCGCCACGACCACCGTGTGCGGGCGCCCGGCTGCGATGGCGTCAGGCCAATGCGCGGTTTCGGACAGCAGCATCTGCATGCGCGCACCCTTTGGCAGCGGCACTTCGCGCCGTGCCACCGCCACCAGATTGATATCGGGCCGCCCAACCGCTTCCGCCATGACAGCGCGCCCGATCAGACCGGTGGCGCCGAGCAGTACGACGCGTGTCTGTTCAGACATTTCGCAGGCCCTCCGGCGTTTTGCCGAACAAGGTGGCGTAGCTGTCGATGGCGTAACGGTCAGTCATGCCCGAGATGAAATCAGCAATATGCCGGGTGCGTGCAGGCTCTGCTTCGGGCAAGCTCATCCGCCAGCTTTGCGGCAATTTCGCCGGATCTTCCGCATAAGCGGCGAACAGTTCCGCGATCACCGCGCGCGCGCGGTCAGCCGTCGCGCACTGTTCCTCGTGCAAGTAAAGCCGGTCGTACATGAACTGTTTGAGCGCGCGCTCTTCCTCGCCCATCGCACTTGAGAACGTCGCGAGTGGCCGCTCGGCGGCGCGGACATCCTCGACGCTGGCGACGCCGCTTTGCGCGATCCGCGCCCGGCTCTCGGCAATTACATCATTGACCATGCGCCCGATCTGCCCGCGCACGAGTTCGCGCAACATCCGGTCTTGCGGCGCGCCCGGATAACGCTTTTCAATCCCGCGCCATTGGTCGGCGACCGATGGCAGTTGCATCAGGTCATTCAGATTTAGGAACCCTGCGCGCAAGCCATCATCGATGTCGTGGTTGTCGTAGGCGATATCGTCCGAGATCGCTGCCACTTGCGCTTCAAGCGAAGCGTAACTCGTCAGATCCAGCGGATAGGCAGCATCAAGTTCCTCCAGCGCCCAGGCGGGCCGCAGTATCGGACCGTTGTGCTTGGCGAGGCCTTCAAGCGTTTCCCAGGAAAGGTTTAGGCCCTCGTGCCCGCAGTATGGGCTTTCGAGGCGCATCAGCACCCGTAGCGTATTCGCGTTGTGGTCGAAGCCCCCTGCCCCGGCCATCGCCTCTTCCAACGCATCCTCACCCGCATGGCCGAACGGCGGGTGTCCGATGTCGTGGGCAAGGCACAGCGCCTCGGTCAGGTCTTCGTCCAGCCCCAGCGCGCGGGCAATAACCCTTCCGATCTGGGCGACCTCGAGGCTGTGTGTCAGGCGGACGCGGTAGTGATCGCCGTCGGGCGCGATGAATACCTGTGTCTTGTGGCGCAGGCGGCGGAATGCGATCGAATGGATGATCCGGTCACGATCGCGCTGGAATGCGCTGCGCGGTCCGCGCGCCGCGCCCTGATCCATCGCGAATTCCCGCCCGCGCGAGCGCTCAGGATCGCTGGCATAAGGGGCGCGGCCCTCGAAAGTCATGGGGCTATCCCAGTATCCAGTCGACTGCGGCCTCTGCGTGAATACGCGTGCCGTCGTAGATCGGCAGGACATTGGCATCGACGTCGATCACCATGTCGAGTTCGGTGCAGCCAAGGACCGCGGCCTGCGCGCCCTGCTGGCCCATGTTGGTGAGCATGGTCTTGAACGTGCGCTCTGCTGCGCGGGTTGCCTTGCCCTGCATCAGCTCTTTGTAAATGATCCGGTCGGCTTCATCGACATCACCGATCACCGGCGGCAGCAGGGTGACGCCATGCGCTACAAGGCGCTTGCGATAAAAGCTCTCCATCACGACGTTGCGCGAACCGATCAGCGTGGCATTGGTGATGCCGTCGGTTTTCATCCGCTCGCCAACCACGTCAGCGATGTGGATGACCGGGACGGACACCGCTTCGGCAACCTTGTCATAGACCTTGTGCATCGAATTGGCGCCGATCAGCAGCGCGGTGGCGCCGGCCTGTTCGAGGCGGCGGGCGCTGTCGGCCAACACGCTTGCCGCATGCGCCCATTGCTCGGGCGTGGACAGGCGGACAAGGTCGGTAAAATCGAGGCTCTCGATCAGGAGCGGAGCACTGGTAAGCCTGGAGGTGCGCGCCTGCACCAGCTGATTGATGTCTTCATAATACGTGCGGGTGGAAACCCAGCTCATGCCGCCGATAAGGCCGATCTTGCGCAAAGTCCGTTACTCCCGAGCTTCAGGTTCCCCTGTCGGCAACGGCCTTACGAAAGGTGGCGGGACAGGTCCAGAGCGGGCCGGCGGGTTTTGCCGCACGACTGAGGGAATCTAGCGCTTCTTTTCCCGGGCAATTCCTGTCGCGCAAAGCGCGGCGGCGCTGGTGGTGACGCCGAGCAGCTCTGCATCACCGAGGCGTTTTACGGTTGCGACGTAATCCATAAGCCCACGCTTGGGGCCTTGCAGGGCCTGCAAGCGCTTGATCTGGCCGATGGTGAGCCGGTCGGTCATCCGCTCGGCCATGCAGGCAGCGTTGGAATCAGAAAGTCCTGCATCGACCAGCGCAGATTTCACGCGCCCCTCGGCCAGCTTGGCAGGGGCGCAGGCTGCGATCACAAAGATGGTGGCAAGGACCGCTGCGAAACGCACCGATCCCTGCCCCCGATCCATCAGTGCCCCAGCGACTTGACGATATCCTCGACCATCTTCTTGGCGTCGGCCAGAAGCATCATTGTCTGGTCCATATAGAACACGTCGTTGTCGACACCGGCATAGCCGACCCCGCCCATCGAGCGCTTGACGAAGAAGATCGTCTTGGCCTTGTCCACGTCGAACACAGGCATGCCGTAGATCGGCGAGGACTTGTCGGTCTTCGCCGCCGGATTGACCACGTCGTTCGCGCCGATGATGAAGGCCACGTCGGCCTGCGCGAACTCGCTGTTGATGTCTTCCAGCTCGAACACTTCATCGTAAGGCACGTTGGCTTCGGCCAGCAGCACGTTCATGTGGCCGGGCATGCGGCCCGCGACCGGGTGGATCG
>JAZKBJ010000074.1:0-1513 GCA_040388685.1 Pseudomonadota bacterium
AATCCGCATCGTGCGCGAACTCTAAGACCACTTTCAGCAAGGATTATACGATGAACCGTTTTCGCTGCATGATCGGCCTTTCCGCCCTGCTCGCCGCAACATCCATCCACGCTCAGTCCGCCCCCGACCCCGTCGCAGGTCAGAAGCAGTTCGGGCAATGCCGCGCGTGCCACGCCACGACCGCGCAAGCCCCGGCAGGCGTCGGCCCCAACCTGCTCGGCGTATTCGGATCGATTGCCGCAAGCCGTCCGGGCAAATATGCCTATTCGGCTGCACTGAAGGGATCGAAGATCAAATGGGACGAGGCCACGCTCGACAAGTGGCTGACGGACCCCGCCGCAACCGTGAAGGGGACGAAGATGGAATTCATCGGCATCCCCCGCAAGCCGGTGCGGCAGAACATCATTGCCTATCTCAAGACGGTGAAGTGATGCGCTGGCCGGGCCCGCGGCGAGGCGCAGCAGGATTAATCCAGCCAAAGGCGCTGTTGTCAGCCATCGGCGCCTTGTGCGTTGCTGCGGGCGGCCATTCCCATGCGGCCGAAGCAAGTCCCGTCAGCGGTTCCGCGCCCGTCATCTTCCACCGCGATGTGCCGTTGTACACGGTCTATGCGTGGGAAAGGTGGGGCAATTTCATCAATGCGCAGGCTGGCAGCAATGTCGAGATTCCCTACGACGCGGCCCGGTTGCAAGTGAAGGTCTATACCTTTCCGACCGGCGAAATTCGCGCGATCCGGTTTCCCAACGGCGTGCGGACGCACCGCCATATCAACAAGACCGATACGGTCCTCTACAGCTGGCAGGCGCACCGCGTGCAGTTCGTCGATGATCAGGCCGTGTTGGCCGAGCCGGGCGATTTCGCGCTCCACCAGAAGGGCGTCTACCATTCGGGCGAGGAAATCCGCCGCGGTGGCGGGATCGACCTCGAGTTTGCGGTAAACATCGATGGCGTCCACAACGACCCGCAGGGGTTCTGGTCGCTGGCGAAGGATCACCCGGTTCTGCCTGCGGCAAGCTGGCGGGAGGGCGACCGTTACCGCGAAGCAATCGGGCCTGAAGCAGCGACCGCTCCGGCGGGTGCAGTGCGATATCAGGTAAGGATCGCCGACCTTCCCGATTATCCGACACGCGAAGTGCGGATCGCAAAAGGTAGCGTGCTGGCCTCGCGCGACACCGAGCGGGATCGCCTGTTCTTCATCCTTGCGGGCCGCGTGAGGGTGATGACGGATCGTGGCAGCTATGTGCTCGAACCCGAAGACACGGCCCGCGCCGTGCGCGGGAGCGATTTCTCGGTGGAGGCGCTCGACGATGCCATGTGGGTGCAGACATCGGTCCCGCCCGCAAAGCCCGCAAAATAGTTACCGGAAGACCAGCAGATGCTCTGCCTTCACAACGCGATCACCTCCGCCCAATGATTGCCGCCCCACCCTGCGACGGCACGGCGTTGCGCGATGCCATCGCGCAAGGGCGGCTTGGCGCACAAGATGCCGTGCGTGATTGCCTGAACCGGATTG
>JAZKBJ010000074.1:1523-2161 GCA_040388685.1 Pseudomonadota bacterium
AGGCGAGCAGGCAACAGCGCGGGCGGCCAGGCTGGACAGAGCACCGGTCCGGGGAGCGCTGCACGGCGTGCCGATCGGGGTGAAGGACGTTCTGCTGACGGCGGATATGCCAACGCGCTACAACTGCGCGTTCTACCGCGACAACGGCCCTGCTCATGACGCAGCGGCGGTTGCGATACTGCGCAATGCTGGTGCGGTGATGATCGGCAAGACCGAGACGGTGGAACTGGCGTCGGTCGGCGCGCCGCCGCGCACGCGCAATCCGCACAACACCGAACATACGCCGGGGGGATCATCGAGCGGTTCGGCAGCAGCGGTCGCGGACGGTCATGTCCCGATTGCGCTGGGCACGCAGACCGGCGGCTCGATCATGCGCCCCGCTTCGTTCTGCGGCGTATGGGCACTGAAACCGACATGGGGCCTTGTCCCGGCAGAGGGGGCCAAAAGCTTTGCGCCAAGTCTCGACACGATCGGGTGGTTTGCGCGCTCCGCCCGCGATCTGGCACTGGTCCTCGATGTGTTTGACACAGGTCGCGGGGTAGCTGATCCCGCCGTGGAAGGCGCCCGGATCGGCGTGTGGCGCATGACCGGGTGGCCGCAGGCGGCAGCGGCGACGAAAGCCGCCATGGCCAATGCCA
>JAZKBJ010000074.1:2171-3355 GCA_040388685.1 Pseudomonadota bacterium
TTACGAAGACCGGCGCGTCGACGGGCACCATTCCGGTGAACGTGTCCGCCGGCGGCACTGGCGGCACGATCAAGAAGGTCTGGACCAAGAACGGCGGCGCCGCGTATCTGCACGTCACCGAGCTCGCGCTACCGCCGATCTTCAACCGGCTGACGCAGGCGCATTTCACGATCATGATGGCCGAAGGCGCGCGCTCGTTCCTGCCGGAATACCGGATAGCGCCCGAACTGCTGCATCCCCGAATGGTCGATATGGTCCGCAAGGGCGAGACACAATGTCGCCGCGAACTGGTTGCAGCCTATGATCTGGCGGCACAGGCCCGCACGGAATTCGATGCTATTGCCGGCGCGCTGGATGGCGTGCTGTGCCCCAGCACACTGGGCGAGGCACCGCACGGCCTCGCCTCGACCGGGGATCTGATCTTCAACGGTGCGCTTACGCTGCTGCACGCGCCTTGCATCAACATGCCGCTGTGGCGCGCGGACAATGGACTTCCCGTGGGCCTGACGCTCGCTGGCCCCCGCTTTGGCGATCACAAACTTGCCGCTGTCGCCGGTGCGATCGGGAGAGCCCTTCCTTTTACGCAAGCAAGTGGTCTTATTGTTGACTAAATAGCCATGGCATGACTTCATGCGCTGTCCGGGCAACAATCCTGCGGAAAGAGCGGCATGGAAATACAGCAACTGCGCCACCTCCTTGCGGCGGTAGAGACCGGAAACCTGCTGAAGGCCGCCGATCGCTGCTTTATCTCCCAGTCAGGATTGAGCCGGTCGATCAAAAGCCTCGAAACGCGGCTTGGCGTTCCCTTGCTGATCCGCGGCCCCAAGGGCGTCGAGCCGACGGTTTACGGGTTATCGGTGCTGCGGCGCGCCAAGCTGATCCTGAACGAGGTCAGCAAATCGGTCGACGAGGTGCGCGCAATCGAGCAGGCGCGGGTCGGTGAGGTCAAAATGGGCATCACCCAGAACTATGCGGGCTATCTCGTGCCCGAACTCATATCGCGCATTCATCAGGAACGACCGGGCATTCGCTTCAACATCGTGGCCGATGGCTTCGTCGAACTGCTCGAAATGGTGAAGACCGAGGCCATCGATTTTGCGTTCGGCCTGATCGGTCAGGCGGCTCAGTGGATGTGGAACAACATCATGCAGAAGCAGCAGCGCCGCCCCGTCAATCAGACCAAG
>JAZKBJ010000075.1:0-5730 GCA_040388685.1 Pseudomonadota bacterium
CTCGCTGCACAGCGATCCGGCAGCCCTGTCCCGCGAACTGGGCGACAGCTTCCAGACCTTCGGCTTCGCCATGGTCAAGGATCACGGCATCGACGCCGATCTGATCGCGCGGGCGTGGGCGCTCACCCCCGAATTCTTCGCGCTGTCCGAAGCGGAAAAGCGCAGTTACCACATTTCCGGCCAAGGCGGGGCGCGCGGCTATACGCCGTTCGGCACAGAAATCGCCAAGGGCGCCAAGCTGCACGATCTCAAGGAATTCTGGCACGTCGGCCGCGACCTGCCCGAAGGCCATGCCCTGTCCGCCTCGATGCCGCCGAATATCTGGCCCGCCCGTCCCGAACAGTTCCGCGAAACATTCGAGGTGCTCTATGCGGAATTCGACAAGGTCGGCGCGCGCATCCTGTCACGCATCGCGGTATGGCTCGGGCTGGACGAACGATGGTTCGATCCTGCCATCGACGATGGCAACTCGGTCATGCGCCTGCTGCATTACCCGCCGGTGCCCGATGCCGAGAGCGGCGCGATCAGGGCTGGCGCGCACGAAGACATCAACCTCATCACCCTCCTGCTCGGCGCGGAGGAAGCGGGTCTCGAACTACTGGCCAAGGATGGTCGCTGGATCGGCGTATCACCGCCTGAGGGCGCGATGGTGGTCAACATCGGCGACATGCTGCAGCGCCTGACCAACCACGTCCTGCCATCAACGACGCACCGCGTCCGCAACCCCGATGGCGAACGCGCACGCCACAGCCGCTATTCGATGCCGTTCTTCCTGCACCTGCGCAGCGATTTCAGGTTCCGGACCCTGCCGCAGTGCATCACGGCGGGAAATCCAGACCGCTATCCCGTGTCGATCACCGCAGACGATTACCTGCAAGAGCGCCTGCGCGAGATCGGTTTGCGGAAGTAGGTCGTTCGCCAAGATATCAAACCTGCACCCCCGCAAAGGCGGGGGCCTCAGCCCTCAGCGCGCAACATCTTGAGGCTCCCGCCTTCGCGGGGGCGCAGCCCTTAGATTGCTCAGCCCGCCGGGCGCTCCACTGGCACGACGTTGTATTTCCGCACTTCGTCCTGCGTCAGACAATAGCGTGTCGAGGGGTTCTCCTTCGATGCCACCGCCTGTTGCTTGTACATGATCTCGGTGAGCAGCTTGCGGCTGATGCCCATGCGGATCAGGAAGTCGTTGTCCTCGCTCGCCAGCAGCGCGCTCGCCTGCTCGATTTCGCCGATCAGCCGCGTGGTTTCCTCGGTGCCCTCGTCGACCGAAATCTCAATCACGTCGCGGTCGCCGGTGTGCGTGAACATGTGCACCATAAACACGCCGCCCGGATCGACGAAACGCCGGTCACCGCCCATGAATACGAAATTGCAGGAGGAAAAGCAGGTCCAGCCAGCCGGGATGCGCGTGACCATGCCGGGGTAGGATCGAATCACTTTTCCGGCGCGGTTTCCAGCCTCGGCATCTCCGCCGCGCGATTTCAGCCAGACTTCCTCGATCCGTTCATCGGCTTCGATGGCGGCCCTCAAGCGGTCGGGCAGGCGCGCGTCGATGATGCCGTCAGCGATCAGCACGCGCTTAGCCCCTTTGTCGGCGACAGTCAGCGTCATCGCCCGGGCCTGGCCCCAATCAACCTTTTCCGGACAAGTCGGGTTCTTGATGTCCATCGCGGACGGCGTCCCCGCTCCGGTTCCCAAGACCAGCGTTAGCGCCAGCAGTCCTGCCCGCATGCCCTGCACCTGCGTCAGGCTGCTAAGGCGTAGCGGGACGAGCCCGGCGCGCGGCACATGCGCTTGTTGGCGGTCGTTTCCTCGCCGTTGACGATAATCACGTCGGTTACCGTAATGCAGCTGCGCCCCTGCCCGGCGCCTGCAACCGGCTCATCGTTGCGCGCGATGATCGTTGAGGTGCCCGACACGTTTTCGCGGGTATCTGACGTCCATGACGCAGTGCTGCCCACCGCCTCACCGCGCGTGGCTTCGATAGTGGCCTCGGCGGCCTGCTTCTGCTCCGCAGGGTCAAGGCGGCAGGCGATGGCGTTGGTCAGCGTGTCCGCCACTTCGGCGGATGGAAAGAAGCTGGAGACCCCGGCAGAGCCGGCAACGCGGCCCAGCCCTTGGCTGAGGAAACCCCCGAGGACCGATGAACCGGCATTCTTGCTCTTGCCCTTGGGGCAACCGTCCGAACTTTTCGCGGACGAGGAAGAAGCGCGCGGTATCGAGGGTATACTGAAGCCGCCGAACTGGGCAGATGACTGCGTAGCGAACAGCGCGGTGGCAGCCACGGCACATGCAAGCCGTCCCGTCTTGCGAACGATGTGAGCGGGGCACCTGTTCATCCGAATCATCCTGCCTGCGGTTCCATGCTCCAGCGCCCCTACGCCATGCAATGCTATCAGGGGTGTGACGTGCGTCAATCGCAGCGCTGCCCGCCGCATTTCGCAACCATCCTGGCGCAAAACGAAAAAGGCCGCCCGAAGGCGGCCTGTTCGGAGAGGATGGTGGAGCCTAGCGGGATCGAACCGCTGACCTCCTGCATGCCATGCAGGCGCTCTCCCAGCTGAGCTAAGGCCCCATTATCCATCAGATTCGCCCTGGGAGGCGAACCGTTCCGGCGGTGTCTCTCGCCGGGAGCCGCGCCTCTAAGAGAAGCACCCTGCGCTGGCAAGACCAAATTTCCTGCCGCGAGATTTTTTGTGGCCCGCACCTTCGCGCGGGCCACGCAATTCTTACACTTCGTCTTCGTCGCCGTTCTGGCCGGGGACGCCGAGATCGTCGTCACCGCCAAGATCGACGTCGTTATCGGGCGAATCGCCGTCTTCGTCGATGTCGAGGTCTTCATCGGCAAGATCCACGTCAGGCGCGACGTCGACCTTCTCCTTCTGGATTTCCTCGTAGGGAATCGGCTGCTTCGACTTCAGCACCGGCTCGGCGGTCCATGCATACTTGCATTCGACGCAGGTGATCGGGTCATCCTTGCCCAGATCGTAGAAGCGGGTGCCGCACTTCGGACACGTGTGCTTGGCGCCCCATTCCGGCTTGACCATGAAACTTCCTCAAGGCTGGCCCGATGCCATGAAATTGGACCGGGCGGAAAAACTGCACGCTTGATGGGTCCGCACCCTCGCGGAATCAAGAGAGCGCGCGCCTTGCCATAGGCGCGGCACGCTGTCAAAAGCCGCGCGATTTTACTGTCATTACCTTGCGCGAAAGTTCCGTAACACCGTGTCGTCCCACGATCCCGCCCAGATGCGCCCCCGCCGCTTCACCGCCACCGGCCCACTTCGGGGCAGGATTCGCGTGCCCGGCGACAAGTCGATCAGCCACCGCTCGATCATGCTCGGCGCGCTCGCGGTCGGCGAGACCCGCGTGACGGGGCTGCTCGAAGGCGAGGACGTCCTTTCCACCGCAGCCGCCATGCGCGCGATGGGCGCGACGATCGAGCGTGACACGGACGGCATGTGGCATGTCCATGGCGTCGGCGTCGGCGGGTTGCTCCAGCCACAGGCCGCGCTCGACATGGGCAATTCCGGCACGTCCACCCGCCTGCTGATGGGCCTCGTCGCCACGCATCCGATCACCGCGACGTTCATCGGCGACGGTTCGCTGTCCAAGCGCCCGATGGGCCGCGTGATCGATCCACTCTCGCTGATGGGCGCGGAATTCACCGCATCGCCCGGTGGCCGTCTGCCGCTGACGCTTCGCGGGATTTCGCCCGCCGTGCCGATCGAATACCGCCTCCCCGTCGCCTCGGCACAGGTGAAGAGCGCCATCCTGCTGGCGGGCCTCAACACTCCGGGCATCACAACCGTGATCGAACCCATCCCCACCCGCGATCACTCCGAACGCATGTTGCGCGGCTTCGGCGCGGAACTGACGGTGGACATCGCCGACGACGGCGTTCGCGTCATCCGGGTGCGCGGCGAAGCGGAACTCAAGCCGCAGAACATTGTCGTCCCCGGCGACCCCTCCTCCGCCGCATTCTTCGTTGTGGCGGCATTGCTGGTCCAAGGATCGGACCTCGTGGTCGAGAACGTCGGCCTCAACCCCACCCGCGCCGCGCTGTTCGACGTGCTGCGCCTGATGGGCGGCAGCATCGAGGAACTGGACCGCCGCGATGTTGGCGGCGAACCAGTGGCAGACCTGCGCGTGCGCCACTCGCTGCTCACCGGCATCGCCGTCGATCCCGCCGTGGTGCCGAGCATGGTCGATGAATTCCCGGTCCTCTTCGTCGCTGCCGCCCTCGCCAAAGGCCGCACGGTCACCACCGGCCTTGAGGAACT
This sequence comes from Pseudomonadota bacterium, assembly GCA_040388685.1. GTDB lineage: Bacteria > Pseudomonadota > Alphaproteobacteria > Sphingomonadales > Sphingomonadaceae > Novosphingobium. The sequence goes on from JAZKBJ010000075.1 coordinate 4,281, forward strand.
GCGCGTCAAGGAAAGCGACCGTATCAGCGCGATGCGCGCCGCCCTGGAACTCGCAGGCGCGACCGTCACCGAAACCGAAGACGGCCTCATCATCGACGGCACCGGCGGCGATCCCCTTCCAGGCACGGCGCAAGGCGCTGCCGTCGTCACCCACCTCGACCACCGCATCGCCATGGCCATGGCAATTGCCGGAATCGCCAGCCGCAGCGGCGTAAAAGTGGACGACACCCGCCCCATCGCCACCAGCTTCCCGGTGTTCGAAAGCCTGCTCGAAAGTGCCAGCGCACCTGCATGAACGCAACGTTTGCCAACATCTGCGGATTTCTCGGCATGGGCTGCATCATCTTCGCCTATGCCTACACAACCAAGGCAGGACGCCCAAACCCGTTCGTGCAGCACGGGGTCAATCTGGCGGGCGCGGGCCTGCTGACGATCTCGCTGCTGGTGAACATGAACCCGGCGTCGTTCGTGCTCGAATTCTTCTGGGCGGCCATCGCCATCTGGGGCCTGATCAAGGCCTTCCGCGCGCAAGGTAATTCGCAATGATCATCGCCGTAGACGGCCCTACTGCCTCGGGCAAAGGCACCATCGCCAAGGCCCTCGCCGCCCATTTCGGCCTGCCTCATCTCGACACCGGCCTGCTCTATCGCGCGGTCGGACGGCAGGTATTCCTTGCAGGCGGCAATCCAGATGACCCGGCACACGCCCTCGCCGCCTGCAATTTCGATGACGCCCTGCTGGCCGACCCCGACTTGCGCACCGAAGCAACCGGCGGGTACGCCAGCCGCGTCTCGGTCCACCCCGCCGTCCGCGCCGCGCTGCTCGCCCGGCAACAGGCCTTCGCGGCCCAACCCGGCGGCGCGGTCCTCGACGGGCGCGACATCGCCACCGTCATCGCCCCTAACGCGGACGCCAAACTCTTCGTCACCGCCAGCGTTCCCGCCCGCGCCCTGCGCCGCTGGATGGAAATGAAAGGCCTTGGCCTCGACGTGGACCGCACGGCAATCGAAGCCGACCTCGAAGCCCGCGACGAACGCGACCGCAACCGCGCCGAAGCCCCGCTGCGTCAGGCCGACGGAGCGGTACTGCTGGATACATCGAATCTAGCTAAGGAAATGGCCGTGGCGATGGCGATTGCGCTGGTAGAGAAGCAGTTGGCGCCCGAGAGCTAAGCCGCCTCTTTCCCATCTGAGATCGTAGCGCTTGCCGGGATCGCTTCCACTACACTGTGGAATACGCAGGTGTCGCCTACGCCTTTGAGCGCTACCGTCGTTGGCGGTCCGAAGCTGGAGCGGTCGGAAGCCCGCAGCCATGTGCTTTCCGAAATGGCGATGCCATTGACCGCTGCCGTACTTTCGATGCGCGCCGCGATATTCACGGTGTCACCCCAATAGTCATAGGCCATCCGGGTTGCGCCGATGACGCCGCCGACGATCGGCCCGGAATGAAT
>JAZKBJ010000075.1:5740-10177 GCA_040388685.1 Pseudomonadota bacterium
TTCTCGACGCCTTCAAGCACCGCGCGGGCAAAGGCTATTGCCGCGTCCGCGCTGTTTCCGGTCGAGACATTCCCGCCCGCTATGGCAAGATAGGCGTCCCCCACGGTCTTGACCTTCTCGACACCGAACTGGCGCGTGCATGCATCGGCATGGTTGAAGAAGGAATTGAGCAGTTCAACGAGATGTCCGGGGGATATGCGCTTGGCGATCTTCGAGAAGCCAACCATGTCGATGAAGATCACGCTGGCATCGGAATAGGAATCGGCAACGATCAACCCGCCACGAATGCGCGCCACCGCCGCCGACGGCAGCATGTTCAGCACCAGTTCTTCATTACGCTCCCTTTCGGCATCGAGCGCATCGGCAAGCTGAAAGGCCGATCTGCTGGTGCGGCCGACCGCGAGGTTTATTGCCACCATGATCAGCGCCCCGCTGCAATAGCTGAGGATGGCATAGATCAGCGACGAGAGGTCGGGACGTCCCGTGACCAGTTGTCCAATCCAGCCAAGCGCATCGCAAGCCATCCAGGCAAGGAAAAGCCGTGGTCGCCCGGCAAGCGTCACTGAGGCGAAAGCGGTAATTATCAGGCGGTTGATAACGCCAACCGCATGGAGCGTGCTCCCGTCGCCTTCGAGATGCTCGAACAAGACCACGTTGATTCGCCCGACCAGCAACGCGAGCACCAGCAGTGCGGCAAAGTCGGTCATCGGATGACGGACATATTCGCTCCAGAACGTCGCCGCGATGTAGGTGCCGCACACCAGCAACGCGCTTCCCAGCAGCACCGCCAGCGCCGCGTTTTCATCTGGCGGTAGATAGACCGGATTGACGATGGAGTAGGCCAGCGCAACGACCATGAAGATCGCGCCATAGATGCGTACGAACGGCGTACGCAGTGTGCGAGCGGTTTCGTTGTAGCGCGCCTCGGTAGCGAGGTCGCCAAAACTGCTGAACACGCCTGGCTGCTCCATGGTTTTCCCCCTGATGGCAACGCCATAGCATATCTCGGTTAACGGCTTTTACGCATCGCATGCTCATCCAGCACGAAGTCCATTTCCCTTGCATTTCCCGCCCCCCGCGCCTAAGCGCCGCCGGTCCCACTGGCGTTCGCGCCGGCAGGATACCCGCCATGGCATACGGCCCGGCGGGTGGTTCGGCCCTTTTTGGCCCACTTTCCGCATGGTGCGGACGAGTGGAGGAAAGACCGGCGGACACAACCGCCAGGCCGGGAACATTGTTACAGGAAGCTCACAATGGCTACCAATCCCTCGCGCGACGATTTCGCCGCGCTGCTCGACGAAACGCTTGGCGGAGCCGCCAACGGTGGCTTTGAAGGCCGCGTCGTCAAAGGCACCATCACAGCAATCGAAAACGACAAGGCCGTCATCGACGTGGGTCTGAAGAGCGAGGGCCGCGTTGCCCTGCGCGAATTCGCCGCCCCCGGCCAGCCGCACGGCCTCTCGGTCGGCGACGAAGTCGAAGTCTACGTCGACCGCGTCGAGAATGCTGACGGCGAAGCGATGCTTTCCCGCGACCGCGCCCGCCGCGAAGCCGCATGGGACAAGCTCGAAAACGAATTTGGCGAAGGCAAGCGCGTCGAAGGCGTGATCTTTGGCCGCGTCAAGGGCGGCTTCACCGTCGATCTCGACGGCGCCGTGGCCTTCCTCCCCGGCTCGCAGGTCGATATCCGCCCCGTGCGCGATGTCACCCCGCTGATGGACATGCCGCAGCCGTTCCAGATCCTCAAGATGGATCGCCGCCGCGGCAACATCGTGGTTTCGCGCCGCGCAGTCCTCGAAGAAACCCGCGCAGAACAGCGTTCGGGCCTGATCATGAACCTCAAGGAAGGTCAGATCATCGATGGCGTGGTCAAGAACATCACCGATTACGGTGCGTTTGTTGATCTCGGCGGCATCGACGGCCTGCTCCATGTCACCGACATGAGCTACAAGCGCGTCAACCATCCTTCGGAAGTGATCGCCATCGGCGACACGGTGAAGGTCCAGATCATCCGCATCAACCAGGATACCCAGCGCATCAGCCTCGGCATGAAGCAGCTGGAATCGGATCCGTGGGATGGCGTTGCCGCCAAGTACCCGGTCGGCGCGAAGCTCTCGGGCGTTGTCACCAACATCACTGAATACGGCGCGTTCGTCGAACTGGAAGCTGGCATCGAAGGCCTCGTCCACGTTTCGGAAATGTCGTGGACCAAGAAGAACGTTCACCCCGGCAAGATTGTCTCGACCTCGCAGGAAGTCGACGTGCTGGTTCTCGAAGTCGACAGCGACAAGCGCCGCATCAGCCTTGGCCTCAAGCAGGCCCAGCAGAACCCGTGGGAAGCCTTCGCTGACAAGCACCCGGTCGGTTCGACCGTTGCCGGCGAAGTCAAGAACGCCACCGAATTCGGCCTGTTCATCGGCCTCGACGGCGACGTCGACGGCATGGTCCACATGTCGGACATCGCCTGGGGCATCTCGGGCGAAGACGCGCTGGCGCTGCACCGCAAGGGCGAGGAAGTCTCGGCTGTGGTTCTCGACGTGGATGTCGAGAAGGAACGCATCAGCCTCGGCATGAAGCAGCTTGAAAAGGGCGCTCCGGCCGCTGGTGGCGCTTCGCCTTCGGCTGCAGGTTCGCTCCGCCGCGGCGAAGTCACCACCGTGACTGTCCTCGAAGTCCGCGATGGCGGCCTCGAAGTGCAGGCTGGCGAAGACGGCGCGACCGGCTTCATCAAGCGCTCGGATCTGGGCCGCGATCGTGACGAACAGCGTCCTGACCGCTTCCAGGTTGGCCAGAAGCTCGACGCCATGATCACCGGCTTCGACCGTTCGAAGAAGCCGAACTTCTCGGTCAAGGCGCGTCAGCTCGCCGAAGAGAAGGAAGCCGTGGAACAGTACGGTTCGTCGGATGCCGGCGCTTCGCTGGGCGACATCCTCGGCGCCGCGCTGAAGGCGAAGCAGTAAGCGCGAGCCGTGCGAGCGTCCCCGCGAAGGCGGGGATCTCCCTCGGCCAAGCGCTACGCTGCCTGAGGCCCCCGCCTTCGCGGGGCGCAGGTGGCACTGAAAAAGCAAGGCCCGTCCGGAGCGATCCGGGCGGGCTTGGGTCGCTGACATCGGCGCAGGCCCAGATTTTACATCGCATTGCCAAAAACTGCGCTAGAACCGCGGTATGACGCTACAAATCCATCAGTTTCCGTGCCTGTCAGACAACTACGGCTTCCTCATCCACGATCCTGCCAGCGGCGAGACGGCGTGCATCGATACGCCAGATGCCGAAGCCTATCTGCGCGAAGCCAAAGCGCAGGGCTGGACCATCACCCAGATCTGGAACACGCACTGGCATCCCGATCACGCTGGCGGCAACGAGGCGATCAAGGCCGCCACCGGATGCGCCGTCATCGCGCCCGCCACCGATGCTGCAAAAATTGCTGCGGTCGACCGCACCGTCGCGCAGGGTGACACGGTACCTCTGGGCAGCTTCACTGCCCAAGTGATAGACGTGGGCGGTCACACGCTCGGCCACTGCGCCTATTACCTGCCGCAAGCCGCCACGGCCTTTGTCGGCGATGCGCTGTTCCCCCTTGGCTGCGGCCGCATGTTCGAAGGCACTCCGGAGCAATTCTGGGCCAGCCTCCTGCGCCTCAAGGCCCTGCCCCCGAAAACCACGCTCTACAGCGCGCACGAATATACCCAGTCGAACGCCCGTTTCGCGATCTTCGCCGATCCCGATAACGCCGCGCTCGAAGCCTATGCCGCCAACGTCGATGCGCGGCGTGAAAAGGGGCAGTGGACTGTGCCCACCACGCTCGAGGCAGAGCTTGCCGCCAACCCGTTCCTGCGCGCCGATGCATCCGACATGGCCGAGCGTTGGGGCGGCATCTCCCCCATCGAGACATTTGCTGCCCTGCGCGCAGCGAAGGACACTTTCCGCTGACGCCGATCCTGCTAAAGCAGAGTTGACTTCGGGGGATATGCATTGGCGACGGACAGGAAGATTATCCGGGTAACGTCGTTTGACGTGGCCGAGGCAGCAGGCGTCAGCCAGTCGACCGTCAGCCGCGCGCTGGCAGGCGACACCTCGATCAGCGAGCCGACCCGCCAGCGCGTGATCGAAGCCGCGCGCCGCCTCAACTACCAGGTGGACGAGAACGCCGCGCGCCTGCGCCGGGGCCGCACCGGTACGCTCGCGGTGGTGATGATCTGCCGGGAAGCGCAGGATCGCAAGGACATCAACCCGTTCTACTTTTCGCTGCTGGGCAGCACCTGCGCGGCCGCATCGGCGCGCGGCTATGAAACGCTGGTCGCCTTTCAGGACGCGCCCGCCTGATCGCGGCCGTGAAGACGATCGGCAGGGTGGAGCAGGTTACTGGCGGGTCTTCACGTTTTTTTGTTGGCCCAGAACCGCGTCTCGTCTCATTCATTGGAGAGGTTTGGATGAGGC
>JAZKBJ010000076.1:0-246 GCA_040388685.1 Pseudomonadota bacterium
TCAATATGTCGGGCCGGACCTGTTGGAGGAAGTGCAGCGCCTCGCGCTTTGGCAGCACAAGAGCACCACCGGCCCGCGCCTCCCCGCAGAGGATGTCAGGGCGGCAATGCTGTTGCGCGCCAATTCGCTGATGAAAGGCGCATCGGGCATCCGCACCGAGATTATCGAGCGCTTCGTCACGTTTCTGAATGCCGGGGCTCTCCCCCATGTCTATCAGCGCGGCTCCATCGGCGCTTCGGGCGATCT
>JAZKBJ010000076.1:256-4467 GCA_040388685.1 Pseudomonadota bacterium
TGCCATTGGCCTATATCGGTGGCGCCATTCTCGGTCTCGACAAGGCCTTCCTCGTCGACATGGACGGTGAAACGCTGGACAGCCATACCGTTCTGGCCCGTTTGGGGCTTGAGCCATTGGCACTGGAGCCCAAGGAAGGGCTGGCGCTCAACAACGGCACCGGGGCCTGCACCGGGGTGGCGGCCAACGCATCAGGCCGCGCGCTCGATCTGCTCGCGCTGACGCTGGGCATCCATGCGCTTTATGCGCAGGCGATGCTTTCGACCGACCAGAGCTTTCACCCTTTCATTCATGCGATGAAGCCTCACGCCGGTCAGGTTTGGACCGCGCAGCAAATGGCCGAGCTCGTTGCGGGATCCAGGATCATGCGCAATGAGGCTGCCGGTGACCGTGCCGGTCGTTTCGGCAAGCTGATCCAGGACCGCTATTCACTGCGCTGCCTGCCGCAATACCTCGGACCGATTGTCGACGGGATCGTCAATGCGGCCAGGCAGGTTACGGTCGAGGCCAATTGCGCCAACGACAATCCTCTGATCGATCCGGACACGTCCGAGATCTTCCACACCGGCAATTTTCTGGCGCAATATACCGGCGTGGCCATGGACCAGACACGCTACTTCATCGGCCTTCTGGCCAAGCATGTCGATGTCCAGATTGCCCTGCTGATGACGCCTGAGTTCAGCTATGGACTCAATCCCTCGCTGGTCGGGAATGCCGATGGGCCTTCGAATATCGGGCTGAAGTCTCTTCAGATCGGCGGCAATTCGATGATGCCGCTGATCAGTTTCTATGGCCAATCGATCGTCGACCGCTTTCCGACCCATGCCGAACAGTTCAACCAGAACATCAACAGCCAGGCAATGAACAGCGCAAATCTGGCGCGAGAGAGCCTTGATGTGCTTGAACACTACCTCGCTGTCGCGCTGTTCTGCGGCGTGCAGGCGGTTGAACTGCGCGCCAAGCTGGTGGCCGACAGCTATGATGCGCGCACGGTTCTGTCGCCTGCCACCGCCGCGCTCTACGAAGCGGCGCGCACCGCAGCGCTCGGGGCGCCCGACGCTTCTCGTCCGGTCCATTGGAACGACTTTGACGGATTTATCCAACCGCGCATCGAAGGCCTGCTCGCGGACATCATGAGCCGCGGCCAGACGTTTGCAGCGATCCGCGATGTCAGGGCTTCGGTCTATGGACTGGCGGGTGGGCCCCTACCTTGACGGTGGGGCCTTGCCCCGCCTCGGGCATGACGGCTGAAATATTCGACAGCCCCAAGGCCACGGCATTGAGAGCGGCATCAAAGGCCAGTTCGGGGTCGCCCCCCCCGACCATGAGCGCGTCCAATCGCCGGTTGTCCTCAAACAAGGACCAGCCCAGCGTGAAGGAATTGATCGTCGATTGGGCCAGTCTGGCCTCCGCCGCCGTCATGCCGCCTGCGACAAGATGGGCATCGATCCGTTCGGCAAGTTCGTTTGCCATTGCCTCTGTCGGTGCGACATAGGCAATCAGACGTGCGGAATCTCGCCTTTTCAGATGGCTGCGGCGAAGTGCCCTGCCGAGATCGACCAGCCATTCGCGGCCCTGCAAAGTAAAGTCGACCTCGGCCAGAACTTCGCGCAGCAGGGCTTCGGCCATGAGACCGTAGAGTTCGGCGCGATTCTTGACGTACCAGTACAGGGCGGGCGTCTGGACACCGAACACATCGGCAATCTTGCGCAGGCTAAGGGTTTCAAAGCCTTCGGCCTGGAGGATGGCAAGACCTGCCTCACGAATGGCGGCAGTATCGAGGGTCGGCTTTTTCTCCATCGGCACCCTATTCACTGCCCGCCCGCATTAGGCAATATTCCTCACTGCGACGCAGGCCGACCAAGGATCATGTCTGACATCCGGTCGCCCACCGCCATGATCGCAGCATGCGGATTTCCCGAGACCTGCACCGGAAAGATCGAGGCATCGACCACTCGCAGATCGGTGATGCCGTGCACCCTGCATTCGGCATCGACGACCGCGGCGGCATCAATGCCCATCTTGCACGATCCCATCGGATGCGAAGTGGTTCCCGCAACCGATTTCAGATAGGTTTCGAGCGCCGCATCATCGGCAGGAGGCGCGGCGGGGCGGGTGATTTCGCCTGCTATATCGGCAAAGGCGGGCTGCCGGATCATGCTTGTGAGCAGCCGATAGTAGGCCTTCATTCGCGCCATGTCGTCTGGCGCGGTTAGCAGATTGTAGCAGATGCGCGGCGGCGCGGCGGGATCGGCTGACGCCAATGTGATGCTGCCCCGGCTTTCGGGATGGGCCAGACCGAAACTCATCATGAGTTTGTGCGGGCCGGACTTGGTAATACCCGGATACCAGACCTTCGACTGCATGGTCGCCGCGGCCAGATTCAAACGGAGGTCAGGCGAACGATCGGTCGTGTTTGTCCTGACCGACCCCATGGCCACGATTGGTGGTCCCGCAGCGATGCCGCCCAGCCCCAGCATCCATTGTGCCAGCCACAGGGCGAACCTGTCGGCGCGTAGATTGCGGACAAAGCTCAACGGCTGCTGCACCGTGAATTCAAAACTTCCGCCGGGCTGGTCGTTGAAATTGCGGCCAACGCCCGGGAGGTCCAGCACCGGCTCGATCCCGTTGGCACGCAGTTCGTCCGCAGGGCCAATCCCGGAAAGCAGCAGGATCTGGGGCGACGCTATGGCACCTGCGGCAAGGATGACCTCGCGCTCGGCGTGAACGCGCTTGCGCTCGCCGTTGTGCAGATACTCCACCCCGATCGCGCGGCCGTTCTCGATGACGATCTTCCGAACTTGCGCAAACGTTTCGATCTGCAGGTCCGTTCGGCCGGAGATGGGACGCAGGAACGCATCGGCCGCACTCATCCGGCGGCCGCGACGATCGACGTTCAGATCGGACAACCCGACGCCTTCTCCATCATGTTCGAGAAAGTCTTCGGTCACCGGCCACCCCATTTGCCGGGCAGTCTCAAGAAAGGCCGGGGTGAACGGGCTGCGGCTGTTGACACGGGAAACAGTCACTTCACCGCCGCTGCCATGAACGGCATCGGCGCCGCGCCAATGGTTTTCGATCCGCCTGAAATAGGGCAGCAAGGCGGCATAGTCCCAACCTTCCAGGCCAAGATCGCGCCACTTGTCGTAGTCGGGCGGGCTTCCGCGATTGTAAATCGTGCCGTTTATCGCTGAACTGCCGCCCAGCCCCTTGCCGCGCGGGACAGGGATTTTGCGCCCGTCCAACCCTGGCTCCGGCTCGCTCCACAAGCCCCAACTGGTCTTTGGATTGAACCACAACTTTGTCGCAGCCAGCGGCATACGGTAAAGGATGTTCCGGGTCGTCCCGCCTGCCTCCAGCAGCAACACCTTGCCGCCGCCTGCCCCGCTCAATCGGTTGGCGAGAACGCAGCCCGCCGACCCTGCGCCGATAACGATATAGTCGGGGTTCACTGGGCGTTCCTCGCGCGATCGTCAGGAGAAAAGTGGCTATCCACTTCGGTCCACTCTGCGGTTTTCAGATACTGTCCGATGATCCTTGGATCGAAATCGGCTGGCGGTGCGCCGTCATGGTGGCGAATGGCCTCCAGCCCCTGCTGCATTGCCATGACCACCCGCCAAAGGATCGCAGCGGGGTAAATGGCAGCTTCGATCCCGATCTGGGCAAGCTCGTCCAGCGACGGCGCAAACCACGGCGTGCCCGGCACGACGACCTCGCGGGCCAGCCTGTCGGCGTCGATGTGCACCGCGCCCAGCTCGGCCAGCCGCGCGGCGACGACGCTCTTGCCCGCGGCGATGCCGCCGGTCAGCCCGATCAGGTACATGACGGCAATGATGGGAACACTCACCGCATCACGCAGGCGCTTGAAGGCGTCGGCGTTGGCAAGGCCGGGGACGATGACCGCGTCCACGCCGATGTCCTGATACGACACCGCCCGCGCGATGGCCTCGTCCAGATCGACCGCATAAGCCGCATCGCTACGGCCTACGATCAGGAAATCTTCGCTGCCGCGTGCGACGAGCGCGGCCCGCAATTTTCCCTGAATTTCCTCGCGGCTTGAAACGGCGGGCGGGCGGTCCAGCCGCGGGGGCAGCACCAGATCTTCGAAGGCAATCGCCGCCACGCCGAGTTTTTCGAAGCTGCGTACCGTGCGCGTCACCGCCTTGGCATCGCCAAAGCCGTTTTCGCCATCGACCATGACCGGCAGGTGC
>JAZKBJ010000076.1:4477-7821 GCA_040388685.1 Pseudomonadota bacterium
CAGGTGCGAGCCTTCCATGATCCGGCCAACCGCATCCCGGTACTCGCCGAAGCTTTGCAAGCCCGCATCCGGTAAGGCCAGCTGCACTGCGGCCAAGGCAGAGCCTCCCACGCCGTAGGCGGAGAAACCCGCAGCCTCGATCATGCGCGCGCTCAAGGCATCGTGCGCGCCGGGCAAAACCAGCGGACGCCCAGTCTTGGCCAGAGTCTGCAGATCGAAAGCGGGTCGCAGGCCTGCGCTGGTCGGTTCAGCAATCGTCATAGCTGCGGCCTTTGCAAAACGCGAAAACTTCGCGAAGGGTGTACGGGTCTTTGCCCGTGATGAACTTGACATGATGCGAAAGAATCGCGTGGAAACCCATGCTCCACGCGATGTCGGCCGTCACCATTTCGTCGCTCGCCCACAGGTGCGTATCGGGGTGCGCGTCCATGCTTTCGGAATAGGTGCGCGGCACGCCCATCGCGTCGAACTGGGCATAACGCTCTTCGGTCGTCACCGGCACATATTCGATCGGAACGCCATAGACTTCCGAGGTGATCGCCGCGATGTCGCGGAAACTGACTAGTTCGGTTCCGCTGATCTCGTAAATCGCGCCATTGTGCAGGTCCGGGTGCATCAGGCACGTGGCGGCGCATAATGCGATGTCGCGCTTGGAAACCGGCGCCATCAGCCCTTCGCCCGCGGCCTGAATCCATTTGCCGGACCGCAAGGCTGGCTGCGAGGCAATCGTCGGGAAAACCTCGGCATACGTCGCGTTGCGCAGGATGGTGTAGCCCAGCCCTGAATCGCGCAAATCGCCCTCGGTAACGATATGATCGGTGGCCGACAGTGTGGGATTGCGCGGGTGAATGCCCGCAACCGAAGTGTAGACGATATGTTTGATGCCGGCCTTTTTGGCGGCATTGATCGCATTGCGGTGTTCGGGCACGCGCTTGGTCACGGCCAGCCCGCTGATCAGCATCAGCACGTCACTGCCCGCATAGGCGGCTTCCAGCGCTGCGGGATCGTTATAGTCGCCCGCGTGGACGGCCACGCCGACTTGCGCTCTGTCGGCCAGTTTTGCAGGTGTTCGGGTGACCAGTGCCAGATTGGCAGGCGCGATCCGGTCGAGCAGGATGGCGGTGATCCGCCGCCCAAGATCGCCTGAAGCACCGCTGATGACGATGTTATGCATATGCCGTTGTCCTCACTGAATCACCACGCCGCCATCCACGCTGAGCAAGGCACCAACCATGTAGCTGGCCGCGTCAGAGCAAAGGAACAGTGCGGTCTCCGCAACCTCTTGCGGCGAAGCGATGCGGCCTATTGGTGTTTGCGCGTTCATCGCCTCGCGCGCGCCGGGCTGGGCCAATGCGCCTGCCAGCATCGGCGTATCGACAAAGCCCGGGCAGATCGCATTCACCCGGATGCCGTGGCCGATCAGATCGAGCGCCGCTGCCTTGGTCAGTCCGGCCACGCCGTGCTTGCTGGCGACATAGGCGGCCATGCCCGGCGCGGCGATCAGCGCGGCGATGGACGCGGTGTTGACAATGGCGGTGCCACCAGATGCCTTGAGCGCGGGGACTTGCGCCTTCATCGCGTAGAACACACCGCTCAGGTTGGTGGCGAGCAAGGTATCCCAGTTCTCGACCGAGAAATCCTCAAACGCGCCGCCGATGGCCGATGGCATTCCGGCGTTGTTGAACGCGATATGCAGCGCGCCATATGTCGCCAGCGTGTGTGCGACCATGGCCTGACACGACGCCGGGTCGGACACATCGACAAACACCGCGCTGGCGATGCCCCCGCCATCCGCAATCGCCTTTGCGCCCTGTTCGGCCAAAGCAATGTTGCGGTCGGCCAGCACGACTTGCGCGCCTTCGCCCGCGAAGGCCTGCGCCGCAGCAAGGCCGATGCCGCCCGCAGCACCCGTCACCAACACCACTTTGCCCGAAAAGCGGGCCATCAGGCGACGACCTCCAGCCATTCGACCTTTGGCGGCCCCGACAGACACGCATTCATCGCGGGCATCATTTCCAGCACGTAATCATAGGTTTGATGTGCGAGTTGGCTTTCCCAGCTTTCAAACAGTTGCATCGACACGTAGCGCGTGTCGCAATCACGATCACGGGTTAGATTGTAGAGCGAATAGCTCGGATCGCGCTCCCGGATATTGTGAACGTGCCGGGTTGCAGCAGCCTCGAAATCCGACTGCTTGCCCGGGGTGATATCGAAGTGGATAAGCATGGCTTTCATGCTCAATATCCCACGGTGAAGCGTTCGCGGTGATGCGCAGGATTTAGAACCTCGTCGATCAGCACCATGGAATAGTCTTCAAGCGAGATGCGGCTCGAGCCGTCGGCAGCAAACAGCATGTCGTTGGCGCTGGTGCGGAAAACGCCGGTGCGTTCGCCCGGTCGCAGCCACGCCGACGGGGCCAGAAATACCCAGTCGAGATCGGCCACATCCTTGAGCATGTAATAGAGCGCGCGCGTCCCCAGAATCGAATTGCGATAAGGGTCGAACTCTTTGTCCCAGTGCGAGGAATCGATATATTCCTTGCCCTCGGGCGTCATCAGGCTGGCCGCGCCGCCAACGCAGACCAAGCGCGAAACGCCCGCCGCGCGGGTGGCAGCGATGATGGCCTGATGGCCCTCCACGCTACGGTCATAGACCTCATCCGGGCTGGTGTTGCGGCCGGGGTGAAAGGCGTGGATGACCGTGTCGTGGCCGCGCAAGGCTTCAGTCAGCGCGGGCACATCGAACACATCGCCAGCGGTGGCAGTGAGCTGGTCATGCGCCGCCAGCGCCGCCGGAGTGCGCACGACCGCCGTAACATCGACTTCCGGCCGGGACAGGGCTTCGGTCAGAATGTGGCCGCCGACAAAGCCGGTGGCGCCAAGAAGGGCTACTTTTCGCTGCATGATGCATCCTTGGGTTTTGAAATTGATGACAGGGGGGCACGGCGCGCTGAAAGATCGACGCCGAACACACCGTCCGCGCGCGGCGCGACCGTGATCGACAGCCGCGCTTCACGGCCCAACTGGCGCAGCACACCAGCGCGACTGCTCCGCTGGCCGCCACACGTTCGCGCAAGCCGTTCTGCCACTGCCGAACCAGATCGCCCAGCAGGATGCCGCCGTCTGGCGAAGCCTTCGCAAGCCGGGCGTCGAGCAAGGCGAGAGGCGCGGCGAAGGGCTTTGCTTGCGCCATCACCGGCACTCCGCTTCCGGCCGCCAGTGCCGTTGCCGAAGTGGCCGCCACGACAAAAGATCGGCGTGTCAGTGCAGCCTTCATTGCACTTTCCCCTTCGCCAGATAGGCGGCGATCCGTTCAGCATCCGGCTTGTCGACCGGCGCACCGTA
>JAZKBJ010000077.1:0-4808 GCA_040388685.1 Pseudomonadota bacterium
TGCCGCCCCCGCAGACGCACAGCTGATGTGGACATCGGACGTAAGATACCGGGACGAGGACGCGCTGGCCTTGTTCGGCCAATCGCCGACGCCGGACGTCCTGCCCGGCATTCTGGGTGACATCGACCTGATCGTCGATCAATCGACCACCTACAAGGCCCTCGGATCCAATGCCTTCACGTTCAAGGACGTGACCGGGATCGCGACACCACAGGGCACGCCTGCCCTGCCGACCTATCAGCTGTTCTTCCGCCAGAAGGGCGACGAAACGGCATTCCGCGCGGTGCTTGTCGAGCTTGCCCGCGCCTGGGCACTGTCGCCCGTCGTGCAGCGCGTGCGGCTTTCGCTGTTCGAGGTTCCCGACATGGAAGCCGAGCGGAAGGCCGGATACCCGGTCAAGACGCACCCGGTAGAGCGGCAGTATCAGGCGTGGATCGATCTGGTGGTGACCAGCAAGAACGACGCGCGAACGCTGCTTCAGGCCTGCCCTGCCCTTGCCGACCATGTCCACACCCTGCACGCCTATCCCGTGACGACGCTTTGCACATTCAACTATGCCGGCAAGATCACCCTCGCCGGCCTTCGCGGTTTCCCGGCCTGGGATGCGCTGACCAGCCTCGGCGGGTATCATCAGGCACAGCCCGCCATCCTCGAATGGATGTATGGCGATGTCGCGCAAGGCGTGGTCCTACACGGCGAAGAAAGCCGATGAGCGACTTTCGATCCGATACCGTTTCGGGCCGCCTGGCGGCGTGGGCCTGCAAGGCCCGTGTCGAAGGCCTGCCGGATGACGTCAGGCACGAAGCTCGGCGGCTGTTCCTCAACCAGCTGAAGGCCAGCGTCGGCGCGACCGACCAGCAGGCAGTCGCGCTGCTGCACGATTGGGCGGTCGACGAGGCGCAAGGTGCGGGCGGCGCGCATGTCCATTGGTTCGGCACTTCGCTGCCTCCGGCCCTCGCTGCCATGGTCAATGGCGCGCTTTACGAAGTGCTGGACTTTCACGACACCTATATCCCGTGCTTCATGCACGCGGTTTCCGGCGTACTGCCTGCCGTGCTGGCGCAGGCCGAAGCCAGCGGGCGGTCAGGGCACGCCTTTGTCACCGCGCTGGCCATCGGGCTTGAGGTCGAACTGGCCGTGGCCCGCATCCTCATGCCCACCGGCTACTATCGCGGGATGGTGCCGGCGGGCCTGACGGGCGGGGTCGGCGCTGCCGCCGCCTGCGCGGTGCTGGAAGGACTGGGCGAACTTCAGACGCAGAATGCCATCGGCATGGCAATGTCCACTCCGGCGGGCATTTATGAATCCGCAGGCAGCCACACGCTGTCCTACATCACCGGAATTGCCGCCCGTTCGGGTCTTCAGGCCGCAGCGCTGGCGAAGCGCGGATTTACCGCCCCGCCCACCGCGTTCGAGGGCGATCAGGGCATGTTCGTCACGCACAGCGACGAGGACCGCGCGAAAATCGACGCGATCATCGACAGCTTGGGCAGCGAATGGCGCATTCTGGGCCAGACCTACAAAGTGGTGCCGACCGAAACCATCACCCACGGGCCGGTGGAATGCGCGCTGCAGATTCTGCCCCGCGCCGATGGCCGCGTGGTCGAGCGGATCGCTCTCGCGGTCGAGCAGATCGTCGTCAAGATCGTCGATGGGCGGCGCGAACGCTTTGGCCGCCCCTCCAGCACACCGCAGGCCACGTTCGACTTATGCCACTGCGTTGCTGCCGCATGGTTGCGCGGGCGGTTCACGACCGCCGAAGTGCAGGCCGATTGCTATACCGATCCGGCCGTGATCGCGCTTTCCGACCGGATCGTCCTGACCGCCGATCCGGCGCGAGCGACATTCGAAGGGTGCGCGATGACCGTTACCTTCACCGACGGCACCAGCGAATATCACAACGTCGACAATTTCCTCGGCACACCCGGCGCCCGCGTTCCTGATGAGACGCTGACTGATCTGCTTGAGCAGTACGGCCAGCCCATTCTCCCCGGCGGACGCGCGCGCGCCATCGCACAAGCGGTCTGGCAACTGGACGATGCCACCGACCTTGCGCCGTTGATCGCCCTTATCAAGAAGGATTGAGTTTCATGCCCATCGTCAAGATCGCCGGCGGCGAAAGCATCTGGTACAAAAAGACCGGTAGCGGAAAGCCCGTCATCCAGATTCACGGCTCTGCTTTCGGCCACCGAAATTTCGCGCGGATGACGCCGCTGATGGCCGAAAACTTGGAGGTGATCGACTTCGACCTGCCCGGATATGGCGAAAGCACAGGGTCGCTGCGCGAAGCGGGCATGAAGGGGATCGCCGATATCGTGTTCGAATTCGTGCGCGAGCTTGGATATGAGAAGGTCCATCTTCATGGCACCAGCTTCGGCGCGATGATCGGCGTAAACCTTGCCGCCTATCATCCCGAAGTGATCGACCGGATCGTTTTTTCCTGCTTCCTGGCGAAGTACGACCTTGCCGCACGAATGATGCGCAAGACCTGGAAACGCGCCGCACGCGACAGCGGCATGCGCGCTGTGACCGATCTGACGTCTGTCGCCGGGTTCGCGCGCGGCTATTACGAACGGCCCGAAGCGCTGGCCCAGTTCGAGGAAATGTACGAGGCGTTCGACGCGACCGATCCCGAAGCCTTCATCAAGGGCACAGAAACCATCGAGGCGACGGACCTGTCCCCGCTGCTGCCCAGCATCACCATGCCGACCCTGCTGCTGGCGGGCAAGGAAGACAACATGACCCCGTTCAACCCGGCGGCCAGCGGTGTCGGCTTCTCGACCATCGAAAAGCTGCTGCCCAATTGCGAGATGAAAGTGCTCGACGAATGCGGCCACTACCTCGTCCTTGAACAGCCCGAGGAGGCCACCCGCCTCGCCACCGAGTTCTTTCTGCGGGCGTGACCTTCCCGGCCCGCTTGCGCTGCGCATACAAGAATGGCCCCGGCACAGCGCCGGGGCCATTTTCGTTTTCACCGAAGTCCGGCGTTACCGCTTGGGATAGACCGGGACGAAGCTGTCGGCCTTGGCGGGATCGCCCTTGCCGGAATAGCGCGTTGTTGCGGGCCACGGGAAATAGGGCCGGCTGAACGCCACCTCGCTGTCGGCCAGCGGCATCAGATAGATCGGCGTCGGCGATGGCTGGACCGGATGATATCCCACCAGTCGGTCAGGGGCCTTGCCCTTCTCGACCCAGTTCTCGATGGCCGTGATCGCATCGATGGCGTCTGCACCCGGCCCGCGCCAGCAGTGATAAGACCCCGGAATCATGAACAGCCGCGCGTAATCCTGCGCAGCGGCATAGCTGCCCGCCAGCTTGGCCACCTTTTCGTAGTAGCGGATCATCGGTCCGGGCATGACCACATCGTCGGCCCAGCCCTGCAACAGGATGAGCTTGCCGCCGCGCGCGGTGAAATTGCTCAGATCGGGATTCCACACGCCCAGCAACGCTTCCCCGCTGCGCGCGCGCACCGGATCGCGATCCCAGTCGAAGTCTGCGATCTTCCAGTTTTCGCCAGGGTCCGAGCCGAAGCCGATGCGGCGGAACCAGTCGCGCATGAAGGCTTCGTAATGCGGCGGGCCGCTGTCGTTGCCGACGTATTCGCCCTTCCAGCGCAGTTCGGTGCCGGGCTCGGCGCCCTCGGTCCACTGGCGGCCGTGGCTGTTGCGCGGGCCTTCGTAAATTTTGGCGATCGCCGCCTGCTTTTCGGCGGACAGGCATTGCCCGCCACTTGCGCCCGGCTTGCATGACAGGGCAGCCAAATTGGGCCGACATTGCCGGGGGTCGTTGATGATGCCGTCGGCCAGACCATCCAGCCCATCGCACTGCTTCATCACCGACGCCGCCAAGAGGTCGACGTCGGCGAATGTCAGGATCTGGCTGCCGTCCTTGCGGTAGTTCGCATGGACGCTCCACAGCAGTTGCAGTGCGGCGTCCATGCCGCTGGCGGGCGCATTGGCGATCACGCCGTCATAGTCTTCGGGAAACTTCTGCACTTCGGCAAAGGCCTGCCGCCCGCCGGTGGAACAGCCGTTGAAATAGGCTTTCGTTGGCGCTTGCCCGTAGGCGACCCTGGTTATCGCCTTGCCTGCCACTGTGGCCAGATGCGTGGCCCGCCAGGCAAAGTCGATCAGGCCTTGGGGATTGCCGATGGCCCACTTGGTGTCCACTTGCGTGCCGCGATGCCCCAGATCGGTAACGATGCAGGCATAGCCGCGCGCCACGGCCAGATTGCAGCCTTCGCCAGCAAATACAGTGCCGCACATGCCGCCGCACCCCTGCTGGAAGAACTTCCCGTTCCAGCTCTGCATCGGCAGGCGCAAATGAAAGCCGATCTGCGGGGCGATATAGCCCTCGATCGCGCAATAGGCAGGAATACGGGGCCGGGCCGCCGCAACTGCCGCACTCGTCACCTGTGTTGGTGCGTCGGCCAGATCGCCGAAGTCGGGAAAGTGGCCGTTATCATAATAACCGGCAGCGGCCAGCCCCCGGCATTGCTGTTCGGTCAGCGACGTCCGAGCAAGGCTTATGGACTGGGCCTGCGCGGCGGATGCTGACAGACTCAGGCTTACGGCCAGCAGAACGCCAGCGAGCCACAATCTGAACGTCCATCCATTTGAAAACGTTGCACGTTCAAGCACTGGAGACTCCATTCTACCCTGCGTTGTCCCGATTTGCGCGGGACCATGTTGACGTTAGGGGCTTGCCTGCCCCGAAGCCACCTGTTGCGGCACGAACTCTGCCTGCAGGATCGACAGGGCATTGCGCGAAACAGCGATGGTAGCCCAATTGTCAACAATTCACTTGGT
>JAZKBJ010000077.1:4818-5875 GCA_040388685.1 Pseudomonadota bacterium
ATCGCTGCCGTATAGCGTGAAGCGCAATTGCTTGCCCACACGGTCCGATACATTCTTGTCCGGCAATCCCGCCGCCTTGTAGCTCGCTTCGGTCCGCGCCGCGATTGCATTGATCTCGTCGGCAAGCGAAGCGACATTTCGAGAGGCCAGTGGGGCCATGGCGCTAACGGTGGCAACCCCATCGGGCTTGCGGCCTCTTACGAAGTTCGCCGCACTGTCCGGGTCGCCATTGCCGCCATAATAGCCCTTTTCGGGATAGGCATAGAAGGGGCGGGTAAATGCGACCTGATCGACGGTCAGCCGGTCAGCACCAAGGCCAAAGTAGTCGATCGGTGCGCCCGGCTTGGGGTGCTTTCCCACAAGGGTATCGGGGGCTTGCCCCTGCTCTACCCACCGTTCGAGGACCGGCAGGTAATTGATTGCCCATGCCCCGGCCCCGCCCGAACAATGGTCCATCCCGACGATCTGGAAATAGCGGAAGAACTTCTTCGTTTCGGCTTCCCCGCCCATCGTGCGGGTGGCGGTTTCGTAATAGGTGGTCGTATCGGCGGGCGTAACAACCAGATCGGTCGTCCCGTGCGCCAGAATGAACTTGGCGCCATGATCGCGAAGCGCGGTCAGATCGGGGTTGCCGGCATTGTAGAATGTCTCAGACGTCGCAGGATCGCCGCGGCTCTCGGAGAATTCCTTGCTGGCCTTGGGCCTCGCGTCGGCGGTCCAGTTGTCGATCCAGTTGAGTTCAGACCCGAACTGCGCCCCGCGCTGATAGAACGCGCGGGCAATATCGACTTTCTCCGCGCTCAGGCACTGCCCGGCCCTCTGGCCCGGCTTGCACTTGATCGAGGCGGGGTCGAAATGGCAGTCGCCCGGCTGCACCAGACCATCGCGAACGCCATCGGTATCGTCGCACGCTTTCATCACCGCGCGGTACAGCAGCGGCACGTCGCGGTCCTCGAAGACGATGTCCGACAGGAATCGGCCGCCGGTGAACTCCGGCCCCAGCGCCAGGTCGCCCAGCCAGTCGGGCGGCTCGCCGTCGTTCAGCTCGGTGATCGAC
>JAZKBJ010000078.1:0-5140 GCA_040388685.1 Pseudomonadota bacterium
GGTACTCTTCCTCGACCTTCCATTCGATCGGAAGGCCGTGGCAGTCCCAGCCGGGAACATAGGGCGCGTCCTTGCCCAGCAAATTCTGCGTGCGGCAGACCATGTCCTTGAGGATATGGTTCAGCGCATGGCCGATGTGCATGTCGCCATTGGCATAAGGCGGGCCGTCATGGAGAATAAACTTCTCGCGGCCCTTCCGCGCCTCGCGCACCTTCTGATAAATGCCCTCATCCTGCCAGCGCGCCAGAATGCCCGGCTCCTTCTGGGGAAGCCCGGCTTTCATCGGGAAATCGGTCTTCGGCAGGAAGACGGTCGGGCGGAAGTCGCGTGGTTCGGTCATATTGCCCGCGCGTTAGAACAATCCGGCGCTTTGGGGAAGTGTTGGTAAAGGCCCACCCCCGACCCCTTCCGCAGGCGGGAGGGGAGGAATGTCGGCGTTCTACTTCCCCCCTCCCGCCTGCGGGAGGGGTCGGGGGTGGGCAACCGCCCTATCCCAGCAAAGCCCGCGCCTGATCGCAATCGCGCGCGATCTGCGCGACGAGCGCGTCCAGCCCGTCGTACTTCGCTTCGGGCCGCAGGAAATGGTGGAAAGCCACCTCGATTTCCTGCCCGTAGAGATCGCCCGAAAAGTCGAAGAAATGCGGTTCGAGCAGTTCCTTGGGCGGATCGAACGTCGGGCGGATGCCGATATTCGCCGCGCCCTTGACCGTGCGTCCGTCGGGCAAGCGTCCGGTCACGGCATAAATGCCATAACGCGGGCGCAGATAGGCGCCGATATCCAGATTGGCGGTCGGAAAATTGATCGTGCGCCCCAGCTTGTCGCCGTGCTGCACAAGCCCCCGGATCGCGAAAGGCCGCGTCAGCAACCGCGTGGCTGTCTCGCAATCGCCCGACTGCAAGGCATGGCGGATGCGGCTCGACGAGACGGCCTCGCCTTCCAGCGTTACCGCGCCCACTGCCTTGGCCCTCAGCCCGAATTTCGCGCCATGCTCCACCAGCACCTGCGGATTGCCGCTGCGGCCCTTGCCGAAGGTGAAATCATCGCCGGTAACAACCCCCGCCGCGCCCAGATGCCCGACCAGCCCCTGTTCGACCCATTCGCTCGCAGTCAGCCCCGCCACGTCCGCGCCGAAGTGAATCACCAGCATGGCATCGGCCCCGGCGGCGGCGAACAGGTCCTCCCGCTGGTCCAGCGTGGTCAGCCGGAACGGCGCGGCAGCGGGTGCGAAATAGCGCACCGGGTGCGGATCGAACGTGGCGACTATCGCCGGACGTCCTTCCGCCTTGGCCCAGCGGATCGCCTCGCCCACGACCGCCTGATGGCCAAGGTGGAACCCGTCGAAATTGCCGAGCGCGATGATCGCGCCGCGCAAGGCTTCGGGCACAGGGTCGAGGCTATCCAGGCGGATCACGGACGGCGCTCCAGCGTCACCCAATCGAATGCAGGACGTCCCGCCTCAGCCTGCTGCACGTCGCGCGATACCTCGGTCCACTCCGGTCCGAGCGGCGCCATCACCGTGTCGCCCTCGAACACCCCGTGTATTTCGGTCAATTCCACGCGCGCGGCAAGCGGCATGAACAGGCGGTAGATCTCCGCTCCGCCGATCACGGCAACATCGCCGCCACCTGCCAGCGCCAGCGCCTCGTCCACCGAATGCGCGACTTCGGCATCGGCAGCAGACCACCCGTCATCGCGCGTTAGCACGATATGCCGACGACCGGGCAGCGCCTTGGGAAAGCTCTCGAAGGTCTTGCGCCCCATGATCATGGGCTTGCCGATGGTCAGCGCCTTGAACCGCTTGAGGTCGGCAGGCAGGTGCCACGGCAGGGCATTATCGCGGCCAATCACGCCGTTATCGGCGCGGGCATAGATCAGGAACAGACCGGGCCTGATCCCGCTCACAGCACCAGCCGGGTCACGTGGCCCATCTTGCGCCCGGGCCGCACCGCTGCCTTGCCGTAAAGGTGCAGGTGGTTGGCCGGGTCCGAGAGGATCGCGGGCCAATCGTGCGCGTCGTCGCCGATCAGGTTGTCCATCACCACGCCCTTGGCAGCCAGCGCGGTCGATCCCAGCGGTAGGCCGCAGATCGCACGGACATGGTTGCGAGGTCTCGGCGCCTTCGATGGTCCAGTGCCCGGAATTGTGCACGCGCGGGGCCATCTCGTTGAACACCGGGCCATCAGCCGTGGCGAAGAATTCCAGCGTCAGCACGCCGACGTATTCGAGCGCGTCGGCAACTTTCGCCGCCAGCGCACGCGCCGCGTCCACCTGATCGAGGATCACTTGCGCGGCGGGCACGGTCGACCGGTCGAGAATGCCGTTCTTGTGCACGTTCTCCGCCGAATCCCAGAACCGCACCTCGCCCGCAGCGGTGCGCACAAGGATCACCGAGAACTCCGCCGCGAACGTGACGAAGCCTTCGTAAATCAGTGCAGCGTCCGGAAACTCGAGCGCATCGGCGTCCGCCGCCTGCATGATCCGCCACTGGCCCTTGCCGTCGTAGCCATCACGGCGGGTCTTGAGAATGCCGGGCGCGCCGATCTTTGCCACGGCCGCCTTGAGGTCTTCGGCTGAATCGACTTGCGCCCAAGGCGCGGGCCTGCCGCCCAGCGCTTCGACGAAAGTCTTCTCGTTCACCCGGTCCTGCGCCACTTCCAGCGCGCGGGCAGGTGGATGCAGCCGGGCATGCGGCGCAATCGCGCCAAGCGGTGCGGCGGCGACATTCTCGAATTCGTAGGTCACCACCGCGCACTGCGCGGCAAAGGCCGCAAGCGCGGGTTCGTCGTCGAACTCACCCTGCGTGAAGGCCGCGCAGACGTCCGCCGCGATCGGGTCGGCTTCGGGCGCATAGACATGGCAGCGATAGCCAAGGTTCGCCGCTGCCAGCGCGATCATACGGCCAAGCTGGCCGCCGCCCAGAATGCCAATCGTCTCGCCGGGAGCGATCATCAGACCGGCTTCTCCGCAACCGAATCGGTCTGCGCGCTGCGGAACGCAACCAGCCGCTCAGCCAGCGCTTCGTCCGACGTCGCCAGAATTGAAGCCGCCAGAATGCCAGCATTCGTCGCGCCCGGCACGCCGATGGCCAGCGTGGCCACGGGAATGCCGCCCGGCATCTGCACGATGGAAAGCAGCGAATCCATGCCCTTGAGCGCCTTGGATTCAACCGGCACGCCCAGCACCGGCAAGTGCGTCATCGCAGCGACCATGCCCGGCAGGTGCGCCGCCCCGCCCGCGCCCGCGATCACCACCTTGAAGCCTTCAAGATGCGCGCTCTTGGCGAAGCTGACCAACCGGTCGGGCGTGCGGTGCGCCGAAACGATGCGGCAGTCATGCGCAACGCCGAGCTTTTCGAGCACGGCGGCGGCATTCTTCATCGTTTCCCAGTCGGACTGGCTGCCCATGACAATGGCAACCAACGGTGTGGTACTCATCCCGCCCCCTTCAGGCTTCGGCGCGTCTCAACGCTCCGACAGGTAATAACGCTCGATCTCGGCCAGATTGTCATCCAGTTCGTAGACGATGGGCTGTCCGGTCGGAATCTCCAACCCCGTAATGTCCTCGTCCGAAATGCCCGAGAGGTGCTTGACCAGCGCGCGCAAACTGTTGCCGTGCGCCGAAACGATCACGGTTTCCCCGGCCTTCAGCGCAGGCGCGATCTTCTCATCCCAGCACGGCAGGACGCGCGCGATGGTGTCCTTGAGGCTTTCGGTCGCAGGCACCGCGATCCCGGCATAACGCGGGTCGGACGACAGGTCGAATTCGCTGCCCACTTCCAGCGGCGGCGGCGGCACGTCGAAGCTGCGGCGCCACACCTTGACCTGATCGTCGCCGTGCTTGGCGGCGGTCTCGGCCTTGTCGAGCCCTGTAAGCCCGCCATAGTGGCGCTCGTTCAGGCGCCAGTCCTTGTCTTCCTGCACCCACAACCGGCCCATGGCCTCAAGTGCCAGATGCAGCGTCTTGATCGCGCGCGTCTGCAGCGAGGTGAAGGCGAGTGTGGGCAGAACACCCTTGTCCTTGAGCAACTGGCCCGCAGCGAATGCTTCCGCCGCGCCCTTCTCGGTCACGTCAACGTCCCACCATCCGGTGAAGCGGTTTTCGAGGTTCCACTGCGACTGGCCGTGACGGATCAGGATCAGGCGGGGCATCGGGGCATCCTGTAGCTGTTGGAAATTATCACGCGGCCCCTAGCGTCACCCTTCGGACTTGGAAAGGCCGCTTTCCGGCGAATCGTCCGAATCTGCCTGCGCTTCGGCCACGTTTTCGAATGCACGTGCCTGCGTCTTGCGCCGCCTGAGGTTGTCACGCAACCGCGCGGCAAGCCGTTCGTCGCGCGTGGATTGGGGTTTCTGGCCAGTCATTTCGTCATAAATGCGGCCTGCGCGCCCATCGCGCAAGCCTCGCTTGACAAAGCCCGCCCCCACCGCCATTAGCCCGCCCCTGCCTACCCCACAGGGGACGGCAGCGGAAATGGTGTGCTGCTGTAGCTCAGTGGTAGAGCGCATCCTTGGTAAGGCTGAGGTCGGGAGTTCAATCCTCCCCAGCAGCACCATTTCCCTCTGGCGAAAAGTCAGGCCCGCAGGTCGGCCCATTCGGGGTGGCGCCGGAATGCCGTTTCCACATAACTGCACTGCGGCACAATCTTGTACCCGAACTTGCGCGCGTCCTCGATCAACGCCTTGACCAGTTCGCCCGCCACGCCGCGCCCGCCGATTTCGGGCGGGACCAGCGTATGGTCGGCTGTCACCACGTCGCCTTCCCGGCTGTAGGTCAGGCGTCCAATCACATCGCTGCCGTCCACTTTTGCGTGATACTCGCCCCGCGCACCCTGATCGAAGTGGGTGATGCTGACGCCTGTACTGTCTGCCATGCCGAATGCTCCTTGCTTGACCCGAAACGCCCCGAACGACATTGCAGTTTCCGATGAAATTTTTCTCCGACAATGCCGCCGCTGTCCACCCCCGCGTGTGGGAGGCGATGCATGCCGCCGACAGCCCCGATTCGGGCTATGACGGCGATGCCCTTTCGCGCAGCCTTGACGATGCCTTCTCCAGCCTGTTTGGCACCGAATGCGCCGCTCTGTGGGTCGCCACCGGCACCGCCGCCAATTGCCTTGCTCTGGCAGCGATGGTCCCGCCC
>JAZKBJ010000078.1:5150-5470 GCA_040388685.1 Pseudomonadota bacterium
GCGAGGCGCATATCGAGATGGACGAAGGCGGCGCGCCGGGCTTCTACACCCACGGCGCCAAGCTGATGCTGGCGGACGGCGAAGGCGCGAAACTGACGCCGGACGCGATCCGCACGGTGATCGACCCGATCCGTAATGACGTCCACCAGGTCCAGCCGCACGCCATTTCGATCACGCAGGCCACCGAATATGGCCGGGTCTATACCCCGGAAGACGTCGCCGCGATCGGCTCGCTCGCGCAGGGCCGGAGTCTGGGACTCCATATGGACGGCGCACGCTTTGCCAATGCCGTTGCGCACCTTGGCTGCCATCCGGCGGAG
>JAZKBJ010000079.1:0-3280 GCA_040388685.1 Pseudomonadota bacterium
CCCCCAACCCCTCCCGCTTGCGGGAGGGGAGCGAGACTTGCGGCTCCGCAGGAGGCGTTAGTCGCAGCGGGGTGGGCCAGCAACGCCGCATTCCCACGCCCCCAAGTCGCCTTGTTTCCCCGCTCGGAAACGCCTAACGGCCAGACCATGACCGACGCAGCTCCCATCGATCCCGCCTACATGCGCCGCATCCACTTTCGTGCGTGGCATCGCGGCACGCGCGAGGCCGATTACATGATCGGCTGCTTCTTCGACCGCTTCCATGCGCAGTGGTCCGCCGCAGAAGTCACGTGGTTCGAGGAACTGATCGAGGAAGACGACGTCGAGATCATGGCTTGGGCGCTCGGCACGCAGGCGGTGCCCGAGAAATACCAGGGCGCGATGATGGACGCCATGCGCAAGCTGGATTACGTCGAAATCCCGCGCTGATTTTGATCTTCGCGCGTTAGACCGTCCGCCATGCCCGATATCAATCGCATCCTTTCGGCCACGACGCCGCTCACCCTGTCCTCGGTCGCGCGCGGTGCTCAGCCGCTTGTGCTGGCCGATCTGGCGCGCGCCGCAAAGGGCCGCGCCGTGTTCATCGCGCCCGACGAAGCAGCGATGCGGGCCATCGTAGACGGTGCGCCGTTCTTCGCGCCCGATCTTGAGGTCATCGAATTTCCGGCGTGGGACTGCCTGCCGTTCGACCGCGCCTCCCCGGCGCTGTCGGTCTCGGCGCGCCGTCTGGCGGCTCTGCAGAAGCTGCAACACAAGCAGACCGGGCCGCAACTGCTGGTCACCACGATCAACGCTGTGCTGCAGCGCGTGCTCACGCCCTTTCGCATCCGCGAATCCACCCGCCTGCTATCGCCGGGTGCGGAGATCGGGCGCGAGAGCCTAATCGCACTGCTTCAGCGGCAGGGCTATTCGCGCACCGATACGGTCGTCGACGCGGGCGAATATGCTGTGCGCGGGTCGGTGTTCGACATCTTCCCGTCGGGCCTCGACCACGGCTTGCGCCTCGATTTCTTCGGTGACGAGCTGGAAACGCTGCGGCTGTTCGATCCGAACACCCAACGCTCGGTGCAGCCGGTCGAGACGCATCTGTTGCTGCCTGCCAGCGAAGCCCTGCTTGATGAAGACAGCATCAAGCGGTTCCGCAGCCGCTACCGCGAACAGTTCGGCGCCAATGCCACCGGCGATCCGCTCTATCAGGCGATCAGTGACGGGCGGCGGCTGGCGGGCATGGAGCACTGGCTTCCGCTGTTCGAGGACCGGCTCGTCACCCTGTTCGACCATCTGGGCGAGGACGACCTTGTCCTGATCGACGGGTCGGCTGCCAAGGCGACCGAGCAACGCATTGCCGACATCGTCGACTACCATCAGTCACGGCTCGACAGTTCGTCGAAGGCGCCCGGCAGCTATCGCCCGCTCTCCGAGACCGCGCTCTATCTTTCGCGCGACGAGATCGACCGCGCGCTGCTGGGTTGGCCGGTCCACCGCACCACGCTGTTTGCCGAGCCGGAATCGAAGCAGGTCATCGATTTCGCTTTTGCGTCTGCCCACGATTTCACCCCCGAGCGCGCGGCTGCGACAAGCGGCGGCACCAATATCTACGAGGCGGCGTCGAAATACCTGGCCTCGCTGGGCACGCGCGGACTCAAGCCGATCATCGCAGCCTACAGCACCGGATCGCGTTCACGTCTTGCATCGTTGCTGGCCGAAGCGGGCAAGGTTGTGCCGCTCATGGCCGATACCTGGCAGGAAGCACTGGGGCTTGCAGCCTCGGGCAAGCCTGTTGCCGTCGTCTTGCCGCTCGATCAGGGCTTCGCCAACGCCGAACTCGAACTGCTGACCGAGCAGGATATTCTGGGCGACCGGCTGGTCCGCCGCAAGAAGAAGCGCAAGAACGCAGACGCTTTCCTCGCCGAACTCTCGGCGCTGACGCCGGGCGATCTGGTGGTCCACATGGATCACGGTATCGGCCGCTATGTCGGGCTTGAGGCGATTGCCGTGGGCGACAGCCCGCACGATTGCGTGCAGCTGGAATATGCTGGCGGCGACAAGCTCTACATCCCGGTCGAGAACCTCGACGTGCTTTCGCGCTACGGCTCGGATGCCGAGGGCGTGGGGCTCGACAAGCTTGGCGGGGAGGCTTGGCAGCGGCGCAAGGCCCGGATGCGCGAACGCATTCTGGAGATGGCGGGCCAGCTTATGGCCACCGCCGCGCACCGTGCGCTGCGCGAAGGCGCGATCCTCCCCGTCGACCCCACAAGCTATGGCCCGTTCGTCGACCGTTTCCCATGGGAAGAAACCGACGATCAGGAACGCGCGATCGACGACGTTCTGGGCGACATGGCAGGCGGCAAGCCTATGGACCGCCTCGTCTGCGGTGATGTCGGCTTCGGCAAGACCGAAGTCGCCTTGCGTGCGGCGTTCGTGGCGGCGATGGCGGGAATGCAGGTGGCGGTCGTGGCGCCGACTACCCTGCTCGCCCGCCAGCACTTCACCAATTTCGTCGAACGCTTCAAGGGCTTCCCCTTGAACATAGGTCGACTCTCGCGTCTGGTCCCTGCCAAGGAAGCGGCGGAAACCAAGGTTGGCCTTGCTGCAGGCACGATGGACATCGTCATCGGCACCCATGCACTGCTGGCCAAGAGCATCGAGTTCAAACGGCTCGGCCTCGTCGTCGTCGACGAGGAGCAGCGCTTCGGCGTGACACACAAGGAAAAGCTCAAGGAGCTGAAGGCGGACGTCCACGTCCTCACGCTCACCGCCACGCCGATCCCGCGCACGCTGCAGATGGCGATGTCGGGCCTGCGTGAATTGTCCACGATCCAGACCCCGCCGGTCGACCGCCTCGCCACACGCACGTATGTCATGCCGTGGGACGATATGGTGATGCGCGAGGCCCTGCTGCGAGAACATCAGCGCGGCGGGCAAAGCTTCATCATCGTGCCGCGCATAGCCGACATGGCCGATCTGGAGGATTGGCTGCGCTTGAACGTGCCCGAGGTCCGCTTCGTGACCGCGCATGGCCAGATGAGCCCGACCGAGGTCGAGGACCGCATGGGCGCGTTCTACGAGAAGAAGTACGAGGTGCTGCTGTCGACCACTATCGTCGAAAGCGGCATCGACATTCCCTCGGCCAACACCATCGTCATCAATGGTAATGGCTCCAATATCAACGGTGTGGGGACGCTGTCGCTGGCGTCCCAGTTCAGCACCGCCACCGTGTTCTGGTCGCTGACCAATGCGCAGTGGGTGATTGAGTCGTCCCATTGATGGAGGCTGCTGG
>JAZKBJ010000079.1:3290-5168 GCA_040388685.1 Pseudomonadota bacterium
GTCATCCACCGCGCCGACCGCTTCGGTCTTGCCCAGCTATACCAGCTGCGCGGGCGGGTCGGGCGCGGCAAGATCCGCGCCTATGCCTACCTCACCCATTCCGAGAACACGGCTTTGTCGGAAGTCGCTGAAAAGCGGCTCAAGGTGCTGGGCGATCTCGACAGCCTTGGCGCGGGCTTCCAACTGGCCAGCCACGATCTCGATTTGCGCGGCGCGGGCAACCTGCTGGGCGACGAGCAATCGGGCCACATCAAGGAAGTGGGCTTCGAACTCTACCAGTCGATGCTGGAAGACGCGATCCTTGCCGCCAAGGCGGGCGACATTAGCCTCGCGCGCGAACGTAACGCGCTAAGCCCGCAGATCACGGTGGATGCACCGATCATGATTCCGGAGGATTACGTCCCCGACCTTGCCGTGCGCATGGCACTGTACCGGCGCATGAGCGAGGCCGAAGGCGCCGATGCGGTGGAAGCGCTGGCAGCGGAAATGATCGACCGGTTCGGGCCACTCCCGCAGCCAACACAGAACCTGCTGCGCCTGATCGAGATCAAGCGCCAGGCGATCGAGGCCAACATTGCCAAGATCGATGTCGGCGCAAGGGGTGCGCTGGTGAGCTTCCATCAGGACAGCTTCCCAGACCCGATGGGCCTGATCGGCTATGTGGAGCGGCTCAACGGCATTGCCAAGCTGCGCCCGGATAACAAGCTCGTCATCACGCGCGCATGGGGCACACCCGAAGGTCGCCTGAACGGTCTGGTGCAAATGACCAAGGGGCTGTCGGCCATAGCCCGGCGCGCCAAAAAGGCGGCCTAGCCGAGCATTTCCGCGATGGAGTCGGCAGGCAGCGGGCCTGCGCGCAGGAATCCCTGAAACGTATCGCAGTTCTCCTGTGCCAGAATGGTCAACTGGCTTTGGCGCTCAATGCCTTCCACCACCACTTTCAGCCCAAGTGCCCTTGCCATGGCGACGATTGCCCGGAGGATGGCACGGTCACGCGGGTCATGGTCGATATCGCGAACAAGCGAGGCATCGAGCTTGAGCGTATCGACCGGCAAGGCCTTGAGCGTGCGGAAGTTGGCATAACCGGTGCCAAAATCATCGAGCGCGATCCGCACGCCCAGCGCAGCAAGTTCGCCAAGCATCTCCGCCGAACGCGCGAAGTCGGCGACCAGCGCGTGTTCGGTCACTTCCAGAGTCAGCAGGGCCGGTTTGAAGCCGGTATCCGCCAGCAGCTTGCGAAAGCTGTCCGCAAACCGGTCATCGCCAAGATCCTCGGCCGTGACGTTCAGCGACAACGGCAAGGCCGGCTGCCATTGCACCGCAATCGCGAGCGCACGTCGCGCGATGTGGCGCGACAGTTGCGCGATGTGGTCTCCCCGCTCGGCAATGGCGAAAAGCGTTTCCGCACCAATCCGGCCAAGCTGCGGATGATCCCACCGGGCCAAGGCTTCCACACCGGCCAAGGCGCCATTGGCCACAGCGTATTGCGGCTGGAACATCAGCCCGATCTCGTCGCGCGCCATTGCACCGATCAGATCGGCTTCGAGCCTTGCCGCGCTGCGTCCGCGCGCGCGATGCGACCCTTCTGCCCAGTGCAGGCGCCGCCCGCTTTGCTGCTGCAACGACGACAGCGCCTGATCGAGCCGGTCAAGCAGAGCCGCCCCGGTCTCGTCTGGCTGCCCACGAAGGAGGGCAGTGCGCGGCGCAAGGTGCAGCACGTCGCCATGCATGGTCAGCGCGCGGGCCACGCTGCGGGCAAGCGCTTCGGCCAGCCACTGCCACCGCTCGCGGCTGGTGGCGCCAGAGCTGGCGACGAGAAAGTCACCGCCGCCGATCCGCGCAACGGCAATTTGAGCCGCGTCGAGGACGGGCTGCACG
>JAZKBJ010000080.1:0-2292 GCA_040388685.1 Pseudomonadota bacterium
ATCGCGCCCAACGAAACCTGGTTCCAGGTGCCCCGCGCCATTGCCGACCGCTTTGCCGATGCGATCCGCCGCACCGCCGATCCCAAGGGTGAGGACGAGAACGGCATCCACATCGAGCCAGCGCCCGACGGCCCGCGCGAAGTCGCCCGCGACAATCGCCGCGGCGATGGTCCGCCACGCGGCCCGCGCGCGCATCCCGGCGGCCCGCGCCCGGGCCCGCGCGGTCCCCGCCCCGAAGGCAAGCCGCACCGCAAAGGGCCTCCGCCCAAGCGCGGATGAACTAACGCAGGAAACCCACCCCCAACCCCTCCCGCTTGCGGGAGGGGAGCGAGACTTGCGCTTCTGCAAGAAGCGTTAGTCGCAGCGGGGTGGGCTGTCTGACGCTCGATCTTGCAAGCGACTTAAAACCCGAAAGAAAAAGGCAATCCGGTGCGGCTAGCCCCGCTCCGGATTGCCCAGTTTGCGTCCCGCCCGCATGACGCGGGCCTCGCTTAAAACACTATTTGAAAACCTGCGTTCCCAGCGTGTCCATCGCGCTGCGGAACATGTCGACCGAGTTGGAAAACACCTCGAAATCGATGCCCTTCCCCGTCACCACGTCCCAGGTCATCATCACCGACTGGTTCTGGTCGAACGAGACCGAGGCAAAGCGCGTGTTGCGCATGAACTTTACCGCGTCATCTGCCGTAAACTTCTTTTCGGGCGTGAAATTGGCGACAAATTGCAGCGACTGGCACCCGTCGTGGGTCCTTTCATTGCATTCGTAGAACAGCAGTGCCGCCTGCCAGCCGCCGATATCGGCATTGATCAGCGGATCGCCATTGGCATCCTTGGCCAGTTCCGCCGAATAGCCAAGATTCTTGAGCGCTTCTGCCACGCTATCAGGTTTTACAGCCGAAACCGTCGCCGTGCTTGAAGATGCCGCCTGAGCGGCTTGGGGGCCCATCACACCAACTGCAACCGCAGCCAGAAGCCAGCAAACTCTCATCATCCAGATCCCGTCACGAGGCTCTTACCGGCCGTTCGCTTTATGACGTCAAGCTGACACGAACCCCGCCTGCCCGCAAGAGGCCGCGTCCGCCTTTATTGAGACAGGAACTCCGCGATTTCGCGGCCCATTTCGGGCATGGTCACGCTGCTCATGTGCGTGCCGGGAATCAGCGCCAACCGCGCATCGGGCAGTGCTTCGGCCAGCCGCGCGGCAGAACCGTTATCGTCATCCTGCTCACCGCACAGGACCAGCACCGGCATCGCCAGGGCATCAAGCTCGGCAGGATCGGTATCGGCCATCGTGCCCAGCAGCAGCCGGGCTGCTACCCGGTCCACGCCCATGGTCTTGAGGAACTGCTGCGAGAAATAGGCGGGATCGCCCGGCTTTATCGTGCCGAAACGATCAATCACGTCCACGAAGAAGTCCTGTCGGCGCGCCCATCCGGCAAGACCTTCAAGCCCCATTCCGCCCAGAACCAGTCGGCGCGGCTTCAATCCCGCCAGCACGGCCCGCGCTGACGTTCTCGATCCCAACGAGAAACCGACGAGATCGAAGTCCGTCAATCCCAGATGCGCCACCAGCGCCTCAAGGTCGCGCACCAGAACGTCCTGCGGATAGGCCACCGGATCGTGCGGTGCTGCGCTCTGCCCATGCACACGCAAGTCCGGCATCAGGCATTCAAAGCCCGCCTCGGCCAGCTTGGCCGCCGTACCGAACTTGATCCAGTTGACCTGCGCCGACGAAAACAGCCCGTGCAGAAGCACCACCGGCCTCCCCGCGCCAAGGCGGTGCAGCGCGAGGCTTGCTCCGCCGAAGCCGGGGAAGAACTCGGTGGTCACGTCTGCCATGGGACGGATCAGCCCTTCTTGAGGTGACGGCGGCCGAGCAGTTCGGCAATCTGCACCGCATTCAGGGCAGCGCCCTTGCGCAGGTTGTCCGATACGCACCACAGCGACAGGCCGCTGTCCACGGTCGGGTCTTCACGCACGCGGCTGACATACGTCGCATCGTCGCCCACGCATTCGACCGGCGTGATGTATCCGCCGTTTTCGCGCTTATCGATAAGCATCACGCCCGGCGCTTCACGCAGGATGTTCTGGGCTTCTTCAGCGCTGATCTCGTTCTCGAACTCGATGTTCAGTGCTTCGGAATGGCCTACGAACACCGGCACGCGCACGCAAGTGGCGCTGATCTTGATCTTGGGATCGAGGATCTTCTTCGTCTCAGCCACCATCTTCCACTCTTCCTTGGTCGAACCATCGTCCAGGAAAACGTCGATGTGCGGGATCACGTTAAACGCG
>JAZKBJ010000081.1:0-574 GCA_040388685.1 Pseudomonadota bacterium
CAATTCGCCCGACAAAGCCGCCCGACTTGAAGCCACGGGCGTAATAGCCATAAAGCAGCGTCTCATCGATCTTGTAATCAAGCCCGATCTTCCAACCGACCTTGTCCCAGGATTTCTTGCCATTCGCAAGGAACCCGCCCAGC
The DNA here is from genome assembly GCA_040388685.1 of Pseudomonadota bacterium. GTDB lineage: Bacteria > Pseudomonadota > Alphaproteobacteria > Sphingomonadales > Sphingomonadaceae > Novosphingobium. The sequence goes on from JAZKBJ010000081.1 coordinate 144, forward strand.
AGCGCATCGCCGCAGCTCCCCGGATTTGAACCCAGCAGCCCCGGACCATCCAGGTTGATGTAGTTATAAAGCCCTGCCGCCATATCGGTCTTTTCATGGGTATAGCGGATGCCGGCCTGCAGCCTGAGCCGGTCGGAGAGATCGACATAAGTCTGCGCGAACAGCGAACCAGACCAGTTGTCCTGATTCTGCGGCTGATACTGGCGCAGGCCGGGCGCGGCAAATTCCAGTCGCAGGCTCATGAAATGATCGTAGTTGGTTTTCAGGTAGAAGCCGCCGAACTGGTTCTCCAGGATCATCTGGATCTTCGCGGAGAGCATGGAAATGGGACCGCCGACGGGATCGCTTGGAGAGGCGCCCATCAGCCGATCACCGCAAGCGCCGCGACGCCCAGCATCGCCGCGAACATGAGGGCCGCGATGGTCAGCTGC
>JAZKBJ010000081.1:584-4514 GCA_040388685.1 Pseudomonadota bacterium
CGCATCGGACACGTCAAGCGCCGTGCGCAGTTCCTGACTGATCTGCCAGCCGCGGGTGTGGCGCGAGGTATCGATGTAGAGGCCCGGAACAGCATCGACGTCGGAATATTCGTGGATGACGAACTTCTTGTAGCCCGAAATCGAGGTGATGTCGCCAATCGCGGTATCATTGATGTTGACCGTCAGCGTAGCGCGATAGGTGTCCATATCGCTGCGGTTTGGAACGTTGTCATGCCCGCTGAAATACTTGTCCGGCGCCTGGCATGGAATGCTTGGCACGCACGGGCTGGCATACATCGGCAGAACCTGCCCCGGCCCGGTAGTACCCGGCGTAATGTAGATCAGATCGCCCGGACGCGATCCATTCACGACCACGGGTGCGCCGTTCCGGCTGGCGCCGTATTCGCCTGACAGCGTCGCATCGACCGAAGCGCTGGGGGTAAAGCGGAGATACGCCCGCACCACCGAGAGGGCCTTGCTGCCCAGGTCATTACCATTGACGATATTGGTGTAAAACCCGTCCCGGCGGCTGTGCATGGCAGCAATTTTGCCGGCAAGGACGCCATCAACGATCGGCAGATCCGCCGCGACCTTCGCATCAAGACGGTCATAGTTTCCATAGGTAAACTCGCCCCGAATGCCCGCTTCACCGGTTGGCTGGCGGGTCAGAACGCTGACCACGCCGCCTGTGGTGTTCGCACCGAACAGTGTGCCTTGCGGGCCGCGCAGGACTTCGATCCGCTCCACATCGAACAGGTCCAGCAGCGCGCCCATCGAGAAGAATTGCGGCACGCCGTCCTGAACGATCGACACGGTATTGCCGGCGAACGGGTCAGGCTCGACCACGCCAATACCGCGAATGGTGAAGACGGCGCTGTTGGGCGTGTTGGTGAAATTGTTGATCTGAATGTTGGGAATGGTGCCCTGCAGGCCCTTCAGATCGGTCGCCTTGAGGTTTTCGACGGCTTCGCCGGTAACGGCAGTCACCGAAATCGGCACAGACTGCAGGCTCTCGGCCCGCTTTTGCGCCGTGACCACGATTTCCTCCAGCCCGCCTGTCGCCGTACCATCCGCGTTGCGGTCGGACGCCTCCGCCGCATCGACCTGCTGGGCGAGAGCTGCCGTCGTGCTGGCAACCATTGCTGCGAATGAACAAGCCAGCATCAAACCTGTGGTGCGCTTCATGATTCCCTCTCCTGTTTTTATCGCTCAAGCGTTCAAGGCAGTGCCGGACTGGCAAATCGCAGCCCTTGTTCCACGGGCGCATCACCTTGTTCGCTCGTATGAGAATTATTATATAACAACGTTGCATTAAAACTCCCCATTATCATAGTTCGCTTGCCTGCCGAAAAGGCGCATTCAGCACTCGTAGTCGTCAGGCGTGGCGCATTTCGACGCGCCGGAACGGCCGATAAAAGGGAACCCGAGGACCATGACTGGATTTGCTGCCGTATCGCTGGATGATGCCAAGGCGCTTGAAAATGCGCTGATCGCCTACTGCACGGCGGTAGACTTGCTCGACGATGTCGATGGCATCGCCAGCCTGTTCACCGAAGATGCCACACTCGACCTTTCAGGCCTGCACCTTCCCGTCTTCGAAGGGCGTGCGGCAATCGCCGGGTTTTACGCGAAGGTCTTTGCCGACATGTCGCACCATATGCACATGATGAGCAATTTCCGTGTGGCCGAATTTACCGGCGATACCGCGCGCTGCATTGCTTACGTCCATGGCATGGGCCGCTCGAACGCCGGCGTCGATATCTCGGTATTCGTCTGGTACGATCTGGATTACCGCAAGACGCCGCAGGGCTGGCAGATTTCCCGGTTCTATGAAGCGCCCAAGCTGCCGATGCCGGAATCGGTGACTGCCGTCCACTCGAACTGAAGCCTGCAGTCTGGCAGAATTTCGAACGAAGCACCCGGCACTTGTGCCGGGTGCTTCGTCGCATGTAAGCCTCTACCAGGGAGAGTGGCCCGGCACCGGCGCGCTGCGCGCAGCACGGTCATTGTGGAGATCGAAAGTGCCTATCGTAGTGGACCATGACGAGCGCAGGCTGCAGGTGGCCGCCGTGGTCGAACAACTGGTTTACGAAGCAGGAATCGAAGGCCTGACGATCCGCGATGTTGCCCGCCGTGCCAAATGCAGCACTTCGGTGGTGTCGCACTATTTCACCAGCAAACTTGAACTGCTGATCTTTACGCACCGCGCGGTCCGCAATCGTGCCGAACGGCGATTGCTCGACGGTCTTGAGCAAGGGCGATCCTTGCAATCGAGCATCGAATCCCTGTTGCCGATGAGCGATGAAACATGGCGCGAATGGCACACGTGGTTTGCATTCTGGGGGATGGCGCCGGCTGAGCCAACCGTGAATCAGGAATGGCAGGCGGGCACAGCCGATGCAAACAGCATCTTTGTTCGCCTTCTGGAAGCCGCGCGGCAATCGGGCGAAGCGCCTGCCGATCTCGATCCGGTCACAGGCTCGGTCAAGCTGCAGGTCGTGATCAACGGCATCGCCACGCTTGTATCGCAAGACCGTGCGGGCTGGCCGGGCGAACGACAGAAATCACTTCTCCGCGAAATGCTCGCCGCCACGTTGGGAATTGTGCCGCCCGTTGGCCGGTGACGCAACGCGCGCCATCCGGCCAACGGGCACGACACGATCAATACTTGTAGGACTGCCCGCCATCGATCGGGATGGTTGCACCGTTGATGAACTGCGCTTCGCCCGACAGCAGGAAAGCCACCAGCGCCGCCACTTCGGCAGGCCGCCCGAACCGCTGCATCGGATTGACCGATACGAACTGCTGGCCCACGGCCTCCCAGTCATCGCCGCCAAGCTGGCGTAGCGATCCTTCGACCATGGCGGTCATGATTGCGCCCGGCGCGATCGCGTTGATCTGGATGCCGTGGACACCGTATTCCACCGCCGAATTGCGGGTAAGGCCGACCACGCCGTGCTTGCTGGCGGCATATCCGCTCTGATTGCCCACGCCGCGAATGCCGCCGACCGAGGCGGTATTGACGATTGCACCGCTGCCCTGTTCGCGCATGACCTTGAGCACCGAAGCCATGCCAAAGAACACGCCATCAAGATTGACCGACACGACGCGGTGGAATTCCTCCTCGCCGAAGTTCTCGGTCAGGTTCTGGCGGCCTTCGATCCCGGCATTGTTGAAGAAGCCGTCGATCCGGCCATGCGCGGCGACCGCAGCATCGACATAAGCCTGCACTTCGGCGGCCTTGGACACATCGGCCTGCGCCAGCGTAACCTTGGTGCCGGCGGGCAGAGTGCCCTGCGCAGCCTCAAGCCAGTCCTGCCGCAAGTCCACCAGCACCAGCGTCGCGCCCTCTTCCGCGAGCCTCTGCGCCGATGCAAGCCCCAGCCCTGACCCGGCTCCGGTGACGATCACGACCTTGTCCGTAAAGCGCTTCATGCCTTTTCCTTCTCCATCCGCCCGGTCAGGTGCTGGTGCCAGGCTGTCCCATGATGGGCATGGTTCAGTTCCCGGCAAAACGCCTGTCGAGCTTGAGTTCGCTTCAAGTAATGACCGAGACCTCGCCCGATGGATATAAGCCAAAAAAGGAGGGAGCACGGCACCGCTGGCCGCGCTCCCCCAGGGAGGATCTCAGTACGTCGTCAGTGCATCAGAACTTCACGCCAACCGTCGCACCATATGTACGTGGCTCAAGCGCGGTGGCGAACGACCACAGCCCGGCGACGGTGAAGGCAACCGTCGAGACCTCGCTGCCGTTGACCACGTGATCGGCCGTGTCGTTGACGACCAGCGTCGCCGTCGGCGTCCCGTCCGCCGTCTTGTCGAGCGCCACTGCGTTGCCGGACACATTCGCCGTGTTCCCGGCCGCATCGGTGATCGCCAGCGACGAGGTGATCGTCCCATCCGTCAGGCCAGACAGGTTGGCCGCGAAGA
>JAZKBJ010000081.1:4524-9275 GCA_040388685.1 Pseudomonadota bacterium
TGTTGGCGAGGTTGCGCCCGAACACGCGGAAATAGGCATCCGCGCCGCTCATCTGGAAGTTGAACGTCAGGCTGGCATCGACCAGATCCTGCGTGCGGGTGCGCACGCGCGGATCGTTGCCGTTGACCGTTACGCTGGTCACGACGCCGCCGGTCAGGTGCGGAGTCAGCCCACCTGCCGAAACCTGTTCGTCATAGGGGCTGATGTGGCGCAGGCCGACATTGGTCACGACATTGCCGAAGCCGGTGTCGAACTTGTATTCGGCACCGAGAGCCCCAGTGAATTTGGGCGAATAGATCAGGTTGTTGTTCGAATAATCGAAGGGAACCAGACCGACGCCCGGATAGAGGTTGTTGGCGACAAAGCCCTTGAACTGCGAATCCAGCACCGCGAAATTGGCAGTCAGCTTCAAGCCATCAATGGGACGCAGTGTGGTTTCCACCTCGACGCCCTTGATATCGGCAGAACCGATATTGTTGGTGATCGTCTGGCTGCCCTGCGGACCGCCCGGAATGGTGGTTTCCTGCTGCATATCCTTGTACTTGGAATAGAATCCGGCGATGTTGAACTGCAGCTTGCGGTCAAGCAGGTTGAGCTTGGTGCCGATTTCGTAGCTGTCGACCGTTTCGGGGAAATACGGCGTGCTGGCAGTGGCCGCAGTCATCGCGCGCGGGCTGAACCCGCCCGAACGATACCCGCGCGACCAGCTGGCGTAGAACATCGTATCGCCATTGGGGCGCCAGTCGATCCCCAGCTTCGGAGTGAACTTGCGGAAGGTCTTGGAGCCCTGGCCGATCACGCCCAGCGTGCCGGGATAGGAGTTGGTCAGCTCTCGCTTGTCCTGCCCCCAGCGTCCGCCAAACGAAACGCGCACCGTATCCGCTACCGCCCAGTTGAAGTCACCGAACGCGGCGATCGAACGGGTGTGGCCCGTCACGACATTGGTGCCGGTGTTGGTGCCGAAAACGAACGTGTCCGCCGCCAGCTTGAATCGGGAATCGAAGAAGAAGCCGCCGACGACGTAGTCGAGGCCTTCGATCAGCTTGCCCGCAGCGCGCAGCTCCTGGCTCCACTGCGTGTACGACTGCTTGCGCTGCGAATAATAGATGTTGGTGCTGGAGCCGTCGAAATCCTGTGTCTGGAATTCGTCGGAATGGCGCCAGCCGGTGATCGCGGTAAGCTTTACCGCATCGCCGTTATAATTCAGCGCCAGCGTTGCATCAGGCGCGCTGTAAGTGCCGCGTGCGGGCTGGGTGAACACCTGATAGACATCGCTGCCGGTGTTGCGGCCCACTTCGTTGGCCGGCATCAGCGCACCGAAAGCCTCGGTCGAATTGGTGATGTTCGCCACCACTGGTTCAAACGACTGGCTGACCTTTTCGATGCTGAACTGCGCATCGAACATTCCGCCTTCCGGCTCCCACAGGATCGAGCCACCGAAAGTGTCGTTGTTCGTGCCACCGGCGCGAGCCTTGCGGATCGGGTGCCAGTAGAAACCGTCGGATTCGTTGTGGAAGTACCAGCCCTTGACGCCCAGCGTGGTGCCGTTGCCATAGTTGACGACAGCCCGCGTGCTCAGCGTGTTCCACTGGCCATAGCTGGCTTCGAACTTGCCGCCCGCTTCCTTGGTCGGCTTCGAACGGGTAATGTTGATGACGCCGCCGATGGTGTTAGCGCCGAACAGTGTGCCCTGCGGACCGCGCAGAACTTCGATCTGTTCGATATCGAAGAAGTCCTGAAGCTGGCCGGTGCTGGTGCCGATCATCACGCCATCCACCACCACGCCCACAGTGGGGGTGGAAGCCTTCTCGATGTTGGCGAAGCTAAGCCCGCGGATCGAGATATTGGCCGCCTGACCGCCAGAGTTTTGCTGCGTGATCAAAAGGTTGGGCGCATCGCCCTGAAGATCGCCAATGTTGATCGAGGCCTTGCTTTCCAGCATCGCGGCATTGACCGCCGTGATGGCAACAGGGGTAGTCTGCAGCGTTTCCGAACGGCGCCGGGCAGAAACGACGATGGCATTGGCATCGACGACTTCATTCTCCGCCTGCGCTTCCTGCGCGAGCGCTGGCACAGCAACACCCATCATGGCTGTCGAACAAAAAAGACCAACCATCACGCGGTGAACTACGGTATCTTTCAATTTCCCCTCCCCAGGGTGTTACAGTTGGTTTTTAATCCAACGTTGTTACACATTAGGCCACTGGTCTTTTGCAGAGGTGAGCACACCCGACCAGTACGGGGTTAGGTTTCTAATTGTAGCGCTGCCTGTTCACCGCTTAAATCCTGCTGTCGCAGTTCTCGCATATATGCGGCAGGGTGGGCCACTTCCGAACAACAATGAGAACGTCCGGTTCGACGACATCTGGCCCGGCGCTGGCCCTTCCTGGCGGCAAATTTTCCAACCCCCGCAGCTGCCCCGGCATCAACATCTGCGGTAACTATTCTATCAGGCCGAACCCATAAATTTCGTCGTAACCCTTTGAACCAAGATCCTTTGCCGCCTCCCTCAACTGGTGCCCGCAGCGCGCAGCATCGCTACCGTTCGCTCTGCATCGGGCGAGCCAGGCCGAGATGATCGGGGTAGCGAACGAAGTTCCAGTGAACCGGGCCAGATTGCTGTGGGCATCGGCAGCAAGAATATCGACGCCCATGGCCGCAACGGCGATGTGCCTGCCGCGCTGCGCGAAACGATAGACCGCATGATCCTTGTCGACAGCTGTCACGGCGATCACACCCGGCACGGCGGCGGGATAAGACGGCGGTGCGGTCGGTCCGCCATTTCCGGCTGCCGCGACCATCACCCTGCCCGATGCAATGGCATCGCGGATCAATCGGTCTAGAATGGCGTTGCGCGGCCCCGCCAGGCTCATGTTGATGACCGGCGCGCCGTGACGAAGCGTCCATTCCAGCGCAGCCGCAATGACTTCGGCAGAGGTGAACGGACGAACTACCGGACCGCGAAAAATATTGGCGCTGAAAATGGTCGGCCGCCCTGCGGAAGTCAGCAAGGATGCCACTGCCGTGCCGTGCCTCACCGGAGCCTGTGGCAACGCGCCTTCGTTCCAGGCCACGACATGGGCTGCAGAGAGTGCCCGGTGCGGCGCAATCGCAGTATCGATCACCCCGACGGAAAACTGGCCGCTGCCGCGCGATGGCATGGCCCTGTCACGCGTCTTGTGCGGTTTCATGCCCGCTGTCAGATCGAGGCCGTAGTAATGCACGACATCAACAGTGGCCGCCGGAGCGAATTCGCGCAGGCGATCGCGCGCTTGCAGCGCGGACACGCCATCTGGTGCAGCAAGACGCAGCATATCGCGTTCAAGCGTGTCGAGCCGCGTTCGTTCGATCACCCGAAAGCCGGCGCGCTGCGCCAAGAGCAACTGCTGTTCGGGCATATCGAGAGCGAAAACCTCGCCGCGCCGCACCGGGTATCCACGTTCGTCATGTTCTGCGCGTTCGCCATCGGCTATGTCGCGGATTTCCATGCTGCTGCCGCGGTCGGAGCTTGAATCGTCCGTACTCTTCTCGGCAAGATCGGCGGCATCCTCGAGAGCGTCCTCCGCCTCATCGGCCTGTTCCTTCTCGAAATCGGCTTCACTCTTTGCCGCTTCCTCGGCAGATTTGACCTCCTCCTTGACGCGGTCTGCTTCCAGCTTTGCAAGATCCTCTGCCGCTTTTGCAGGCTCACGAACTGCGCGCTCCTCTATCCGCGCGCGTTCGGCGTCAGCACGGGACGCGCGCTCTTCGGCGCGCTGGGCGGCGCGGTCCTGTTCACGCTCGAATCGCTCTTGGGCACGCGGAGGTTCCGGCGGATCGCGGTCATGCGCCACCGCCGGGACGGCCAAGGCCCCGCAGGCAATTCCGGCAAACACGGCACGCATGATCATGGTTTCAATCCCGCTTGATACGCGCCGACAACGTATGCAAGGCCATACTATTCCTGCTGTCAGCAACAAAATTGTAGTGTGGGCTGTGTCTGGTTGGAATAGCGGGCAGTGTGCGGCGTTATGGGGGCATGAATGGATCAGGCATTACACGGTGCAGAGGCCATGCGCACGGCAATCGTTGCCGCGCTGCCGCGTCTGCGCCGCTTCTGTCTGGCCATGGCGGGCAATTCCGCCGATGGAGATGACCTGATGCAGGCCACGGTTGAACGCGCTCTTGCGCGCTCCGCCCAGTTCGAAGCCGGTACGCGGGTGGACAGCTGGATGTATCGCATTGCTCAAAACCTTCACATCGACGGCGCACGCGCGGTACGGCGGCGCGGTACGGCGGTCGATGTCGACGCGCTGCAGTCGCTCAGCGGAAGCGACGGGCGCGAACTGGTCGAAAACCGTTCGCAACTGGCTGCAGCACAACACGCGCTGCGAACGCTGCCTGACGACCAGCGTGCGGTATTCGCGCTAGTGGTGATCGAAGGGCAAAGCTACCGCGACGCCGCAAATGCGCTCGACCTGCCTATCGGTACGGTGATGAGCCGCCTCGCCCGCGCGAGGGGCCGGATTGCCGAGGCTCTTGGCGAGTAACGCAACAGGCAGACGGAGGCAGGACAATGACCCTTTCGCGCGAAGAACTGCTCGCCGCCTGGCTCGATGGCGAACTCACCGGCGCAGACCTTGATGCATTCGAGGCCCGTCTTGCCGCCGACCCGGAACTGGCCGCACTTGCCGAGGAATGGCGCGCGAACGACAGCCTGATGGTGGGCGCGTTTGCCCCGGCCGCCGAGGCACCGATCAATCCGGCGATGC
>JAZKBJ010000081.1:9285-10488 GCA_040388685.1 Pseudomonadota bacterium
GGACTGGGCCAGCCAAACCCGCCATTGGCGGCCAATGACAATCCTGTCTGGTGGAAACGCCATGCCCTGCCGCTCGGCGGCGCGATTGCGGCGAGCATTGCCGCAGCATTGCTGATCGTGCCGAATGGCCCTGCTGAAAGCAGCGATGCGCTGTCGCTCGCGCTCGACCACACGCCCTCGCTGGCGCAGGCTACCCTGCCCGATGGCCGCACGATCACCCCGATCCTCACCGCCCGCGCTGGTGACGGGCGCTGGTGCCGCGAGTTCGGCGATGGCGGCGAAGTGGCACTGGCTTGCCGTGATGCAAAGGGTGTATGGGCAATAGAGGCCAAGGCCAAAGGGGCAGCCCCTGCCGACAACACGGCATTCGCGGTGGCATCAGGCAAGGATAGCGCGGTTCTGGATGCCGCGAATGCCCGGCTCAAGACTGCCGATCCGCTTGATGCTCAGGCCGAGCGAGCCCTTATCGCAAAGGAATGGGGCGGCCACCCTTGATGGATGACCGCCCCGGCGGATGCCGACCCGAAAGTTACCGCGTTAAAAACTCAGCTGGGCGCGCAACACGCCAACGCGGTTCGTGACCGGCAATCCGCCGCTGGGGAAGTGCACGCGATTGTCCGTGTACGTCGCCAGCAGCCGCAGGTTGGTGCTCAACGTCCAGATGGCGCTGGCGCTGAGCGCCCGGCCGATCCCGCGATCGAATGTCCCATCGACCAGATCGAGACGGCTGTAACGGGCAGCGATCTCGAACGCACTCCTGCCGCGCTTGTCCCGGTCAGGCCCGCCAAACACGCCCGACGACGCGCTGTAGTCATGGCGCTGGCCGGTGACGATCCAGCCGGCTGAGACGGTCTGGCCATTGAACCTACGATCGGCGAGCGGTGAACGATGCAGTTGGAGCGCTATGGCTTGGCCTTGTATCAGCACCGGGCCAAACGAAATCGCAGCTTCGCCGTTCCAAGCCGTCAATGTATCGAGAGCGCCAAGTGTGCCGGTCGACATCACGTTGGGTGCGAAGACCGAGCCGGGGTCTGCCGTGAAGCGCACCCGCTCGTTAGCCGAAAATGTGCGACGTTCGCCGCCGAGGCCGAGGTGGAGCACCATCTCGTGCGACTTGACCGGCGCGAACGTCACCCGGCCGACAACGCCCTTGCCGCGCTCGGTCGTGCGGCCCTCGTCGTTGGCCAGTGCATCGGTGAAGTA
>JAZKBJ010000081.1:10498-14966 GCA_040388685.1 Pseudomonadota bacterium
CTTGCGCTCCAGTTGTGCCCGCCGGCGTAGGCCGCGCCGCCAAGGCCGTAACCGCCCGTCAGGGCCGAGGCCATCGAGCGTTCGGCAAAGGCCGTGGCGTTCGAGCTTTGCAGGTCTTCGAGCGAGAACGGCACAATCATGTTGCCGCCCTTGATCTCGACATTCTTTACCGGCTCGATCGAGGCCCAGACGTTGCGCCAGCCCTTTGCCCCGGCGAGTTCGCGGTCGACGCGAAAACGCAGCACTTTTGCGACCCGGCCCGAAAGCTCCACCCGGGCGCGACGCACGTCAGAACTGGTGGTGCCGGTGCGAGGTACGCCGGGTTCATCGAAAACGCTGGCATCCAGGTGAAGCCGCCCACCGAGGTTCAGTTCGAGCGGTCCGCTTTCGAGCGTAACGCCCTTCTCGTCGGCAGTCACGCTTTGGGCGCAGGCAGGTGTGGCAATGACAACAAGGGCGCTGGCGATGGCAGGCACGGTTGTGCGGGTGAATGTCCTCATGTTGCAGATTCCTCGATATCGGCCCCAAGCGTGCCAAGCAGGTGAAAGACGAGCGGCACGATGCCGAGGTGAACGGCATCGCTGAAGGCATGGCTGAGGCCGGGAATGACGGTCAGGCCGCCTCTGAATCCGTAGTTGCGCATCGCGTGGTGCCATTGCCGTGCGCGCTGGAGGCGGTGGGTGCCTTGCGCTGCATCGATTGCCGGCGAACGGCGCAAGGCCTTGTCCTGGCTTCGATCCAGCCCGCCGACGATGACGTCAAAGCGCACGCGGGCAAGAGCCTCTTTATCGATCTGCAGAGGCGCGGCCTGTAGTCCAAGCGGCCAGGCGGCATCGAAATCAGGCATGGTATACCACCCGGCTGCTGCGGCGATGCAATGCCGCGCGCGCGCCGGGTGCAGCATTGCAAATCGGTGTGCGAACTGCGCCCCGCCCGAAAAGCCGAACAGATCGATCTGCGCCGTATCGCAGTCAAACCGGCGGGACGCATCATCCAGAATGCCGAACAGCGCCTCGTCGCTTTGCAGGCCTCTCGACGGACTTCGCACCTGTTGGTACATGCCGAAAGCTTTGCGTTCGAACAGCGGTGCAATGATTGGCGTGCCACTGAGCAAAGCGATTTCGCCGAAGCGCAAGGCCAGCTCCGCCGCGTTTCGCGAGATGCCATGGACGACGACCAGCGGAACCGCGCCTTTGCGCATGGTCTCGGGGATCACGGCGTAGTAGCGGCCCGCTGTGCCGGATACTGTGATGAATTGCGGCATAAGCTTCGCTGCCGCCGGAAATGGAGTGGTGATCATCGCGGTCATAGCTGGTCCATCGTTGGCTCTGCGGGATCAGATGTGGTGACCAGAACAAGGTCCACGCGCTTGACGCGCGCGCCCTGTTTTCTGGCAGGGAGTTGCATCAGTCTCTCAATCCGGCGCGCAGAGATGCGCGCTGGAATCAGCAGCTCGGCAGCCCGGGCGAGATCGGCAAGCGCCAGTCCAGCCGTGCCGATGACTACGATCGTCCCCGAAGTGTGACCGCCGCCGACCAGCACGACCATGAGAATCAAGCTGGTCGTCAGGTGCGGTAGGCCACGCAGCAATCCGGTCAGCCATGCGCGATGAAAAGCAGCGCGGTTCAGCTCATCGCTGCGCCGGTCAAGCCTGCGCAGTCCTGCGCGCGGCGAGCCAGGCCCATCGACGGTGGCGGCCCTGGCAATCCGGTCCGATGCAAAGGCAGACACGCGCCCTCGTGCGCGCCTGACATTGCTTACCGCTGTACGCAGCGGACGCAGCAATCCGATGCCGACGGCAAGCGCAAGCAGCACTATACCGCCGATCCACATCGCCAGCGAAAGTGATTGCCACCCGGCCCAACCAAACAGCGCCAGAAGCAGCACCGGTGCCGTGAGCGCGCGGGGCAGACCGTCACTCCACCACTGGCGGCGAGCAGACAGGTCGCCTACGAAGACCTGCAATAGCGCGCCGTGGCGTTGGCGTGCGATCACCGCTGGATCGGCCTTCAGCACCTTCCGCAGCAAACGCCTGCGAACTTGTGCAACCTCACGCCAGCCAATCGCCTCACACAGGCGTCGGCGCAGCACTTCGAGTGCATATGTCCCGAGCAGTGCAGCAACCGCCATCATGATTGGCGCCCAAGCGGCGGGCGTTTGTCCGGCCCGGTGCACCAGTGCCGCACCGCCAAGCGTCGTGCCCGCCTGCGCGATCGCCACCGCAATGGGTGCGATCATACGCCAACCGGGCAGCGCCACCTTCAAGCGACGCACGAAACCTCTCCGCTACCGAAGCAGATCTTGGGCGCGGTCACCGCATCGCGGAGCTGGTCGAGCGTCAGTATGGAACGCCCAAGCGCCGCCTCGGCTTCGCGCGTGGCAAGAGGCGAAGCGCTAAGCAGTCCGGAGACACCAAGGATGCGGTGCCCGGCACTTGCCAGCCAGTCATGACCGGCCAACGCGCCCATGGCATCGCCTGCGGCGAAGACCACCCCGTGCAGCGCATCACGCAAGCGCGCCGAGTTGAGCAATGCGCTGGTTTCGCGCTGGAGCAAGCCGTCAGCTACTTCCATGACGATGACGTCCGGCTGCTGTGCGGCACAATGACCGAGCAATGCCATCGCGACGCTCTGGGCCCTGTCGAGCGCAAGACCAGCAGTCGACGCGTGGCCCATGTCGGTAAAATCAAGCACCGAGCGCGCGCCGGCATCGAGCATCGTCCATAAATCACCGCCCGATCCGGTTCCGGTGACTTTCGTGGCCGCCACAACCATACCGGCGCGCGACAGTCCGTGGATCAGGCCTGCAGCGGTGGTCGTCTTGCCCGCATTCATCGACGTACCGACAACCGCGATGACCGGCGGCAATTGCTTCGACGGGGCGATGTTCGGCAGGCAGAACCGCGCGAGGTTCAGAACATTTCCTGCATCGTCCGACAGAAGCCCTATCGGCTCGATGCGGGTTGCGGCACGGATTTTCGCGTGGCGGCTCAGAACCTTGCCCGCAACGCCGCCACCGGCGACCAGATCGCATTGATCGAGGCTCTCCGGAACGACAGCCTCGAACTGATCGGGCGCATAGCGTTCCCCGAAAGCGACGACGATCTCGTCCCCGTCGTAAAGCTGGGCGCGGCGGCCGTGCGGCGTTTCCAGCTTCTGGTGTTGCCCAAGCTGGACGACACGGGCGAGGACGAGGTCGCCAGCATGGGGTCGCAGATCAGTGCGCAGCCGCTTGGCCGTTTCAAAATCGACGCGGCGGGTCGTAAAGGCGCGCTTTGCCGCCTCGAGACGATCCGACCGTAAAATCCTGCCTTTGCGCAAGGCCGTGGCCGGGTTGTCGCCACCCCCGGCCAGCAATTGTTCGAGCGCTTTCAGATCCTGAAGCATCGTCCGTTTCCCCGTGGTTCCATTCGGGGCGACAACGACGATGCCTGGCGCTTATTCCATCAGCCTCGGGATTTTTTCGGGCGGGGTCAGTTCAGTCGCCAACTGAGCGAAACACCGCCGGCAAAATCGGTGCTGCGGACATTGAAGCCGGTGGAGGCGAAGACCTGCAGCCGCACCTTTTTGGAAAGGCCGAAATTGACCCAGCCGGTCGCTTCGCTGCTGGCGATGCGGCCGGGCGTTGCCGATTCCTGCCAGTCATAATCCGCGCCGATGATCGTGCCACCCGGCATCCGGTAGCTGATGCCTGTTCCCGCGCCCCAGGTGTCGCGCAGGGTCGAGCCGGCAGGTTTGCCAAGAAAACGATAGCGCGCGCCCGCAAAGACGCTAAACCGACCGACATCCTGCACCAGATCTCCGCTGACAGTGACGTCCGCTTTGCCGGTGCCGAGCCGTTTCACCCTCGATGCCGTGGGCAGCTTGACGCGCGAGCCGAGGTCCAGCCAGGTCGATTTGCCCAGTTCCAGCGAATAGCCAAGCGCCACGGAGACGTCTCCAACCCCGCCGCGGATGTTGGAAAGCGGTGCGCCGGGCACCGGAGGCACGATCACACCGCCGCCGCTGTCATCGTCCCCGCCCGACGAGCCGTAGCCACCGGACTCCGATCCGCCCGAACCGGAGTTCGACCCGGATGTCCCCGAACCGGAGAAATCATCGCTACCACCGCTGCTGCTGTCGTCGCTCGTCGCGCCAAGATCGCCAAAGCCTGCATCGCGGCCTTGGGGGGTATCGAGAATGCTGCCCGGACCGTCGATGTGGACCCAAGGCACCGAGACGCGGACCGAGAAGCCGCCCTTGCGATACTTCAGCGCGACCGGTGCCGAAAAGACCTTGGTCGATTGGGTGTCGCCATAGTCGCCTTCCGAATAATTGACGCCCACGCTGGCACGCCAGACGCCGGGATTTTCATCGGCCTTGGTTTCGGCAGGGGCTTCCTGTCCGTGTGCAGTCTGAGCCATCAATGCGCTGGCCAACAGCAGTGAGCCTGCGCCCAATGCGTTTCTCATGAACATTCCCCTCGTGTC
>JAZKBJ010000082.1:0-5621 GCA_040388685.1 Pseudomonadota bacterium
TGCGTTGATCTGCGGGGTCACGTCCAGTTCGATGCCGACGTTCTGGCGCTGGATCGTGCGGAAGGTATCGCTGAAATTGCCGCTCGACAGCGCCTCCCCGGTCGAAACCGGGATTTCCTGACCGAACAGGATCGAGGCGGGGACGTTGTTGTTGGTGGTGATGTGCGGGGTCGACAGAATGTTGGAATTCTTGTCGGTCTGCACTGCGTTGATCAGCGCGCCAAGATAGGTGTTGTTGCCAAGCTCGGTCAGAAACCCGGTATAGGCCCCGCGCGCCGACAGGATCTTGGATGCGGCATTCTGCTTGAGCAGGTCGCCTGCCGTGCTGTTGGTCGTGGTCGTCACGGTGCTGCCGTTCACCACGGTCGTCGTCTGGTCGAGATTGTCGGCCAGCAGCCCGCCCGCAATGTCGATGATATTGGGCGAGGTGTTGGAATAGTTGGTCACGGCGAAGGGCTTGTCCTTGCCGCCGAACAGCATCTGCACGCCCAGTTCGCGCGCGACGTTATTCGAAATCTCGACAATTATCGCCTCGACCAGCACCTGTTCCTGCGGAATGTCGAGCTGGCGGATCACTTCACTCAACCGACGCTGTTCGTCTGCCGGAGCCGCTATGATGATCGCGTTGGCACCGGGATAGCGCGTGATCGTGGCGTTTCCGCGCCCGTTGGCCAGCTTGATCGGGCCATTGCCTAGTCCTCCTGCGGTCGCGCCGATCGGGCTGGCCGAGGAACCGCCAGTCGCTGCTGCCGGGCCAGTGCTGCCCTGCGCACCGGCGGTCGATGTGGCGCTACCGCCCACCCCGCCTAGTGATGTCGGGGCCGTGCTGGCCGAAGCGACCTCGCCGCCGCCGCTCCCGCCGATCAGGCGTTCGAGCACCGGCACGAGCGCCGCCGAATCGGCATAGTCGAGCCAGACCACTTTGATCTCGCCTCCGAGCGCCGCCTTGGCATCGAGTTGGCGTGCCATAGAGGCCATCCTGGCGAGAGTTGACGCATCACCGCGCATCAGCACCGCGTTGGCGCTGTCCACGGCAACAACCGTCGCCAGCGAACGCCCGCCTTCGCCAGCGGCGGGCACAAGTTGGGTCAGCGCGGTTGCGATCTCGCGCGCGCCGGCATGGTCGAGGATGATCGTCTGCGTTGTCGTGCTGTCACGGTCGATGTTGGCGATTAGCGCGCGGATGCGGCGCAAATTGTCCGCATAATCGACCACGACCAGCGAATTGCCCGCCTTGTTCGCGGTGATCGCGCCTTCCTTGCTGATCAGCGGACGCAGCGTCTCGACCGCCTGCGCGGCATCGACCGTCTTCAGGCGGACGACTTCGGTGACCATCTGGCTTTGCGCCGCGCCCCGGCTGCCGATCCGCATGGGATTGGTCGCCGCGCCTTCGGCGGGCTGGATGCGGAACGCGCCGTTGCCGGTGGGCACGGCAACGAGGCCGTTGGCGCGCAGGGTCGAGAGGAACACCTCGAAGTATTCCGACCGGCTCAGCGGGCGATCCGAAACAACACTGATCTTGGCCTGAACCCGGCCATCGACGATGAAGGTCCGCCCGGTCACTTCCGCGGCATCTGCCACGAAGGCCCGCACATCGGCATCACGCACGTTGAGCGTATATTGCGCCCAAGCCACCTGCGGCACCGCAAGCGCAAGGGCAGCCGCTCCAAGGAGCATTTTCGAACAGGAGAGGATGCGCAAGGTCATGGTGCCAATGTTATAGCGAGGGGAAGCTGACGGTCACCGCGCCTGACGGTGACCGAGATCGAAACGCCCGGACGCATCGCGCCCGAGAGCATGGCGGCATCCCCCGCACCGGTGACAGGTTTGCCATCCACCGAAGTGATCACGTCACCCGGCTGAAATCCGGCCGAGCGGAAGACCCCGCCATCGCCCGAGGACAAGACCTCCAGCCCAACGACCCTGCCGCCTTCGGCCCGTGGTCCGAAATTCACGCCGCGCCGCAAGGCATCGATGCTGACACCGCCGCCCATCCCGCCAGCAACGCTTGCGGGCACGGCGACCGGATTGGCGGCAACCACGCCTTGGGCGCTCGGAGCCGGGCCGGACTGATCGATGTAAAGCAGTTCGCGCGCGCCGTTGCGGGACAGTTCGACATGATCAAAGGCCACGCCTGCCAAAGTCACGCCCGGCTGCACCTCGGCGCCGGTGCGATAGACGTTCTGGATTCCGTCAGCGCCTGCGATGATCGCGCTGCCCCCACCGCCGGGCGTGGAGCGCGTGGCGAACAGTGTCAGGGCGAGCGAGGTAACCGTGCCTTGCTGAGCCGAGGTGGCTGCGGCCGGCGTGCGATTGAACGGGTCGAGACTGGCAAACAGCGCGGCCCGCGCTGTCGGCGCCATCTCGCGCACGCGGGTTGGCTGCCACGGGCCCAGGGGCGAAACCGGCGTGACCACGGCCCACAGCAGCGCTGCGGCGAGAACGGCAATCAATGTGGCCAAAGCCCACCACAACACCTCGTGCAGCGGCGGCAATGCCGGACGAGCGCCCGGAATGGCCAGATTTACGCTTCCGAATCTCACGCGTGAACTGCCCTCCCCACGCAATACGCATAGCCCGGTCCTGCCGATTCACAAACGCCAAGCGCAGACCGGTCGGGCGGCCCGGGACGCTGGCAAAGGTGGCGGAACATTGCATGACTTCCGTTCGCCATGGGTCCATAATGGCGCGATGCTACGCCTTCTGCCCGCTCCGGTGCACCGCGGTGCCCTTCGCACGGTTCACGCCCTGCGCCTGAGGTGGTGGCGCGTTTCCAAGCGGACGGTGCGCGGCTGCAACGTAATCGCCACGAACGATTGCGGCCACGTTCTGCTCGTGAGGCACACCTACCATACCAGCGAGACATGGATGCTGCCGGGCGGAGGACTCGCCCCGAACGAGTCACCGCTGACAACGGCGGCCCGCGAACTGGCCGAGGAAACCGGCTGCATTCTGCTGAATCCGGCGCATCTTTGCACGATCACGCTGGACCGGACCGGCTGGACCAACCTGATCGAACTCGTGGCAGGCGAGACGCGAAACGCCCCTCGCGCCGACGGTCGCGAGATAGAGGAAGCGTGCTTCTTCGATCCGCATGCCCTGCCTGCCCAGACCAGCAGCCCGGTTCGCACGATGATTTCGCGCTGGCTTGGAATTCAAAATGGCAGTTCTGACTGAGCTGCCGACACCGCGCCCGCGTGGTCGGCCAGTTCCGGCTCCTCCCCGTCAAGTGCGGACAGCGTCAACCCCATCAGCCGGATCGGCTTGGCCAGCGGCAATTGCGCGTCAAGCAACTCGCGCGCGCACTGCGCGAACTCCGCTTTTTCCGCAACCGGTCGCGGGAACGAGCGCGAGCGCGTGATCGGGGTGAAGTCGTTGAACTTCATCTTCAGCGTTACCGTCCGCCCGCTTGCGCCGCTGCGATCAATTCGCTCCCAGACAATTTCGATAATCCGCTCAAGTGTCTCGCGCAGAGCGCTTCCCGAGGAAATATCACGCTCGAACGTACGCTCGCCGCCCACGGATTTCCTCGGCCGGTCGGCCTTGACCTGCCGCAGGTCGATTCCCCGCGCGGCGCGATAAAGGTAATCGGCAAGGCTGCCGAAGTTCTCGCGCAGGAACGGTAAACTCTTCTCGCGCAAATCGCCACCGGTCTCGATCCCGAGCGCCGCCATCTTCTCGGCCCCGCGCGGACCGATGCCATGGAACCGCCGCACGGCAAGGCTGGCGACAAACGCCGTGCCCTCGCCCGGACGAATCACGCACATGCCATCAGGCTTGTTCTGATCGCTGGCAATCTTGGCGAGGAACTTGTTGTACGAAACCCCCGCGCTGGCGGTTAGTCCGGTCTCGGTGCGGATACGCTGGCGGATGAGGTCGGCAATGCGGGTGGCCGAGCCGATCCCGCGCACATCGTCGGTCACGTCGAGATAGGCCTCGTCCAGCGAAAGCGGTTCGACGTGCGGCGTATAGTCGAGGAATATGGCCCTGATCTGCTGCGAGACAGCCTTGTACACGTCAAATCGGGGCTTGCGGAAAACGAGGTCCGGGCAAAGCTTGGCGGCCCGCACCGATGGCATGGCCGAACGCACGCCGAACTTGCGCGCCTCGTAGCTTGCCGCCGCCACCACCCCGCGGTCCGACGATCCGCCAACGGCGACCGGACGCCCGCGCAGCGTAGGCTCGTCGCGCTGCTCGACACTTGCATAGAACGCGTCCATGTCGACATGGATCACCTTCCTGATACCCGTCGCCGTGCGATCCGGCTCGCTGTCGTCGGGCGAAAACTCCATGGCATAGTGATAGCCGATTTCGCAGCGCAACATAAAGGGTGGGATTCCGGAGCGTTCTGGTCCAAATGGCAGTGATGCCCCATAGCAATTCCGCCGCCGCGATGCCTGCCCGAACGATGGGTACGCGTGAATCCATCGCAATGATGGCGCTGGTCATGGCGCTGCAGGCGCTGGCCGTCGATTCCATGCTTCCAGCACTGGGCGACATCGCGAGGGATCTGGCCGTGGCAGATCCCAATCGACGCCAGCTCGTCGTCGGCAGCTTCCTGCTCGCGTCGGGCTTTGCCTCGCTGATTCCGGGATCGCTGGCGGATCGTTACGGGCGGCGCCCGATCCTGCTCGGCTGCATCGGCCTTTACGTGCTGTTCTCGCTCGGCTGCGCAATGGTGACGAGCTTCGATATGCTGTTGGTGATGCGCGTGCTGCAAGCCATCGGCTGCGGCGGGCTTGCCGTGCTGCCCGCCGCCATCATCCGCGACCGCTTCTCGGGAGACCAGATGGCAAAGCAGATGTCCATTATCTCGGTGGTGTTCATGGTCGTGCCCATGCTCGCTCCCAGTATCGGACAGGTTGTGCTGCTGTTTGCCGGCTGGCGCTGGATCTTCGTGTTCCTCGCGCTGATGGCTTGCGCGATGGCGGCATGGGTGGCCATTCGCCTGCCCGAGACGCTGCACCCCGAATATCGCCAGCCGATCCGTCCACGAGCGATTGTCGTGAACATGATCGGGGCTGCCGTAAACCGCCCGTCGATAGGCTACGTCCTCGGCAGCGCACTGACGTTCGGCGCGATGATCGGATATGTGAATTGCTCGCAACAGCTGGTTGGCGAGCATTTTGGCGCAGGTCCCTTGTTCCCGGTGCTTTTCGGCTTTTCAGCGCTGATGATGGCAGTCGCCAACTTTTCCAATTCACGCATTGTCGAGCGGTTCGGCGCGCGCCGCGTGTCGCATACGGCAGTCATCGCGTTCATTGTCGTAAGCGCGCTGCAGGTGTGGGTCTCGAGCTGGCCCGACCAGACCTTGTGGCAGTTCATGCCGCTGATGATCACCAACATGATCCTGATCGGGTTCATCGGCGCCAACTTCGGTTCAATCGCGCTTCAACCGTTCGAGCGGACCGCCGGGTCCGCCAGTTCAATGCAGGCGTTCCTGCGCACGGTCATCGGGTCGCTGATCGGAATCGTCATCGGTCAGGCTTACGATGGCACGGCGCATCCGCTGGGGCTTGGCCTGCTGGTCACGGGTGTGCTCAGTCTGCTGTTCGTGCTGTTCAGTGAAAAGGGCAAGCTGTTCCGCCGCCTGCATCCTCCCGGGACACCGCGCCCGGTCG
>JAZKBJ010000082.1:5631-8617 GCA_040388685.1 Pseudomonadota bacterium
CTGACCCGCTTCAGGCAGCATCCGCAAGCCGCGCCATGGCTTCTGATGCCGGCGCAGGCCGCCCGAAGTGATAGCCCTGCATGAGGCGGACGCCCATTGCCCTTGCGGTTTCTGCCTGGGCCTCGTCTTCCACGCCTTCGATCGTGCAGTCGATGCCCAGCTGCCATGACAGCGATACGATGGTGCTGACGAGCGCCCGCGCACCAGGTTCGCTTGCCAAAGCCCGGGATAGCGCCTGATCTATCTTGATCATGTCGAGCGGCAGGCGATGAACCTGGCTGAGACTGGACCATCCTGCGCCAAAGTCATCGAGTGCGATCCGGAAACCTCTTGCGCGAAATGCGCTCAGTTGCGCCTCCGCGCGCCTGGGATCGTCGATCAGCGCGCGCTCGGTCACTTCCAGAATGATCGAATGGGCGGGCGCGCCCGCCTCAACGATCAGTTTTGCCAAAGCATCGGCAGTGCCTGCGCGCATCAGATCACGCGGTGCAAGATTGATCGACAGGGTTCGCCCCTGTTCCCACGCGCGGCATTCGGACAGCGCGCGGGCCAGCACCATGCGGGTCATCTCGCCCGTGCGTCCCGTCGCTTCCGCCAGCGCCATGAAGTTCCCGGGGGCAAGCCAGTTGGTGCCGTCGGGACTCCACCGCGCAAAGGCCTCGAAACCCGTCACGCCACCATTTTCGGCAGCGATGATCGGCTGGTAGAGCAGGCGGATACGCTGCTCGAAGTCGCTGTCGTTGAATTGCCGGGTAATGGCGGCCCGCCCCTGAAGCTCCGCCTCGTCGTCGGGGCTGAACACGATCACAGCGCCGTCCGACTGCTCCTTGGCTTTGTAGAGAGCGGCATCGGCGCGCTCGAGGCAGTCGCTGGCGCTGCGTCCTGTTACCCGGTGCACGCCGACCGACCCCGAAAGGCGCAGTACAGCGCCGCCATGGAGCACTGGCGCGCGCAATGACTCGGAAAGTTCGCCGGCGAGCTGGCGGACAGCCGCTTCGCCAAGCGCGGCATCGATGATCACCGCGAACTCGTCGCCGCCCAGCCTGCCGCAGCACTGCACGCGTTCCATCATTGCCAGACGTCCGGCAACGGCAGCCAGAACCGCATCGCCTGCGGCATGGCCATACGTGTCGTTGATATGCTTGAACCCGTCGAGGTCGATCAGCGCCAGCCAGGCGGCGGCAGTACCCGTATGCCCTGCCGAAAGTTCTTCGTCGAGGCGGGCGAGAATAGCCCGGCGATTGAGGGCACCGGTCAGTGGGTCGATCGTCGCCTGGACCAGATTGTCCTGCGCAAGCCGCGCGGTTTGGCGCTCGCGGCGAACCAATTGTTGCCGTGACAATTCTAGCCGCACGAAATCGCGATGGTGCCCGTTGGTGATCAGCAGCAAGGCCGCGGTCACGAAGATCTGGACAAGCACGACCGGCACCGCATTGGGATGACCGCTGAACAGGATCTGCCCCGTCGTCGGGATCGTGACCGCCAGAGCGATGCGCAGCGCCGTCAGCGGCGCGTGACCGAGGCTGAGAACGCCGGAAAAGAGCGTGACTGCCACAATGTAGTGGACAAACGACTGCGCCGACTCATCCCCGTAGGAATAGAGCATCATCACCCAGACCGCGTAAAGGAAGCCCGACGCCGCGCCGACCCAGCTCATCGCACGCAAATCGCGGCGAAGGACGGTCAGCGATCGGCTTTCGACGTGATGGGGCATCCAGTAGGCTGCTCGCCACAGCGCGAAGCCGCCGAGGGCGAGTGGGCCGAACAGTGCAAGCCAGGCTGGCGCCATGTCCTGAAAACGCAGCGCCATCAAAACGCTGTCGAACACGACGACAAGGTAGAGCAGCGGCAGGCGTAGCGAGAGACTGCGGGCATAGGCGCGGGTAAAACTGTCGCCTTCCCGCTGGTTCCAGCGACCGCCGAATCCGCGCACCAGACCGCCGAGCAAGTACCTCGGCAATGCCAATGCGCCAGAAACTAACGACCCCGTCTCCATCAGACGACACTAGGGCTGGCAGGTTAACATGGCGTAAGGGCACGCCGCGTAATCGGAACAAGGCCTTCAGGAAGACCGATCGTTCAGGCAGAGAGAGCCGCGACGAGCGCCTTGACCTTCTTTTGCCGCCACTGCGGTAGCGGCGCCACCAGCCAGTACCCTTTGCGCGATGGCTCAGGCTCGCCCAGCGCCGTAACGCGCCCGGAGGCGAGCGGGGCCTCGGCCAGTTGCAGCGGCACATGGGCGCGGCCGAGGCCTGCCCGTGCAGCGCTGATCGCCGTGCCTGCATCGCCGACCGAAAAGCCGACGTCACCGCCGCCGGGAACCGGATCGCCCGGCCAGCCGATCCACGGACAGTCCGCAGGTGCATCGGGCGCCGCTACCGTTACCATCTGCGCGGCGCCCAGCGCCAAGCCTTCAAGGTCGCCCGGGCCTTCCGCCCAGCGCACCGCCAGATCGAGATTGGCTTCGGTAAAGTCGATGTCGGCATCCCCGCCGACCAGAGAAAACCGCATCTGCGGATTGCTGGCACGAAATGCAGCAAGCCGCGGGGATAGCCAGGCGGCAAAGAAATCGCGCGGGCAGGCGATCGTATAAACGTGGCTCGACTGCCCCGCCTGAATGGACTGCACGCCTTCCTCGAAACGCAGGAAGCCCTCGCGGATCGCGTCTAGCCCGGAAATAGCCTCGTCTGTGAGTTCCAGCCCCTTGGACGTCCGCCGGAACAGGACGACTCCGAGCAGGTCTTCCAGCGCGCGGATTTGCTGCCCCACAGCCGCCGGAGTCACCGCCAGTTCGTCTGCCGCACGGGTGAACGAGAGGTGCCGCGCCGCTGCATCGAGCACGCGCAGGCCGTTGAGGGGAAGATGGGTCCGCTTCATGGTGGCCCTGCGTTAGTTCGCAGGAGCCGGAGCCGCCAGAGGAAAGAACGGGATCGCCACATCGAACAGGCGCCCACCAGCAACGAGCCGGTGGAAAGCGTCGGCGGCA
>JAZKBJ010000082.1:8627-10868 GCA_040388685.1 Pseudomonadota bacterium
GAACAGGCGCCCATCGGCGCGCTGCATGGTGTAGTGCCCCTCCATGCTGCCGTGGTGCGTGCCCAGCGGGCATCCAGATACGTAATCGTGCGATTGGCCGGGTTTCAGCACCGGCTGTTCACCGACCACACCATCGCCATCGACAAAGTTGACCAGCCCGCGGCCGTCAGTGATTCGCCAGTGACGCGAAAGCAGGTGCACGGGCTGATCCGAGTCGTTCTCGATCCGGATGTGATAGACCCAGAACCACTTGCCAGCCTCCACCCGCGATTGCTCGGGCAGAAAGTTCACGGCGACGCGAACCGTCACCCCGTCCGTGATAGCGGCATGTTGGAAGAGCTGCTTCATGTCCCTCAAACTAACGCAGATTGGCTCGCGTTCCAACGAACTTATGCAACTTTCAGGGTGCTTGCTCCTGGGGGCATTCGGGCGCAGAGGCAAAAGGTAAACATGCTGATCCGCGCGCCCGCCATTCTCTGCTCGAGCCGCGCCCATGGCGAACATGGCGCAATCGTGCGGCTGCTCACCGCAGGCCACGGCCTGGCAGCGGCTTATGTCGCCGGCGCGCGGGGGCGGGAACTGCGGCCCGTGCTGATTCCCGGCAATCTGGTCGAAGCCGAAGTGAGGGCGCGCACGGCCTCGCAGTTGCCATCGGCACGACTCGAACTTGTACAGAGCCGCGGGCCGTGGCTGTCTGAACCCCTGCCGAGCGCCGGTATCGGCTGGGCCTGCGCGCTGACCTCTGCCGCCTTGTCTGAAGGCCACGCCTATCCGCCGCTCTATCAAGGCCTTGGCGCGCTGCTCGATGCGATCTGCCATGCGCCTTCGGCACGCGGCTGGGCGCGGGCGCTGGCGGGGTACGAAGTGCTGCTTCTGCGCGAGGTCGGATATGGCGCGGCGCCGCAGCCCCCGGCGGACGAACCGTGGCCCGATCTGCTGGCCAGGCTGGAGCGCCAGGGCAAAGCCATCGCCAACCGCCTGCTTGCTGATCGGGCAGGCGATGTTATGGGGTCGCGCGCGATTCTGCTGGATCGGCTGAAGCGCATGACGGCTTAAGGGGTATACCATGAAGATTGCGGTTCTACCGGGCGACGGCATCGGTCCCGAAGTGACGCGCGAAGCAGTCCGCGTGATCGAAGCGCTCGGCCTCGGCGATATCGAAATGAAGGAAGCCCCCGTCGGCGGTGCTGCCTACAAGGCTTATGGCCACCCCCTCCCCGCAGAAACGCTCGAAATCGCGCGCCTTTCGGACGGCGTGCTGTTCGGTGCGGTCGGCGATCCCGATTGCGATTCGCTCGACCGTCATCTGCGCCCCGAACAGGCGATTCTCGGCCTGCGCAAGGAACTCACCCTGTTCGCCAACCTGCGCCCGGCCAAAGTCTTCGCAGGACTTGAAAACCATTCCGCACTTCGCCCCGAAGTGGCAGGCGCGATCGACATGGTCATCGTGCGCGAGCTGAACGGCGACGTCTATTTCGGCGAAAAGGGTTTCCGCACCGCCGCCAATGGCGACCGCGAAGGCTACGACGTGATGTCCTATAGCGAGAGCGAAGTGCGCCGCATTGCCCATGTCGGCTTCCGCACCGCGATGGGCCGAGGCAAGCGCCTGTGCTCGGTCGACAAGGCCAATGTGCTCGAAACCAGCCAACTGTGGCGCGACGTGGTGATCGAGGTGGCCCGCGAATATCCCGAAGTCACGCTCGAACATATGTACGTCGATAACGCCGCGATGCAGCTCGTCCGCGCGCCGGGCAAGTTCGACGTGGTGCTGACCGGCAACCTGTTCGGCGATATCCTGTCGGATCAGGCCTCGATGTGCGTCGGCTCGATCGGCCTGCTCGCCTCGGCGTCACTGGGCGAGCGCGAGACGGCCCACGGGACGTTCGGTCTTTACGAGCCGATTCACGGTTCGGCCCCGGACATTGCAGGCCAAGGCCTCGCAAACCCGCTGGCGACGATCCTTTCAGCGGCCATGCTACTCCGTCACTCGCTCGGCCTTGAAGCTGCGGCAGCCCGGATCGAGGCTGCAGTGGCCAAGACTCTGGCCGATGGCGTTCTCGGCCGCGATCTTGGTGGAACGGCCGGCACGACGGAAATTGGTGACGCGGTGCTCGCAAGGCTGTAGGGGCCGCGCCGTATGCTGCAACTCGCCGTCATCCTGCCGACCTACCGCGAACGCGCCAACATTGCGCCAATGGTCGCGCGTCTCGACGCCGCGCTCCAAGGCGTGGCGTGGGAAGC
>JAZKBJ010000083.1:0-3017 GCA_040388685.1 Pseudomonadota bacterium
GCGCACTTTACGCCGACGCCGTACTGCTTGATTGCATTGGCGGAATCGATGGTGATCTGGTCGTTCGTCTCGTCGCGCTTCTCGACCGAAAGGTCAAAATACTTGAGATCGATATCGAGATAGGGAAGGATCAGGCGTTCGCGGATCCATTCCCAGATGATCCGGGTCATTTCGTCGCCGTCGATCTCGACGACCGGGTTCTTCACCTTGATCTTCGCCATGTCCGTCCTGTCTTTTCAGCTGGGGAGAGAATTTGCGCTTTCCCTTAGCAGAGGCGCGCGCGGGCGCAAGAAGGCGCGCTAAATCGGGTGCCGGGCGGGTGAGGAAGGGCTGGACTTCGCAGGCCCAAGGGCTCTACACCTTAATTAATCGATTAAGTCTCGAGGAGTGGAAGCATGAGCGAAGTCCTGACCGAAGTGGAAGGCAATGTCCTTGTCATCACGATCAATCGGCCCGAGGCGAAGAACGCGGTCAATCAGGCTGTGGCCCAAGGCATCGCCACCGCGCTCGATCGGCTCGATGCGGAAGCCGACTTGCGCTGCGCGATCATCACCGGAGCGGGCGGCACGTTCTGCTCGGGCATGGATCTCAAAGCATTCGTGAAAGGCGAGAAGCCGCATGTCGAAGGGCGCGGGTTTGCAGGGATTGCGCAGCGCGGGGCGAAGAAGCCGCTGATCGCGGCAGTCGACGGATATGCGCTGGCGGGTGGCATGGAAGTGGCGCTGGCTTGCGATCTTATCGTGGCGAGCGCGACCGCACAGTTCGGCATTCCCGAAACCAAGCGCGGGCTTGCCGCCGCAGCGGGCGGACTGATCAAGCTGCCGCGCCAGATCCCGCCGCGTATTGCGATGGAACTGGCGCTGACCGGGGATTTCATCGGGGCCGCGCGGGCCTATGAACTGGGCTTCATCAACCGCATTTCGGAAGGCCCTGCGCTGGACGAGGCGCGTGCGCTGGCCGAACGAATCGCTGCGAACGGTCCGATGGCGCTGATCGCTTCGAAGGCGGTCGTCAGCCAGTCGCATGAATGGAGCGAAGCCGAGATGTGGGACAAGCAGCAGGCCATTGTCGGCCCGGTGTTCATGTCCAGCGATGCGCGAGAAGGCGCCACGGCCTTTGCCGAAAAGCGCAAGCCGAACTGGCAGGGCAAGTAACCAGGGCGCGGGCGAGGCGGCTTTGCCGCTTCGCCTCGGGGCGTGTGCAGGCAAGAAAAAACCCCGCCGGAGCGGGGTTTTCAAGCGATGGTGGGCGTAGCAAGGATTGAACTTGCGACCCCTACGATGTCAACATAGTGCTCTACCACTGAGCTATACGCCCGCACCATCGTGCTTTCCCCATGACGTTGCGGTTGCCCATGGCGTCGTCGGGAAGCGGCCCATTAGCCCCCGCCTCGGGTCAAGGCAAGGGGGTAATTTCAGAGATTTCCGTGCCTGATATTTCTCGCGTGCGATGAGGCTTGCGAATCATGGCTGGCGGGTGCCGACGAACGGCGAGTCCTCGAAGATGCGCTCGACTTCGAGGACGAGGTCCTTGAGGTGAAATGGCTTGGACAGGACGCGCGCCTGGGGCGCCTCGCGGTTGGCCTTGAGCGTGACGGCGGCGAACCCGGTGATGAACATGACTTTTGTGGTTGGGCTGATTTCGGCACAGCGCTGCGCGAGTTCAATCCCGTCCATTTCGGGCATGACGATGTCAGACAGCAGAAGATCGAAATGCTCGCGTTCGAGCAGGGGCACCGCAGCCGTGCCGCGATCAACGGAAGCCACTGAGAAGCCGGCATTTTCCAGAGCGCGAGCGAGATAGGTGCGCATCGCCTCTTCATCTTCGGCGAGTAGGATGCGGATCATGGCCAACCTTCGTCTATTAATTGTGTTTGCGGGTTCGGGCAGTAAACCACCGAGCGGAAGCAGGGTATAGGCCTGATCCGGTTAAGATTCTCCCGACAACGGCATCGCACCTTTTTTGACTTCGCAACGAATCGGTTGCACGCTTTCGTCATGCATCAGTCAGGCAAGCAAGCGGGCGATTCGGTATTGACCCAAGGTGGGTCTGTGCCTGGCAATCCTGGCGTGCCGGCATTCTCACTCAAGATGTGTGATCCTTCACCCATCCCGGTGCTGATCGCTGTGCCCCACGCCGGGCGCGCCTATGCCAAATCGCTGCTCGACCGCATGCGTCACCCTGCCTTTGCAGCACCGCGGCTCGAAGACCGTTATGCTGATCTGCTGGGCGACGCGGTCTCGCGCGTGACCGGTGCGGCACTTCTGACGGCCCATGCGCCTCGCGCCATGCTCGACCTCAACCGGTCGAGCGACGATGTGGATTGGGAGATGGTGGGCGGAGCACCTGCGGATGCCTCGGCCCTGGCACCCGGCGCGTTCGGCCGAAGGGCGCGCAGTGGCCTTGGCCTCATTCCGCGCCGCTTGCCGGGGCTCGGGGAATTGTGGAAGCGCCGGATGGATCACGGCGAACTGCACGAACGGATCGCCGCCATTCACCAGCCCTATCACGCCGCGCTGGCGCAAGCGCTGGAGCTTATCCGCGATCGCTGGGGCGCCGCCCTGTTGATCGATCTCCATTCGATGCCGCCGCTGGCCGCGCGTTCGCCAGGAGAACGTGCGCCTGAATTCGTTGTGGGGGACAGGTTTGGCGCTGCTTGCGATGGCGGCATCGTCGGCTCGGCATTCAGTGTGTTTACCGAAGCGGCGCGTCGTGCGGCGCACAACCGGCCTTACGCCGGAGGTTTTGTGCTGGAACGGCACGCAAGGCGGCATGAGGGGCTGCACTGCCTGCAGCTTGAGATTGATCGGACCTGCTATCTCGATTCGCGTCTCGCGGAGCCCGGGCCGGGTTTCGATGCCACGGTGGAGCTGCTGACCGGCCTTGTGCGGCGGCTTGCGGTCGGAGTAGCGGGCGCACCGCGACCCTTCCCAACGGTTTCAACCTCGGGCTTGTCGCTTTGCCACCAATGTCTTTCCTGTGGAGTGGCCTTTGCGTTGGATCGCATTGGCAAACCC
>JAZKBJ010000083.1:3027-5247 GCA_040388685.1 Pseudomonadota bacterium
ATCGCTGGGGCGCCGCCCTGTTGATCGATCTCCATTCGATGCCGCCGCTGGCGCGCTGCAGCGGAATGACAACCGTCTGAAACCCAATAAAAAACCACCTGGAGACATGCTCCAGGTGGCCAAGGTTCAGGGAGGAGGTGCACCGAGGTGCACCAATCACGACGGGCCATGAGGGGAGCCACGCCGTAACGACTCCTAAATAGGGTACTGCCCCACCGCTCGCAAGAGGTTTCGAGGGAAAATTGTCACACCCCAAGGAAAAAGGCGACGAACCGTTGGGTTCGCCGCCTTTTTTGTTGACCTGTGGCCGATGTGTTTTTCGGCGAAGGTTACTCGGCTGGGACGGCAATCGCCGGGGTCGGGCCCTTGCCCAGCTGGACCTGAGCGCCGAAGATCTGGCTGATCAATTCAAGCGAGAAGAGGTGCGCATAGAGCAGTGGCAGCAGCCCGCTCTGTGCCCAGCCACGCAGCACGTCGCCGCGAACTTCACGCAGCTTTTCCTGATTCACCATCTGGAAGCCACGATAGATGAAGGGCTGGTCGCTGCCCTGCTGCTGGATGGCAACTTCGCCTTCCATCAGCAGGTCGTGCTTCTTGAGTTCATCGATGAAGGCCTGCGTGCGCTGGCCGGCCTGTTCGAACTGCTCGCAGAAGCCGAGCGCGGCCTTGGTCGCTTCCGAGGGCTGGCCATCGGTGAACAGGTCCTGGCCTTCGCCAACCGAATCACCGATCAGGCCCGATGTCGGGTCGAAGCACAGTGAAAGCTCGTCGCTGCTGGGATTCAGCTTGGCGAGGAGAAACGGGTAACGGCGCACATAGGCGGGAATATAGATCGGCTGGGTAACCTTGCCGTCTTCTTCGACAAAGACGTTCACGCCTTCGTTGAGGCCCATCAATGCCAGCGGAACCGGATTTTCACCCGACGCGAAGATGATCGGATAGTGGCGCGATGCCTGAGGAAATTCCTCTGCCGTCAAGGGGATGGCATGTTGGCCGACGAGCCAGGGTGCAGCATCCGCGTTCTTTGCCTTCCATGTCGCATGGTCACGGCTGTTGAGCGGCATGAGGTCGTTGTAGAACATCGGCAGGTTGGCTTGCGGCGCGCTGGCCATTTTGCATATCTCCAAAAAGCAACAAACAACGCACGGCAAAATATCGGCGCTGACCGCGTCATGCGTGAGACGGGGTTCTTAAGGACTGACACATTTCCGTGCAAGCAGCGTTACAGCAGCTTTCCCGGGTTCATGAGGTTCTGCGGGTCCAATGCGCGCTTGATGGCCCGCATCGTTTGCAGGACAACCGGGTCGGACAGGCGTTCGAGTTCGTCGCGCTTGAGACGGCCGATGCCGTGCTCGGCCGAGATCGACCCGCCCCATGCGGTGACCATGTCGTGGACCTGGGCGCTGATCGCCTTGCCGTCGCCAGCTTCCCAAGCGGCGCGGTCTGCACCGGGCGGAGCGATCACGTGGAAGTGGACATTGCCGTCGCCGAGGTGACCGAAACAAACGGCCTGCGTGCCCGGCCAATCCGATTCGAGCCGGGGGACCGCTGCCTCGACGAAAGCGGGCATGTCCGCGACGGGCACCGAGATGTCGTGCTGCATGGCTGGGCCGATAGCGCGTTCGGCGGGAGAGATGGTCTCGCGGATCAGCCACAGCCGTTCGGCCTGATCCTCGCTTGCCGCGATGGTGGCATCGGCAATGATGCCGCGCTCAAACGCGGTGGACAGCAGGCGTTCGGCGAGTTCAGGCAGGCGTGCGGCGGTATCCCCGTCGCCGCCCACAAGTTCGATCAGCGCGTGCCAGGCGTGCGGCTGGGTCAGCGGCGCGCGGGCATCGGGCAGATAGGCAAGGACGGCTTCCAGACTATGCTGGGGCAGAACCTCGAACCCTTCGAGCAGATCGCCTGCCATGTCCTGCGCGAGCAGCAGCAGCGCGCGAGCATCATGGAGCGAGGCAGTGCCGGCCCACATCACGCAGCGACCCGCAATGCCGGGTTCCAGCCTGAGCGTGGCGGCGGTGACGATGCCAAGCGTGCCTTCGGACCCGATCAGGATCTGTTTGAGATCGAAGCCGCGATTGTCCTTCTTGAGCGGGGTTAGTTGGTTGAATATCGAACCGTCGGGCAGGACGCCTTCAAGCCCGAGCACGAGCGCGCGCATTGAACCGTGGCGCAAGACCTGCGTGCCGCCGGCATTGGTGGAGACCAGGCCACCGATCG
>JAZKBJ010000084.1:0-18673 GCA_040388685.1 Pseudomonadota bacterium
TGATCGGGGCGGGCAAGGGCGAGGGCGCAATGGACGCCTCGAACCTGCTCAAGCCCGCGCTGGCACGCGGCGAACTGCATTGCATCGGCGCGACCACGCTCGACGAATATCAGAAGTACGTCGAGAAGGACCCCGCGCTCCAACGCCGGTTCCAGCCGGTGTTCGTGGGCGAACCCACCGTTGAGGACACGATCTCGATCCTGCGCGGCATCAAGGACAAGTACGAACTACACCACGGCGTTCGCATCGCCGATGGCGCGATCGTGGCGGCCGCAACGCTGTCGCATCGCTACATCGCCGACCGTTTCCTGCCCGACAAGGCGATCGACCTGATGGACGAGGCCGCGAGCCGCATCCGCATGGAAGTGGAAAGCAAGCCCGAGGAAATCGAGAAGCTCGATCGCAAGATCATCCAGCTGAAGATCGAGGAAATGGCACTCGCCAAGGAGGTCGATACCGCATCGAAGGACCGGCTGGCGAACCTGCGCGAGGAACTGGCAAACCTTGAGCAGCAGTCGTCCGAACTGACCACCCGCTGGCAGAACGAACGCGACAAGATCGCCGCCGAGGGCAAGATCAAGGAAGCGCTCGATGCCGCGCGCAGCGAACTCGACGTGGCGCAGCGCGCGGGCGATCTCGCCAAGGCGGGCGAGCTTGCCTATGGACGCATCCCCGAACTGGAAAAGCAGCTGGCCGAGGCCGAAGGCGTCAGCCAGAACGCGATGCTGCGCGAGGAAGTGACTGCCGAGGATATCGCCGCAGTCGTCTCCAAGTGGACCGGCGTACCGGTTGACCGGATGATGGAAGGCGAGCGCGAGAAGCTCCTGAAAATGGAGCATGTGATCGGCGAGCGCGTGATCGGCCAGAAGGACGCGGTGCTTGCCGTGTCCAAGGCCGTGCGCCGCGCGCGGGCCGGGCTGCAAGACCCGAACCGCCCGCTCGGCAGCTTCCTGTTCCTCGGCCCCACGGGTGTCGGCAAGACCGAACTGACCAAGGCGCTCGCAGGCTTCCTCTTCGACGATGACAGCGCGATGGTCCGCATCGACATGTCCGAGTTCATGGAGAAGCGCATTCGGACGTGTTCAACGTGCTGCTGCAAGTCCTCGACGATGGCCGCCTGACCGACGGACAGGGCCGCGTGGTCGATTTCACCAACACGCTGATCATCCTGACCAGCAATCTCGGCAGTCAGTACCTCGCCAATCTCGAGGAAGGGCAGGACGTTGCCAGCGTCGAACCGCAGGTCATGGATATCGTGCGCGGCCATTTCCGCCCCGAATTCCTCAACCGGTTGGACGAAATCATCCTGTTCCACCGTCTGGGCCACGAACATATGGCCCCGATTGTGGAAATCCAGGTCGGCCGGGTGGCGAAGCTGCTCAAGGACCGCAAGATCGTGCTCAGCCTCACCGATGCCGCCAAGCGCTGGCTCGGTCGCGTCGGTTACGATCCGGTTTACGGCGCGCGCCCGCTCAAACGCGCGGTCCAGCGCCACCTGCAGGATCCGCTCGCCGAGCGTCTGCTGGGCGGCGAGATCCCTGACGGCAGCACGGTCACCATCGACGAAGGCGATGGGGCGCTGTCGTTTGCGGTCGGCTGAAGCCGTAGCGATGCCCACCCCCAACCCCTCCCGCTTGCGGGAGGGGAGTGAGACTTGCGCTTCTGCAAGAAGCGTTAGTCGCAGCGGGGTGGGCATGGCGCTTCGGTAATTCGCTTTCACTCGGCCATAGCCACGCTACACTGCGCCCATGCTGCGTACCCTGCTCCCGTTTCTCGCCCTCATCCCCGGCGCCGCACAGGCCGAGACGGTCTACGTCCGGGCGGGCAAGCTCATCGATCCCGAAACCGCCCGCGTCCTGACGGCGCAAACCCTGCGCATCGAAGGTGGCCGCGTTGCCGCGATCCTGCCAGATGGGCCGCTGCCCGAAGGTGCGAAGGTCATAGACTGGTCCGCCTACACCGTCCTGCCCGGCCTGATCGACTGTCACGTTCATCTGGCCGATGTCGAACAGTCGAACAACGTCGCCGAACCGCTGCTCCATTCGGCCATGGAAATCGCCTACATCGGCGCGCGCAACGCCCGCAAGACGCTGTTGGCGGGTTTCACCACCGTTCACGATGTCGGCTCGTTCCGCGCCTACGCCGATGTTGAATTGCGCAACGCCATCGAGCGGGGCGACGTGATCGGCCCGCGTGTCAGCGCAGTCGGCGCCTATGTCACCATCCCCGGCGGCGGAGGCGAAGTCACCGGCTTTTCGCCCGACGTGACCGTGCCCGCCGACATGCGCGCGGGCGTCGTCACCAATGCCGAGGACACCACCCGCAAAGTGAACGCCCTGTTCCAGAACGGCGCGGATTCGATCAAGCTCATCGCCACCGGCGCAGTGCTTGCCCAAGGCACCGAACCCGGCCAGATCGAACTCACGCCCGAGATGATGAAAGCCGCCGTCGATGTCGCTCGCCAGCGTGGCTCATGGGTCACCGCGCACGCCCATGGTGCAGCCGGGATCAGGCAGGCGATCGGTGCTGGCGTCCGCGCAATCGAACACGCCAGCCTGATCGACGACGAAGGCATCGCACTTGCAAAAGCCAAGGGCGTCTGGCTCGACATGGACATCTATAACGGGGATTTCATCGCAGAAGTCGGCAAGCGCGACGGCTGGCCCGCCGACATGCTGCGCAAGAACGACGAAACCACCGAAGCTCAGCGGCAGGGCTTTCACAAGGCGGTCAAGGCAGGCGTCCGCCTCAGCTATGGCACCGACGCCGGTGTCTTCCCCCACGGTCTCAACGCCCGCCAGTTCAAATACATGGTCCGCTACGGCATGACGCCGATGCAGGCGATTCAGTCCGCCACCACCGTCAGCGCCGAACTGCTGGGCAAGGGCAAGGACGTGGGTTCCCTCTCGCCCGGCCATTACGCCGACATGATCGCGGTAAGCGGCGATCCCTTGGCCGACATCACGTCGCTCGAAACCGTGGCCCATGTGATCAAGGGCGGGGAACTCGTCCGCTGAAGCAAAAAAGGGAGCGGACCCCGCCAAGGGTCCGCCCCATTAGTGTCGCCGGCAAGGGAGAGACCGGCGGGGGGTAAAATCACATCAGAGCAGCTTCCACGTAAGGGGCACGACAATCGCCGTGGCCCCGCCGGGAGGCGGCGGAACCGAGCCCGCGCGCGTCGGCATGGCCAGCGCTTCCTTGTCGAGCGTGCTCGATCCCGAAGGCGCGACCAGTTCAGTGCGCTCGATAGACCCGCCCGCACCGACATAGACCTTGACCCGCGCCGTGCCTTCCTCGCCCCGCATCTGCGCCGAACGCGGGTAGGTCTGTTTCGCGCCAATGATCCGCGCGACCTGGCGCTGCCAGTCTGCGGCCTGCGCAAAGGCGGTGGTCGTGGTCATGCCAAGAGCCGTCAAACCCAAGGCGAACTTTGCGATAAGTTTCATGATTTCGAATCCTTGCTGATGTGCTGAGGTTGGAGGGTCCGGGGGGAGAACTTGCGCGGGCAGGGTCAGAACTCGGACCAGTCATCCTGGTCGATCTTGAGCGCGGCATTGCCATTGCTCGGCATAGGACGAGCCGTCGAATGGGCAGCTTTGGGTTTGGCAGTCCTCGGCTCGAAAAGTCCTCGGTCCGCTCGGGCTGGCGCAACGACGGCAATTCGCGCCGGTCCATCACGCCAAGACGGAAGCGGTCGAGCTGGTCAACCAGCGATACGGTTTCGGTCGCAAGGTTGCGCGTTCCGGCCGAGCTTTCCTCGACCATCGCCGCGTTCTGTTGCGTGAACGCGTC
Source organism: Pseudomonadota bacterium (assembly GCA_040388685.1). GTDB lineage: Bacteria > Pseudomonadota > Alphaproteobacteria > Sphingomonadales > Sphingomonadaceae > Novosphingobium. Next base: position 3,793 of record JAZKBJ010000084.1, read on the forward strand.
CATCGAACCGACCATCGCCGAGATGTCGGCAATGCCCGCCGCCTGTTGGCCCGCCGCTTCGGCGATCTGTTCGACGAGCGCCGACACCGCGCTCACTTCGGTCACGATCTGTCGCAAGGCATCGCCGCTCGATTCCACCAGCGTCACGCCGCCGCTCACTTCGTCGGTGCTCTTGCCGATCAGCTCGCGGATCGATTTTGCCGCATCGGACGAACGCTGCGCCAGCGCGCGCACCTCGGTCGCAACCACGGCAAACCCCTTGCCCGCATCGCCTGCGCGCGCGGCCTCGACACCCGCGTTCAGGGCCAGCAGATTGGTCTGGAAAGCGATCCCGTCGATGACGTTGACGATATCGGCCATCTCGCGTGAGCTGCTCTCGATGCTGCGCATCGCGGCCACTGCGCGGTCTGCCGTATCGCCCACGCTTTCGGCCGTGCTGCGGGCCACGGTCAGGCGCGAGCTGGTCTGCTTGACGTTTTCCGCCGTCGTTTTGACCGAAACGGTGAACTCGTTGAGCGTGCGCGACGTCTCGGCGAGCGAGTTGGCCTGCTGCTCGGTGCGCAGCGAAAGGTCGGTCGCGGCGCTGGCAATCTCGTCGGTGCCCAGCTTGATCGTGTTGCACCCGTCGGCAATCTTGGCGAGCACGCGCTCAAGTTCCGCCACGGCGGCGTTGTAATCGACGTGCAGCTTGGCCAGCGCGCCGCTGCCATTTTCGGAAACGCGGTGCGTCAGGTTTCCTTCGGCCAGCGCGGTCAGACCCTCGCCGATGGCGTCGATCGTCACCTGCGTATCGCGGGCAAGCGCCTGCTCGGCCTCGGCGCGAGCATGGTCGGATGCGAAGACGTCGCGGAACTGGTCGAGCGCCCGGGCGAGATGGCCCAGTTCGTCGGTGCGGCCAAGGCCCGGAACCGTGACCGAATGGTCGCCGCTTATCAGCCGTGCCACCGCTTCCGACATGCGGACCAGCGGCGCGGCAATGTTGCGCATCAGGAAAGCCATCAGCGCCAGGGCTGCAACGACACCGATTCCCAGTGCGGCCAGCGTGAAGTTGCGGGCGGAAGCGTAGATCGCATCGCTTTGCGCGGCGATGGCATCGGATGCCTTCTTGTTCACCTCAATTGCGGCTAGAACGGTGTCTTCCAGCGCGTAGAATGTGTCGAGCCCTTCGCCGTCGTGGATGGTCTGCGCATTCTCGGAACTGCCCGCCAGAGCAATTTGCTGCATCGTGGCGTCCTGCTTGACGAACGCCCCCCAGCTTTCGCGCATCGAACCCAGCGCTGCCTTCTGCTCAGGGGTTACTGCGAGATTTTCAAAATCGCTCAGACTGCCTTCGATCGCAGCGCGGGCATTCTTCATTAGCTTCCCGCTCTTCGCCATGGCTTCGGGCGAGGGCGCAGCAAACATTTCGTCCTGCTTCAGCCGGTACTGCGAAGTGTAGGCATGAATGTCGCCCAGCGTAGCTGCTGCGGGCATCCAGCGGTCACGCTGTTCAGCCGCTATCGCGTTCACCTCGCCGATCTTGGCAATTGCAAACAAACCCATCCCGGCCATCACCGCCAACAGCAGCGCGAAGGCGGCAATGAACTTGGCTGAAATATTGAATCTGAACATCGCTACTCCCCGAAGGCCGGTCGGCACCGTGCCTGTCCTATCGGGGGAAGCGGAACGTCAGGTAAGGCAAGCCACCCGTAAAGCTCCGCAGGGGCAGGCCGGGAAAATTAACCAACGGGAAGGTGTTCCGGCGAAGGCAGCGTGCGTCAACGCACGTTCCCTGAGCGCTGCAGTGGTAAACGCGCCGTCAATCTCCTGTAATGTGCACAGCCACATTGCGCAGGACCGGCGCAACGTCATGGCACCGGTCCTGCACCGGAGTCAGTCGGCCCAATACAGCTTCATCGGGTTGTCGATCAGCAACTTGCGCTGAAGCGCCTCGGTTGGCGCAATGCGCGGGATCATGTCGACCAGATGCCCGTCGTCGGGAATTTCTGTGTCCATGTTGGGGTGCGGCCAGTCGGTGCCCCACAGCACGCGGTCCTGATAATCCGCCACCAGCGGGGCCACCGCATCGGCAAAGGCATTCCAGGGATCGCCCGCGCCGCCTTCCTTGATCGCGTCCAGCCGGTCAGGGCAGGTGGCCTTGAACCAGATGTCGTCGCGGCTGTTCAGAAAGTTGCGGAAGGCCCTCATGTCCGGGCCGTCCGGTCCCTGGCGCACATCGGGGCGGCCCATGTGGTCGATCACCAGCGGCACCGGGATCGCGTCCATGAACGGGCGCAGTTCTTCCAGAATGTCGGCTTCGAAGTAGATCACCACATGCCAGCCCTTGGGCAGGCGCTGCGCCACTTCGAGGAACTTGTCCTTGGGCGCGTTGTCGACCAGCCGCTTGAGGAAATTGAAGCGGATGCCGCGAATGCCGCCATCATGCAGCGCGTGGAGTTCGGCCTCGGAAATCGCCGGATCGACCACGGCGACGCCGCGAGCGCGTCCGTTGGACTTGGCAATGGCGTCTAATGTCGCGGCATTGTCCGTGCCATGGCAGCTTGCCTGCACGATCACGTTCCTGTCGAAGCCGAGATGATCGCGCAGCGCGAACAGCATGTCCGGCCCGGCGTCCTCAGGCAGGTACTTTGCCTTGGCGCTGAACGGGAACTGCGCCATCGGGCCGAACACATGGCAATGCGCGTCGACCGCGCCGACGGGCGGCACATAGCGCGGCTTGGACGGGTTGGAATGCCAACTGATGATACGGTCGCTCATGGTCTAACCCTCAGTGCGAGTCCTTCGACAAGCTCAGGACGAGCGGAAGTTTCTACAATTATCCCAGACCCGTTCATGCTGAGCCTGTCGAAGCACGCGCAGGGCCTCAGCCGAACACGATCCCATCCATCAGTTTGCGCGCGGTCCGCAGCAAAGCTGCCGTTTGCACAGCGCCGCTGTCATCCACTTCCAACACGCAGCTCATTTCGCCGGTCGGATGCTCGACCGAAAGCAGCTTGCGCGAACCGCCGGGAATCTTCGCCACATCAGCGGCAGGCGATCCCTCGATCAGGCAGGCGGTTGCCACGCTTACAGCGCCCAGCACACCGATCGTGGCATGCGCGCGGTGCGGAATGAAACTGCGCACGGTCACCGCCCCGCCATGCTTGGGAGGCGCGACCAGCATCATCTTGGGCACCGACTTGGCCGAAACGTCGCCCAGATTCATCATCGGCCCCACGATCAGCCGGATCGCCTCGATCCGGGCTTTCAGATCGGTGGCATTGTCCAGCCAGTCACGGTCCTCGTACCCGGTGATGCCCAGATCTTCGGCCTTCATCACCACGCAGGGCATGCCGTTGTCGATCAGCGTCACCGCCACGCCATTGACGACGTCCACCGCATTGCCGGTGGGCAGCAGTGCCCCGCAGGATGACCCGGCGGTATCACGAAACTCCAGCGGCACCGCAGCGTGTGTGCCCGGGACGCCGTCAATCGCGGCGTCGCCCTTGTATGTCACCACGCCGCCCGGAGTCGCCACGGTAGCCACGGCTACCTGACCGGTGTTCTCCATGAAGATCGCCACGCGCGTCTCGTCGCCCATTGCGTCCACCAGCCCCCGCTCGATCGCAAAGGGGCCGACGCCGGCAAGGATGTTTCCGCAGTTCTGCGCATCGGTGACGATGGCCTGATCGACGAACACCTGCAGGAACAGGTAATCGACGTCGATCCCCTCGCGCACGGACTTCGACACGACCGCCACCTTGCTGGTCAGCGGATCGGCCCCGCCAAGCCCATCGATCTGGCGCGGATCGGGCGAACCCATCACGCCGAGCAGGAAGGCATCGCGCTGCGCGGTGTCGGCAGGAAGATCGTCCTTGAGGAAATAGCCACCCTTCGACGTGCCGCCGCGCATCCACATGCAGCGGATGCCGTCTGGCGAGACGTCAGACATACTTCAGGCCTTCCTTCTCAAGCCGCTCGCGCATCTTGTACATATCAAGACCCAGCACGCCTGCCGCGAGCTTCGCGCGCTTCTCGCCTTCATTGGCCTCGCGCGCCTGCGCCGCCTTCAGCACTTCGGCGGCCTTTTCGCGCGGCACCACGCACACGCCGTCGTCATCGGCCACGATCACATCGCCCGGATTGACCAGCGCATTGGCGCAGACGATCGGCACGTTGACGCTGCCCAGCGTGTTCTTGACCGTGCCCTGTGCGTAGATCGCCTTCGACCACACCGGGAACTCCATCTCGGTCAGGTCGCGCACATCGCGCACGCCCGCATCGATTACCAGCCCGCGGCACTCGCGCGCCTGGGCCGAGGTGGCCAGCAGATCACCAAAGTAGCCATCCTCGCAAGGGCTGGTCGGCGCCAGCACCAGAATGTCGCTCGGCTTCAACTGCTCGATCGCCACGTGCACCATCCAGTTGTCACCGGGAGCCGCGCTGATCGTCACCGCGCTGCCCGCAATGCGCGCGCCGCGATAGATCGGGCGCATGTAGCTGGCCATCAGACCGGTGCGGTTCTGCGATTCATGCACGGTGGCAACGCCGCAGGCGGCAAGGCCGTCGATCACGTCCTGATCCGCACGTTCGATGTTCTGGACGACGATACCCGACATACCTGACTCCCTTGGAATTGCTGGCCCGTGTCCATGCGACTGCCGCGCGCGCGTCACCAATGCAATGTTTGCGCTTGGCCATAAGGAAATGCTAAGCCAGATTGCATGGCTGAAGCTGCGGTCAATATCCGGCACATCGCCGCCTTTGCCGCCACGGTACGGCATGGCAGCGTCACGCGGGCCTCACGTGCGGTCAACCTCACCCAGCCGGCCCTTACCCAAGCCCTCTCAAGGCTGGAGGAACACCTGGGGTGCACCCTGTTTATACGGGGGTCATCGGGCATGACCCCGACCGAGCCCGCATTGCTGCTATCCCCGCGCGCGGAAGCCGCGATTGCGCACGTTGGCAGCCCGCGTGTCACCGGCACGCAGGTGCGTGCCTTCCTCGCGTTGGCACGCGCCGGGAGCTATGCTGTCGCTGCCGAGGCAACCGGCCTGTCGTCCGCCTCGTTGCACCGCGCCGTCGCCGATCTGTCGGTGGCATTGGGGCAGCGGCTGGTGGACCGCCGGGGGCGTTCGGTCATGCTCACCCCTGCCGGAGAGCGCCGCGCCCGGGGCTTCGGCCTCGCCATGGCCGAACTGCGCAGCGGGCTTGCCGAAGTCGCCGCGTGGCAGGGCAAGGCGGCGGGGCGGATCGTCGTTGGCGCCATGCCGCTCAGCCGCGCGCGCTGGCTTCCCGAAACGATCCTGCGCTTTACGCAGGCGCATCCCGGCGTCGATGTCGCCGTGGTAGAAGGCAGTCATTCCGAACTGTCAGGCCCCTTGCGCGATGGGGAAATCGACATGATGCTCGGCGCCTTGCGCGATGGCTCCGCGCTCGACGATCTGCGGCAGGAGGCGGTGTTCGAGGACCAGCCCGCGCTGGTTATGCGGGCAGGCCACCCGCTGCTGGCAATGGCCACGGACGGTGCCACGCTGGCCCGCTACCCGTGGATTCTCCCCGCCCGCGACACCCCCTTGCGCCACTACTGGGAAGACATGATGCGCAGCGCAGGCGCAGAGCCGCCCCACGTCGCCATCGAATGCGGCTCGGTCCTCACCGTGCGCCAATTGCTGCTTGGATCGGATGCTTTGACGCTGCTCTCACCGGCTCAACTCGCGGTTGAATTGCAGGCAGGTGTTCTCGCCACAAGACCCACCCCAGTGCCCGTCGCGCGCACCATCGGCATCACTACGCGCGAGGGCTGGCGACCTACCGCGCCGCAGGGAGCATTCGTCACGCTGCTGCAACAGGTGGCAAGCGAAGGCTTTGCATAAATTTATGGGGCAGGCGATGTTTGCATTTGTGGTGACCCTTCCGCAGACGCAGGACATCGCGCCATGGAGAGCACAATCGCCCTGATCGGCTTCGGAGAGGCCGGGTCCACCTTTGCCTTGGCCGCAGGTTGGGAATCCGCCGCGCTGGCCTTCGACATCAATCCCGCACGCCGCGCCGAGATGGAGCGCGCGGGCGTCGTGGCCTGCGCCACCGCCGAGTGCGCGCTGTCCGATGCCGATATCGTGCTCTCCCTGGTCACCGCCGATTCCGCGCTGCCGGCCGCGCAGGACTATGCACCGCTGCTGAAAACGGGTGCGATCTGGTGCGACATGAACTCGGTAGCCCCCGATACCAAGCGCGCCGCCGCCCAGGCGATAGAGGCAGCGGGCGGGCGCTATGTCGATGTCGCGGTGCTCGCCCCGGTAAATCCCGCACGCATGAATGTGCCGCTGCTGCTCTCGGGCAAGGACGCCGCCGAAACAGAAGCGATGCTCAATGCGGCAGGCTTTGCCAAGACCCGCGTCGTCGGCACCGACATTGGCCGGGCCAGCGCGATCAAGATGATCCGCTCGATCATGGTCAAGGGCGTTGAAGCGCTTACCGCCGAAATGATGCTCGCCGCCACCAAGGCAGGCGTGGTTGACGAAGTGCTGTCCTCGCTCGATGCCAGCGAGAAGAGCGAAAGCTGGTTCACCCGCGCCGAATACAACGTCGAGCGGATGACCACGCACGGTCTGCGCCGCGCCGCCGAGATGGAGGAGAGCTGCAAGACGCTGATCGGCCTCGGCATCGAACCGGTGATGACCAGCGGCACTGTGCAGCGCCAGCGTGAACAGGCCGGAAAGACCATTCAGTTCAAACATGAGAGGACCGAAGCCTGATGACCATGATCATCGACTGCCACGGCCATTACACCGTGCTGCCAAAAGCGCACGACGAATGGCGCGAAAAGCAGAAGGCCGCATTCAAGGCAGGCACCGAATGCCCCGCCTATCCCGATGTCTCGGACGACGAAATCCGCGAGACGATTGAATCCAACCAGTTGCGCCTGCTCAAGGAACGCGGCGCGGACATGACGATCTTTTCGCCCCGCGCCTCGGCCATGGCTCCGCATGTCGGCGATCAGTCGGTCGCGGTGAAGTGGGCACAGGTCTGCAATGATCTGATCGCGCGTGTCGTCGGCCTCTATCCCGATATTTTCGCAGGCGTGTGCATGCTGCCGCAGTCGCCCGAAGCGGACATGACCAGCTCGATCGCCGAGCTTGAGCGCTGCGTCAACGATCTGGGCTTCATCGGCTGCAACCTCAACCCCGATCCGGGCGGCGGGCGCTTCACCCACCCTCCGCTGACGGACGAATACTGGTTCCCGTTCTACGAGAAGATGGTGGAACTGGACGTTCCGGCTATGATTCACGTTTCGGGTTCGTGCAATCCGGCGATGCACGCCACCGGCGGCTACTATATCGCGGCGGACACCATCGCGTTCATGCAGCTTCTGGAAGGCGATCTGTTCAGCCGCTTCCCCACCTTGCGCTTCATCATCCCGCACGGCGGCGGCGCGGTGCCCTATCACTGGGGGCGTTATCGCGGGCTGGCGGATATGCTCAAGAAGCCTGACCTGTCGGGCCACCTGATGAACAACGTCTATTTCGACACTTGCGTCTATCACCAGCCGGGCGTTGATCTGCTGGCAGACGTGATCGAGAACAAGAACATCCTGTTCGGTTCGGAAATGGTCGGCGCGGTGCGCGGCATCGATCCCACCACCGGCTTCTATTTTGACGATACCAAGCGTTACGTCGATGCGCTCGACATCACGGACGCCGAACGCCACGCGATTTTCGAGGGCAACGCCCGCCGGGTGTTCCCGCGCCTCGACGCCAAGCTGAAGGAGAGGGGCCTGTGACTGAAACCACGCCCAAGCAGAACATCCACGAATACCTTGCCGAACTGGACGATATCCCCGGCACGCGGATCTATACCGCTGCCCGCGCACGCAAGGGATACTGGATCAACCAGTTCGCGATGAGCCTGATGAAGGCCGAAAACCGTGACCGCTTCAAGGCGGACGAACGCGCCTACCTTGATGAATGGACCATCTCGGAAGAGGCCAAGCAGGCGCTGCTCGCGCGCGATTACAACAAGCTGCTGGATCTGGGCGGCAACGTCTACTTTCTGTCCAAGCTGTTTTCCTCCGACGGGCTGCCCTTTGCCGAAGCGGTCAGCACGATGACCGACATGACCTGGCCCGAATATCGCCAGATGATGATGGACGGTGGCCGCTCCGCCGAAGGCAACCGCTCGATCCGCGCAAATCTGGCCGCACAAGCCAACAAGGGAGCCAACTGACATGGCCCGTATCACCGCAGGCGTTGGCTCCAGCCATGTTCCGCTGCTCGGCGTCGCCGTCGATCAAGGCAAGACCCGCGACGACTATTTCGGCCCGATCTTCGCGGGCTATGACTGGACGAAGCAGTGGGAAGCCGAAACCAAGCCCGACGTCGTCATCCTCGTCTACAACGATCACGCCTCGGCGTTCGATGCGAACATCATCCCGACGTTCGCGATCGGCTGCGGCGAAAGCTACAAGTCGGCCGACGAAGGCTGGGGGCCGCGTCCGGTGCCCGATGTCGAAGGTCATGCTGACCTTGCCTGGCACATCGCGCAGAGCCTGATCCTCGACGATTTCGACATGACCATCATCAACGAGATGGACGTCGATCACGGCCTCACCGTGCCGCTTTCGATGATGTTCGGCCAGCCTGAAAAGTGGCCGGTCAAGGTCGTGCCGCTGGCGGTCAATGTGGTTACTTACCCGGTCCCGTCGGGCAACCGCTGCTGGGCGCTGGGCGAGGCGATTGCCCGCGCGGTCGAAAGCTTCCCCGAAGACCTCAATGTGCAGATCTGGGGCACCGGCGGCATGAGCCACCAGCTTCAGGGGCCGCGCGCCGGGTTGCTCAATCGCGAATGGGACAACAAGTTCCTCGACATGCTCGAAGCCGATGACGACGCCGTCCGCTTCATCCCGCATATCGAATACCTGCGGGAGACCGGCTCCGAGGGCATCGAAATGGTGATGTGGCTGATCATGCGCGGCGCGCTGGGCAAGAAGGTGAAAACCCTGAACCGCCACTACCATATCCCCTGCAGCAACACGGCCATCGGCCACATCGTTCTGGAACCGGAAGATTGATCTTCTCCCCTCCCGCTTGCGGGAGGGGCTGGGGGTGGGCCTTTCCGCCTCCTTCGCTAAACAATCAGCCCGCTGTCGCGGGTGCCCACCCCTGACCCCTCCCGCCAGCGGGAGGGGGAATATGGAGAAAATCCATGAGAATCGCCCTCGCAGGCGCCGGCGCGTTCGGCGAAAAGCATCTTGATGGCCTGAAGAAGATTGACGGCGTGGAGATCGTCTCGATCATCAGCCGCACCGCCGAACAGGCGGCTGCCGTGGCTGAAAAATATGGCGCGAAGCACAGTTCGACCGAACTTGCGGATGCGCTGGCGCGCGATGACGTTGACGCCGTGATCCTGTGCACGCCCACGCAGATGCACGCGGCGCAGGCCATCGCCTGCATGAAGGCGGGCAAGCACGTTCAGGTCGAAATTCCGCTGGCGGACAGCTGGGCGGATTCAGAGGAAGTGCTGCGCGTTCAACAGGAGACGGGCAAGGTCTGCATGGTCGGCCACACCCGCCGCTTCAATCCTTCGCACCAGTACGTGCACAACAAGATCACCGCGGGCGAATTCAATATCCAGCAGATGGATGTGCAGACCTACTTCTTCCGCCGCAAGAACATGAACGCCAAGGGCGAAGCGCGGTCATGGACCGACCACCTGCTGTGGCACCACGCCGCGCACACGGTCGATCTGTTCGCCTATCAGGCGGGCAAGATCGTCAAGGCCAATGCGGTCGAAGGCCCGATCCATCCTGAACTCGGCATCGCCATGGACATGTCGATCCAGCTCAAGAGCGAAAGCGGCGCGATCTGCACGCTCTCGCTGTCGTTCAACAACGATGGCCCGCTTGGCACCTTCTTCCGCTACATCGGCGATACCGCGACCTATATCGCGCGCTACGACGATCTCGTGAACGGCAAGGAAGAGCCGATCGACGTGTCGAACGTCGATGTCTCGATGAACGGCATCGAATTGCAGGACCGCGAATTCATCGCCGCGATCCGCGAAGGCCGCGAACCAAACAGCTCGGTCGCGCAAGTGCTCGACTGCTACCGCGTGCTCGGCGAACTGGAAAAGCAGCTCGCCGCCGGATAACTGGTTCCGCCTTTGCAAAGGGGATTATGTCTTTCGCAAAGACCGAGGCCGTAAACCCACCCCCAGCCCCTCCCTTAAGGGAGGGGAGCGAGACTTGCTGAGCGATTAGCGAAGTTAGTCGCAGCGGAGAGGGTGTGTTGCCGTTCGTGTTTGCAATCGACATAAACCCCTTGGCGAAAGCATTTCCCGCTCCGGGCATCCTATTGGATGTCCGGGGTTTTGCCTGTCTGGGAACGTGGTGGCGAGACGCGGATTGGTCGGTGGTCGCAACGATATCCGGGAGTGTAACCAGACAATGAAGGTTTCCGGCTTTGGCACCGTGATCCTGACCGACTCGCCTGTCAGCGATGCGGAATTTTTCGTCCGGCACCTGGGCTTCGCTGAGGTCGCCAAACTCGACTGGTTTGTCAGCCTGGTGCACCCCGATCTGCCCGGCCTGTTTCTCGACCTTCTCGACGGCGCGCATCCATCAGCGCCGGAGGCGCAGCGCGGGCGGGCTGCTGATGCCGTCATGATCGCGGTGCTTGTCGAGGATGCCGCCACCGAGGCGACACGGCTCGAAGCGAGCGGCATTGCCTTGATCAAGCCGCTGACCGACGAACCATGGGGCCAGCGCCGGTTCCAGTTGGCAGGCCCTGCCGGCACGGTGGTGGAGATCGTCCAGCGGATCGCGCCCGATCCCGACTGGCTCGCTGACAACATGCCGTGATTGGCCGTGCGCGCACCGTTTTTGCGCTCGCGCTAAAACTCTAACTCTTGTTATGGTTCGCCTGCGCCTGTAGCCTGCATCGTCAACACCTTGCGCCAAAGCAGGGGCGCCGCAGGAGAGCATGATGGAAGCGCTGATCGCCTATTCCGGCCGCAAGTTCGCAACGCCGCGCTATTACGCCAATGCTCACGAGAAGGACGAGGTCGAGATCGTTCCCGCGCCCATGCCGATGCATGATGCCCGCGCCGCTGACACCACCATCGACCGCGAAGGCTTCCAGATCCTGCGCCATACCAGCGCCGTGACCGACTTCGCCGACCGCGAGCAGGTTGCCCGCATCCACTGCCAGGAGATAGAGGAGCTGGTTCAGGCGGCGACGGGTGCAGACTTCGTCCATGTCGGCGCGCCCGGCCTGCTGCGCTTTTCCGAAAGGTCGGGCAAGGCCGGAAGCCTCAACAACTCGATGCCCGCGCGTTTCGCCCATATCGACATTTCCGACAAGACCGCGCGCCAGTTTGGCGAACGCGGTGCAAATGGCAGACCCTACCTGCGCTGCGCCGCCTATAACGTCTGGCGGGCCATTTCCCCGCCGCCTCAGGATGTGCCGCTGGCGTTCTGCGACGCACGCAGCCTTGCTCCGGCAGACCTGATCGAGGCGGAAGCGGTGTTCGATGAGGCAGGCAAGCCCGAATGGTCGTTCGAAGGCCTCGTCGTCGCGCACAATCCTGCGCACCGCTGGTACTACTTTCCCGATATGACGATTGGCGAAGCGGTGCTGTTCAAAACCAACGACAGCGATCCCGGCCGCGCGCACCATGTGCCCCACGTCGCCTTCGACCTGCCGGATTGTCCCGCCGATGCGCCGCCGCGCGTGAGCATCGAGATGCGCGCGACGGCCTATTGGTGGGCTTGAACTTGCACCGAATCGCGCTACAACAATCGTAACAATAGTTAGGGTGAGGGTTTGGTGATGGGCGCGTTTCCGCAAACGATCTATTTTCAGGGACTCAACGAGCCGGTCGGGCAGGAAGTCGCGCTTCACGGGCTCAAGGTCGAAGGCGAATTGCCCGCCGAAGTGCGCGGCAGCTTCTACCGCGCGATCCCCGATCCCGCTTTCGCCCCCCGGTTCGAGAATGACCATACGCTGTCGGGTGACGGCATGGTCAGCCGCCTGTCGTTTGGCGCCGATGGCACGGCCGATTTCACGATGAAGTTCGTCGAGACCGCGCGCTACAAGGCGGAGAAGGCGGCGGGCAAGGCGCTCTTCGGCAAGTATCGCAATCCCTTCACCGATGATGCCGAGGTGCAGGGCACCGACCGTACGGTGGCCAATACGACTCCCGTCTGGCACGCAGGGCGGCTGCTCATGGCCAAGGAAGATGGCCGCCCCTACCGCGTCGATCCCATCACGCTCGCCACCATCGGCTCCTACGATTTCGGCGGCGCGCTCAAGAGCGAGACGATGACCGCGCACGTGCGGATTGATGCTGCGACGGGTGAGCTGTTCTTCTACGGCTATGAAGCCGATGGGCAGGCCTCTACCAAGGTTGCCTATTGCATTGTCGCGCCCGATGGCACGCTCAAGTCCGAACAGTGGTTCGATGCGCCCTACTGCGCGATGATGCACGATTTCACGATCAGCGAGAACTACGCGCTGTTCCCGATCTACCCGACCACGTCCGATCTCGACCGGCTCAAGGCAGGCGGCGAACACTGGCACCACGAACCCGAACTGGACTCATGGCTCGGCGTCATGCCGCGCTATGGCGACGTATCGGAAATCAGGTGGTTCAAAGGCCCCAAGGGCTGTCACTCCTACCACATGATGAATGCGTGGGAGGATGCGGACGGCCTGCTCCACTTCGACGCCTGCCTGAACAACACCAACGCCTTCGCCTTCATCCGTGAACCTTCGGGCATCCACATGGGGCCGCAGGACGTCGTCGGCGCGCTCACCCGCTGGACCGTCGATCCGAAGGCGGATGGCGGCGAGGTGACCGAAGCCCTGATCGGCCCTCCCGGCGATTTCCCGGTGATCCCGGCGAAAATGCAGGGCAAGCCCTACAATTTCGGCTTCATGCTCTCGATGAACCCGGCGCTGCAAGGGCCGCCCTTGTTCGCAGGCCCCGTCGGCGTCAGCTTCAACATGCTGCTCCGTCTGGACGGGATGGACATGCCCGCCCCGCAAGTTACCGGCGCTCTGCCGCTCCCGCCGATGGCGGGCTACAACGAACCCGTCCACGTTCCCGCCGCCGACCCGGCGCATGACGGCTGGCTGGTGTTCATCGTCGACCAGCAGATCGGCGATAACCAGTTCTTCCACGAGGCATGGGTGGTGGATGCGGGGAACATCGCCGCAGGTCCGGTCGCCAAGGTGGTGATCCCCGCGCGTCTGCGCCCGCAAGTCCATGGCTGGTGGGTGCCGCAGGCGCAGCTGGACGGGCTCTGACCATGGGCAAGATCGTCATCACCGGGGCGTCGGGCAACTATGGCCGCGGCGTCACCGACCGCCTGATCGCGCAAGGCCGCGCCGCCGACCTGATCCTGATCTCGCGCAAGCCTGACAAGCTTGCCGACCGCGCCGCGCAAGGCTGCGCCGTGCGCTACGGCGATTTCGACAAGCCCGAGACGCTGGCCGCAGCCGTGCAGGGGGCTGAGCGGATGTTGCTGATCTCCGGCACCCGCGTCGGCGCACGGGTGGAGCAGCACAAGGCGGCGATCGATGCGGCGGCTGCCGCGGGCGTCGCTCACATAATCTACACCAGCTTCATCGGCATAGACGATCCCGCCAACCCCGCCGAAGTCCGCCACGATCACATCGAGACCGAGGCGCTGATGAAGGCCAGCGGTTGCTCATGGACCATGCTGCGCGACGCGCACTACGCCGACGCGATGATCCTCATGGCCGGCCCCGGCGTGATGCAGACCGGCAAGTGGTTCTCCAACGCAGGCGAGGGCCGCGAAGCCATGGTCTGGCGCGACGACTGCATCGAAAGCGCCGTCGCCGTGCTGAGCGGCGAGGGCCACGAGAACCGGACCTACAACATCACCGGCCCGGACCTGCAGACCTTTGCCGAAGTGGCCGCGATCATGGCGGCGGTCACTGGCCGCCCGGTCGAACACGTCGCGCTTGGCGACGAGGCCCAATACGCCATGTTCGACGCCATGGGCATCCCCCGCCGCCCGGTCGATGATCAGTCGGTGGCGGGAATCCCGTGGAACAGCGACGACATGGTCACCTTCGGCCAAGCCATCCGCGAGGGGTTTCTCGAAATCTGCACCGACGACGTTGAACGCCTGACCGGGCGCAAGGCGCGCTCGGTGCGCCAGATGATCGAGGAAAACGCGGAGATGCTGCGGGGGGCCTGACCTCGCTTCGCCCCTTCCCGGCGGAGAGGGGCAAGGGCGAAGCCGCGCGTCAACGCCAGTGCGGCACACCCCCACCCGGCCATCCCCTTGAGGGGGAGGGGTGTAATCGCATCTGGATCAAACCTTCGTCGTCTCGGACTTGATCCGCGACAGCGCTCTTCTTCTTGGCCCCGGTGTTCGTCGCGGCGCTAAAAAGGCAGCGGGCCCCCGGGTCAAGTCCGGGGTGACGGCAGGTTTGGGGATGGATCGTTACCGGTGTACGTGACGGAAATGGGGTGGGGAGCGGACTTCAGTTTGGTGACGTCGCTCTGTCTTTGATTTGTTGCGTAACCACGCTCACTCTTTCTTCAAGCCGATCGAGAAAAGGTCGACCGTACCGCTCCATCCGATCGGGTGGGTAATTGCGAATGGCATAGCGATACTGCGCTACTTGATCTGTCAACGCCGCGAGCAATCGTTCTAATTCGGCATCGGAGAGACGTTCGCGCCGGTCGTAGGCTTTCAACCAAAACATACTTCACGGTAATAAATGCGATTCAATCAGTCAATTTGCACTACGGCGTCGCAACCACAACAGCGACTCCCCCGCAAAACCCGCCGCCCCAACCCCTCACAAATTCGCGCCAAACAGCGCCAGCATCCGCCCCCAGGCCTTTTCCGCCTGCTCGCGGTCAT
>JAZKBJ010000084.1:18683-19515 GCA_040388685.1 Pseudomonadota bacterium
CCTCACCAGCACCCGCGACCGCTTCGAATGCGGTTTTCAACTTTTGATGCCGCGCCATCAGTTTCTGAACCTGAGGATCGTCCGTCGGAAGACCCTCTGCGGCTCGCACAACCGCATCGAGAGCATGCGACATTTCCGTCGCCGCACCGCGTGCCCCTTCGGGGCTGTCTTTCGCTGCTTGCATCGTTTTTTCGGCTTCGGGCCAGGCCTTTTCCGCCTGCTCGCGGTCATAGATCGGCGCGTCGAGCGTGCACCAGCCGTGCTGCGCGGGATAGACCTCGATCTCCGCAGGCCGTCCCGCCGCATCGGCCGCTGCGCGCAGCACCTTCTTCTCATCGGGCGCGCGTTCATCGTCATTCTGGGCGATGGCGATGAGGTAGGCGGCCTTGGTGCTGGCGATCAGCTTGTTCGGCGCATCGCCATCGGTGCCGACAAGGCCGCCGCCATGGAACGATGCTGCCGCGCCCACGCGGGCCGGATTGGCAAAGGCGGTGCGCACGGTGAACGGCCCGCCCATGCAATAGCCGCAAGTGCCGATGCGCTTCTTCGTATCGACTTCCTTCTGCCCGTCGAGCCAGCCGACGAAGGCCGCCGCATCCGAAATCGTGCCCGCAGGCGTGATCGCCGCGATCATCGGCTTGAGCTTGGCCGCGCCCGCTGGCGCGCGCCATTCCATCAGCGAATTCAGGACAGGCGCGGGGCTTGAACGGTAATACTGGTTCACCACCAGCACGGCAAAGCCCGCCGCCGCAAGCCGCGTGCCCATCTGCTGATAGGCATCGCGCAGCCCGGCAATGTCAGGCCACATGATCACCGCCGGATGCTTGCCCTT
>JAZKBJ010000084.1:19525-21064 GCA_040388685.1 Pseudomonadota bacterium
CGCGGGATAGACGAAGAAGGCATCAGCCTTTCCGGCAGGCGTATCGATGATCACCGTGCGGCTAGCCGTGGCGGAGGACGAAGGCATTTCTCCTGCCGTGGTGCAGCCGGGCAGCATGGAAAGCGCTGCGGCCCCTGCGCCAACACTGGCAAATTCGCGCCGGTTCAGCCCCTTGTCACGCATCCACGCGGCGTTCTCGGCTTCGGTCATCTCATCGCACATGCGCCAGCATCCTTCATTACCCGTCCTGCGCGAGACTAACGGCACGGCCCGGCAAAACAAGCCGCCCGATATGTCATTTTCCCTCTCGCATTCGCCCGAATTATTGTTAGTGTTACATACAAATTGACTTGGGAGAGTCGAACATGACCGATGTCGATACGCGTCTCGCCGCCCTTGAGGCCCGGGTGACCGAACTCGAAGACCTCAACGCCATCCGCCGCCTGCAGTGGGCCTATGGCTATTACATCGATTACAACCGGCCCGAGGAAGTGGCGGGCCTGTTTGCCAAGGACGGCGCGGTCATATTCCTCTCGGGTGAGTATCGCGGCTACGAAGGCGTGATGCGCCTTTACGGCACGTGGTTCCAGAACCTGTTTACCGGCGGACGGCGCGGGCCGGTCCATGGCCTCCTGCTCGATCATTTCCAGATGCAGGACGTCATCACCGTCGCACCCGACGGACAGAGCGCCAAAGGCCGTTTTCGCGCCATCCTCGCAGGCGGGTGGCACGATGAGGTTATTGGCGACAAGCCCGAGGGCGTGCCCCAGCAGTTCTGGGAAAGCGGCATGTACGAGAACGACTACGTCAAGGAAGACGGAGTCTGGAAGATCAAGCGGCTGGATTATCTTATGCAGTGGCAGGGCGATTACGAGACCGGATGGTCCAAGACCATCGCGCATCTCCAGCCCGCCGCCGTCTGCTACCCGGAAAATCCCATCGGCCCGGACGTGCTGCTGCCCGAAACAGAGATTCGCCAGACCTGGCCGCACCGCCAGGAAGTGCCGATGAGCTTCGCCCATCCGGTGCTCGCCAAGTCGTTTGCCGTCGGCGATTTCACCAAGCTTCAGAAGAAATGGCCCTGAGCGCCGGTCAGTCGGCCCATCGGACAATGCGCGCCAGCACAGCAGCGGCGACCCGGCGGAAAGCGTCGCGGTCGCGCTGCGGCACGCCCTTGAACAGGTCAGCGCCGACCTGGGCCATGGCCGGGATCGTGTCGCCGAAAAGGCGTTCACCTTCTGCGGTCAGGCGCACCGGCTTGCGCCTGCGGTTGGACTGGTCGAGCCCCGGCTCTACCAGTCCGCGCTGCATCAATCCGGTGATCGCGCGGCTGACGTTCATCGGTGCAACCCCCATGATGTCGGAAAGTTCGTGCCCGGCAAGCTCGCCTTCGCCGCCGAGCGCCAGCACGATGCGCAGGTCGGTTGTCGTTATGCCCATCGGGTCGGCCACGCCGTCGCGCATCGGCCCGCCGATGAATGTGGCGAGTTTGAGCAGATCGACCAGCATGGCGACATTGCCATCGATGGCAATGCCGTC